>JACPRN010000276.1 GCA_016189945.1 Betaproteobacteria bacterium
GAGCTTGCCAAGTCGGCCAGAATGGCCGTGGTCGCCGATGACGAGAGCAACATCGGGGCGCTTGCCGAGGCGGCCGATCAGGTCGGGGTGCAGCTCGAGGTCCTGGTCGAGGTCGACGTGGGACAAGGTCGAACCGGCGTTCCTCCGGGGCCGCGCGCCGGCCAGCTCGCGGCGCTGATTGCGCGCTCGCGCGGGCTTCGCTTCCGCGGCCTGCAGGGCTATCAGGGGAAACTGCAGGCGGTCGCGTCCCTCGAGGAGCGTGCCGCGCTGGTGCGCGAGGCGATGACGAAATTGCGCGCGAGCATCGATGCCGTTCGTGCCGCGGGCCTGGAGTGCCCGGTTGCGACCGGCGGCGGAACGGGAAGTTTCCCGATCGACATCGAACTGCGCACCTTGACCGAGCTGCAGCCCGGCAGTTACATCACCATGGATACCGCGTACGCCAAGGTGGCGCTCGGCGCCGCGGGCGAGGCGCATCCGCTCGGGCAGCCGCTCACCATCCTCGCCAGCGTGATCAGCCGCCCGGCCGCGGACCGGGCGATCGTCGACGTCGGCTGGAAATCGGCGAGCAGCGACGGCGGACCGCCCTCGGTAAAGGGGCAGCCCGCGCTCAAATTCGAATTTGCCGGGGACGAGCACGGCAGTATTCGGACCAATTCGGGAAAATTGAACCTCGCGCTCGGCGGCAGGATCGAATTGGTTCCCAGCCACTGCGACACCACGGTCAATCTCTACGACCGGTTCGCCGTGCACCGCAGCGGGCGTCTCGAGGGCTGGTGGACCATCGAAGCGCGCGGAAAATCGCAGTAGCGAAGCACCATGAAGAAGTCCGTATCCAGCTTGAGCAACATGGAACTCAACTACATGGTTGCCAAGGTCGATGCGATCCTGTACATGCGCGATACCCAGGGAAATGTGCTCGAGATAGACAAGGACCTGAACGTCTACGCGCGCACGGCGGATTCGCGCATGTACCACTACTGTCCGTCGACGGAGTGGCGACAGGGGGGACCGCTGATCGAGAAGTATGGAATCAGCGTCCAGCGGACCGGGTCCGAATGGACTGCGGATATCGATCGCGTAATGGTTGCCACCGGGCCGACCCCGCTCGTAGCCGCAATGCGCGCGCTCGTGATGCTCAAGCGCGGGTCGATGGTGGAGATCGATTAGTGACTTATCCGTGGAGTGTTGACGTCCTTGGCGAGAATTTGCTTCTAATTACGTCTCATCATTGTGCAGTGCAATCGCATGCGATTGCACTGCACAATGATGAGATTGCTTGAAGGCAAAACCAACTCTGCTGCTTCTGGCCATACCGGTTTAGGTCAGACCCGATAGAAACTCTTTGATCCATACCGAGAAGCCCCGCCGCCTGTCGAGCGCCGAAGTCGAAGCGCGGCGCCGGTCGCTGCCGCGGCCCGAGTTTCCGCCCGAGCTGCCGATTTGCGCGCGCCGGCAGGAGATCGCCGCGGCGATCCAAGCGCACCAGATCGTGATCGTGTGCGGCGAGACCGGTTCGGGAAAGACGACGCAGTTGCCGAAGATCCTCCTCGAGCTGGGGCGGGGCGCGGCAGGCCTCATCGGCCACACGCAGCCGCGTCGCATCGCCGCGCGCGCGACCGCCGCCCGCATTGCGCAGGAGCTGAAAACGGAGCTTGGCACCGCGGTCGGCTACAAGATCCGCTTCACCGATCGCGTGAGCCCCAATTCCTACGTGAAACTGATGACCGACGGGATTCTCCTTGCCGAGACGCAAGGGGATCGTCTTCTCCTTCAGTACGACACCCTGGTGATCGACGAGGCGCACGAGCGCAGCCTCAACATCGACTTCCTGCTCGGCTACCTGAAGCAGTTGCTGCCGAGGAGGCCCGAGCTGAAGCTTGTCATCACCTCGGCAACCATCGATGCGGAGCGCTTCGCGCGCCATTTCGCGGGCCCTGACGGAAAGGCCGCGCCGGTGATCGAAGTCTCGGGGCGCCTCTACCCGGTGGAGATACGCTATCGGCCGCTTGAGGCGACGGACAGCGAAGAAGCGGATCTGAACGAAGCGATCGGCGACGCAGTCGCCGATCTGGCAAGGCAGGGGCAGGGCGACGTGCTGGTGTTTCTCCCCGGCGAGCGCGAAATCCGCGAAGCCGCCGAGACGCTGCGCAAGCACCATCCGCCGCACACCGAAATCCTGCCGCTGTTTGCGCGCCTATCCATCGAAGAGCAGCAGCGCGTGTTCCGGCCGCACGCGGGCCGGCGGATCATTCTTGCGACCAACGTCGCCGAGACCTCGCTCACCGTGCCGGGGGTGCGCTTTGTGGTCGATACCGGGCTTGCGCGCGTCAAGCGCTACAGCTTCAGGAACAAGGTCGAGCAGCTTCAGGTGGAGAGGATTTCGCAGGCCGCGGCCAAGCAGCGCGCGGGGCGCTGCGGCCGGGTGGCCGCGGGCCTGTGCATCCGGCTCTACGGCGAGGACGATTTTGCCCAGCGAGCGGCCTTCGCCGATCCGGAGGTCCTGCGATCCTCGCTCGCAAGCGTCATCCTGCGCATGAAATCGCTCGGCCTGGGTGAGGTCGAGCGCTTCCCCTTCATCGATCCGCCCGAGCCCAAGGCGATCGCCGACGGCTACGCGCTGCTCACCGAGCTGGGTGCGGTCGACGAGGAGCGGCAATTGACCGATGTGGGCAGACAGCTTGCGCGGCTGCCGGTCGATCCGCGCATCGGCCGCATGATCCTCGCGGCCAGGGCCGAAGGCAGCCTCGCCGAGGTGCTCGTGATCGCAGCGGCCCTCTCGGTGCAGGATCCGCGCGAGCGGCCGCTCGATCGCGCGCAGGCCGCCGACGAGGCGCAGAAAAGGTTCGACGACGAGAAGTCGGACTTCCTCGCCTACTTGAAGCTGTGGCGCTTTTTCGAGGAAGCGCTCGCGCACAAGAAATCCAATCGCAAGTTGCGCGAGGCCTGCAGCGATCATTTCCTGTCGTTCAACCGCATGCGCGAATGGCGCGACGTGCACGCGCAATTGAAGGAACTCGCCGCTGAGATGGGCTGGCGCGCAAGCGAAACTCCGGCGAACTACGTCCAGATCCACCGCGCGCTCGCCACGGGACTGCTCGGCAACATCGGCTTGAAGACCGAAGAGGGAAACTATCTCGGGGCGCGCGGAATCAAGTTCTGGGTGCATCCCGGTTCGGGCGTGGCGAAGAAGGCGGGGCGCTGGATCATGGCGGCCGAGCTGACCGCGACCACGCGCCTTTACGGCCGCTGCGTGGCCAGCATCGAGCCCGAATGGCTGGAGAGCGTGGGCGCGCACCTGGTGCGGCGCAGCCAGTACGATCCGCACTGGGAGAAAACCCCTGCGCGCGTGGCTGCTTTCGAGCGCGCGACGCTCTACGGATTGCCGCTCTATACCGACCGGCGCGTGCACTACGGACCGATGGACCCGCCGGAATCGCGGCGCATCTTCATCCGCCAGGCTTTGGTCGAGGGCGACTGGGAAACGCGCGCGCCTTTCTTCCTGCACAACCGCAAGCTGGTGCGCGAGATCGAGAGCCTCGAGCACAAGTCGCGCCGGCCCGACGTGCTGGTGGACGAGCAATTGATCTACGCTTTCTACGACAGCCTCATCCCCGAGGCGATATACAACGGCGCGGCGTTCGATGCCTGGCGGCGCGAGGCGGAAGGCGAAGATCCGAAACTGCTTTTCCTGCGGCGCGAAGACCTGATGCGCCACCAGGCCGCGGGAATCACCACGGCGCAGTTTCCGCCCGGAATCGAGATGGCCGGCCGCAGCTTCGCGCTGGAGTACCAGCACGACCCTGGGGGGCCTCGCGACGGCGTCACCCTGACCGTTCCGCTCATCGCGCTCAACCAGGTGAGCGCGGCGTCCGCCGACTGGCTGGTGCCCGGCCTGCGGCGCGAAAAAGTGACGCTGCTGGCGAAATCGCTGCCGCAAAAGCTGCGCCACAAGCTCGGCCCCTTGAGCGAATTCGCCGACGCGTTTCTCGCCGCCAGCGAGCCGCGCGAGGCGAGCCTGCCTGAGGCGATCGCGCGCTACGCGCGCCGCGAACTCAACCTCGAGTTGCCGCCGGATTCCTTCCGCCCGGAGCTCCTGCCCGCGCACCTGGTGATGAATTTTCGCGTCGTCGACGAGCACGGGCGCCAGCTCGCGATGGGCCGCAACCTGGCGCAACTGCGCGCGGAGCTGGGCGCTGCGGCAGGGGAGCGCTTCGCCGAGGTCGCGAAAGCCGAGGCCGCGGGCGAGCGCCATACCGACTGGACCTTCGGAGAGCTGACCGAAGTGATGGAAATCCGCCGCGGCGCGCAGACGCTCGTCGGCTATCCGGCGCTCGCCGATGACGGCGCCGCGGTGACGCTCGAAGTGCTCGATTCGGCCGAGCGCGCGCGCGAGCTGCACCGCGCGGGGCTGCGGCGCTTATTTCTGCTGCAATTGAAGGAGCAGGCGAAATACATCGAGAAAAACCTGCCCGGAGCGCATTCGCTTGCGCTTGCGTTCATGCCCTTTGGCGACGCAAACGAACTGAAATCGCAACTTCTTTCGGCGGCATTCGATCGCGTGTGCCTTGCCGATCCCCTGCCGCGCAGCGCGGCTGAGTTCGCGCGCCGCCGCGACGAGGCGCGCTCGCGCGTCGCGCTCATCGCCCAGGAGCTTGCGCGGCTCGCCGCGGCGATCCTCGGCGAATACCAGGCGTTGCAGAAGCAACTGCAGCAGGCAGGCAAGGCCTTTCCCGAGACCTGCCGCGACATCCGCGAGAGCCTCGTGCGCCTTCTGCCGAAGCGCTTCCTTGCCGAGACGCCTTTTGAGCGCCTGCAGCATTTTCCGCGCTACTTGAAGGCGGCGGGCCTGCGCCTGGAGAAACTGCGCGCAGCGGGAGAAGCGGGCGCGGCGCGCGACGCGCGCAACCAGGCCGAGCTCGCGCCGCTGGTGGCGCAGTGGCAGCGTGCGCTCTCGCAGCGGCAGAAGTCGGGCGAACCCGATCCGCAGCTTGAGCAGTACCGGTGGCTCTTGGAGGAACTGCGCGTGCAGCTCTTCGCCCAGGAGCTGAAAACTCCGGTGCCCGTGTCGGCCAAGCGCCTGCACAAGATGTGGCAGTCGATGCAGCGCTGAGCGCTTCGCCGAGCCGATCGATTTGAGGACTCAGGGTGTCTGCGCACGCATCCCCGCC
>JACPRN010000277.1 GCA_016189945.1 Betaproteobacteria bacterium
CGGCCGCACACCTGCAGCCCGACCGGCAGGCCGTTCGGCCCTTTGTGCGCCGGAACCGTGACTGCGGGCACCCACAGGAAAGTCCAGATCTGGGTGAGCACGGGCGAACCGGTGCTCGCCAGTCCCTTGGGCGCTTCGCCGGGCGCGCTCGGCGCGAGCAGCACGTCGCACTCGCCCATGACGTCGGGGAGCATGGCGCGGCACTCGCGCCCGATCTGCTGGGCCTTGGCGTAGGCTTCGCCGGTGATGCGGCCGCCTTCGGCGATGCGCTCGCGCAAGCTCGGAAAAATTCCTTCCGCATCGCGGTAGAACTCGTCGCCGTAGGAGCGCCACATTTCGAAGGTTGAAACCGTCTGATGCGCTTCGCGCAGCGGCCGGAATGCATTGGGCAGCGAAATCTCCACAACGCGCGCCCCGGAGGCGGCGAGTGCACGCGCGGCGCGCTCCAGCGCCTCTGCGGTTTCCGCTTGCGCGAGACCGAAATCGAAGGGGCGGCAGATGCCGATCATCGGCGCGCGCTCAAGCGCAGGCAGGTTGATCAGGCGCGCGTCGTTCACCTGCGTGCCGGCGTAGGCGGCGACATCCGGCACACTGCGCGCCATGACGCCGACGGTGTCGAGGCTGTCCGCCTCGCACTTGCAGCCTGAGCGCGAGAGCAGATTGAAGGTGGGCTTGTAGCCGACGATCCCGCAGTAGGAAGCGGGCCGGATCGTCGAGCCCACGGTTTGGGTGCCGATCGCAAGCGGCACCATGAAATCGGCGACCGCCGCCGCCGAGCCCGAGGATGATCCGCCGGGGGTGTGCTCGAGATTGAGGGGATTGCGGGTCCGGCTCGGGACGTGCGTCGCCAGCTCGCAGGTGACGGTCTTGCCCAGGATCACCATGCCGACATGGCGCGCACGCGCCACCGTGCCGGCATCGTTTCTCGGGCGGTTGCCCCTGTAGATGGGGCTGCCGTATTCCGAGGGCATGTCGAAGGTGTCGAAGATGTCCTTCACGCCGAGCGGCACGCCGTGCAGGGGCCCTCGCGCCGGCCCTTTTTCGAGTTCCCGATCGAGCAGCCGCGCCTGGGCGAGCGCCATTTCGCGGTCGAGAAATTCCCACGCCTGCACATCGCGGTCGCGTTCGGCGACCCGCGCCAGGCAATCGGCGACCAGGGCTTCGGCGCTGATCCTGCGCTCGGCAATCTTTTTCGCCGCCTCGGTTGCGGTGAGTCTGTTGAGTTCGGGCATGGGAGCGGCCTGGTTTGTTTCTATCGGGGTGATGCGGGGGCAAGTTTAGCGTAACGGCGGATGCGGCGGCACCGGCCGCGTTCGAATGGCTGTGGCCGCCGGAGAATTGCTACCAGCGCAGCAAGCGGGGGCCGAGAAGCGCGCCGGCGGTGGCCGGAATCAGCATCCCGATCAGATACCAGATGCCGATGAACGGGGCTTCGAGCTCCGGGCAATGCAGCGAGTAGGCGAGCGCCGCGACAGCGCCGGAAAGCAGACCGGCGGCTGCGCCGGCAAGCGCCAAGCGCGTGGGCGCCATCCCCTTCATTGCCCAGAGGAGCGCGGCGAACGCCGGCGCTGAGAGCAGCGCGAGCAGGAACGGGCAGGTCCTCCAGGTCTGACCCAGGAGCAGTTGGGTGCGCTCGGCGGCATCGGCTTGCGCGAGCACGAGCGCGGCGAGCGCCCACAGGGCGAGCACGGGCGCCGCAAGCGCTTCGCTCGCCCAGGCGAGCCGTACCCCCGGGCGCGACAAGCGCAAGACGGCGACCAGGCTCGCCGCAGCCAGAGCGCCGACGAAGGCGATCTTCACCCAGAACATCGGCAGCAGAACCGCTTGGGAAAGATCCGGACGCACGCCAAGGAGCGCCGCCATGAGCAGCGCCGCGGCGCATGCGCCCACTCCGGTTGCGGCCGCGTAGCGCCGCGCCGCGGTATCCGATTTGGCGGCGCCCGCGCCGGTGGCGAGCATGGCGATGAGATCGTCGGTCTTCATTTACTCTCCCTCACCTTGGCCGCCAGCGCCTTGAGGCCGCGGTGCACGCCCACCTTGACCGCCGATTCGGACATGCCCATGGCGCGCGCCACTTCGACGACCGACAAGCCTTTGATCTTCACCTGGATGATCGGCAGCCGCTGCCGCTCGGGCAGTTCGTCGAGCAGCCGGGCAAGGTCCCGGCGCGCCTCGCCGGCCTGGGCGTCTGCCGAAGAAAGGACCTCCATGTCGTCATCCAGGGAATCGACGAGCAGATCGCGCCGAGCCCGCCGGCGCAGGAAATCGACCAGCTTGTACGTGGCAATCGCGTGGACCCATGCCGTCAGCGGCTGCCCGGCGTCGTAGGTATGCCGTTGGTTATGCACGGCCAGGAGCGATTCCTGCACCAGGTCCTCCACCTCGTCGGGCAAGCGGGCAAGGCGCCTCCGAAGGAAAGCCCGCAGATGCGCGCTCAGCTCCTTCAGAAACGCCTGGTAGGCCGGCCCCTCGCCGGCGAGTCCGCGCACCAGCAGCTCTTTGAGGCGCTCCTCGCCCGCTCTCAAGCGGCCTTCAATGGGTATTCGTTGCATCCGGGTGCTTGGTTACGGCCAGGCAAAGAAAAAGCGCGCTCGGCGCCGCTCGCGACGACTGGCGTCCTGCCTGCGGCCACCCGTCGGGTCCACGCGAATCGAACTACAATTTTGCGAGCTCCGCGAGCGGTTGCCATTGGTCGCCCAGTTCGTCTTTGGCCTGGGCGGCCGCGCTGTTGACATCGAACAAGGTGCCGTAGGCGTCGAACACGCACGCCTCGATGCCGCTCAGTCGCACATCGGCCATGCTCGTCTCCGGATTGGCAGGGGCGAAAGCATACGCCTGAAACGCGTCCGGGCGGTCGCAGATGCCGGCGCGCGAAGGGGAACCGGCGGGGCGCCGCGGGTGTCCCACCGGCACGGTGGGGTACAACTCATTGCCGCGCGTGTAACCGTTCGCGGCGTCCCGGCGAACTAGCATTCGAAGCGCCGGCCGGAAAGCAGGCGCTCGAGATCCGATTGCGGGAGTGTCAATGACCGACGATTCAGGGCCCATTCATCCGCTCTGGCTGCGCGTGACGCACTGGATGAACGCGCTCGCGGTCGTGATCATGGTGATGAGCGGTTGGCGAATCTATGACGCCGACCCGTTCTTCGGCTTTATCATCCCCAAGAGCGTCACGCTGGGCGGCTGGCTCGCAGGCGCGCTGCAATGGCACTTCGCCGCCATGTGGCTGCTTGCCGCCAACGGCCTGGCGTACCTCGCGTGCAACGTGGCGAGCGGGCGCGTGTGGCGCAAGTTCTTTCCGCTTTCCGCGCGCGCCGTCATGGCCGATGTGCGCGCGGCGCTGCGCGGACTCCTGAAGCACGACGATCTTCGCGCCTACAACGCCGTGCAGCGCGCTGCCTATCTGTTCGTGATCGCGGATTGCGTCCTGCTCGTCCTCTCGGGGCTGGTGCTGTGGAAGCCGGTGCAGTTTCCGCTGCTGCGCGAGCTGATGGGCGACTACGAGGCCGCGCGCCGGGTGCATTTTCTCGCCATGGCGGCGCTGGTCGCGTTCGTCGGCGTGCACCTGGTGATGTCGGCGCTGGTGCCGCGGGCGCTGCTTGCCATGATCCGCGGCCGTTGAGGAGTCTTGTATGCCGAATCCTTACCGGCGCATTGCGCTTGACGGCGAGGCGGTGGTGAAAGAGGCGCTCAGGCGCCTCGATCAGCCGGCGCGCCGCGCATTCCTGCGCCGATCGCTCACGCTCGGGGGGCTCTCCCTTCTGACCGGGTGCGCCATCGTCGACGAGGAAAGCGTCGAGCGCGCGCTCATGAAGGTTTCGCGTTTGAACGACAAGGTGCAGGCCTGGCTCTTCGACCCGACATTGCTCGCGCCGACCTATCCCGAGTCTATGATCACGCGGCCGTTCCCGTTCAACGCCTACTACAAGGTGGACGAAGTGCCCGAAGTCGATGCGAGCGAGTTCCGACTCGAGGTCGGGGGGCTGGTCGCCGATCGGCACGCCTGGGCCCTGGAGGAGTTGCGCGCGCTGCCGCAGACCGATCAGATCACGCGCCACATCTGCGTCGAAGGCTGGAGCGCGATCGGCAAATGGGGCGGCGTGAACTTCGGGACGTTCCTGCGCCGCGTGGGCGCGGATTTGAGCGCCAGGTATGTCGGCTTCCAATGCGCCGACGACTATTCGACCAGCATCGACATGCCCACGGCACTGCACCCGCAGACGCTGCTCGCCCTGAGTTTCGACGGCGAGCCGCTGCCGCCGCGCTACGGCTTCCCGATGAAGCTGCGCATGCCCACCAAGCTCGGCTACAAGAATCCGAAGCACATCGAGGCGATTTTCGTCACCAACACCTACCCCGGCGGCTACTGGGAAGACCAGGGATACAACTGGTTCGGCGGAAGTTGAGAAACCCAACAGGAGAAAATGACCATGACCCGCACTACCGCAGTGAACATTACCTCGCTTGTCGCAACGGCTGCCATGCTGGCGATCGCTGCGGCCTCGCATGCCGCGGGGCCCTTACCCGATCCCAAGGCGGATGCGCCGCTCGCGAAGGCAAGAGGCACGCAGACGGCGGTTTTCGCCGGCGGTTGTTTTTGGGGCGTCGAGGCCGTGTTCGAGCATCTCAGGGGCGTCACCGACGCCGTATCGGGCTACGCGGGCGGCAGCCCGGAGACGGCGAACTACGAGCGGGTGAGCACGGGCCGCACCGGGCACGCCGAATCGGTGCGCATTACCTACGATCCCTCGCGCATCACCTACGGCCAGCTCTTGAAAGTGTTCTTCTCCGTTGCGCACGATCCCACGCAATTGAACCGGCAGGGTCCTGATGTCGGCCCGCAGTACCGCTCGGCCGTTTTCTTCGCCAACGAGGAACAAAAGCGCGTGGCCGAAGCCTACATCGCGCAGCTCGGTGCCGCGCGCGCTTTTCGGCGTCCTATCGTCACCCAGGTCGCCCGGCTCAAGGCGTTCCACGAGGCCGAGGCCTACCACCAGGACTATCTGGTGCGCAACCCGACGCAGCCCTACATCGTCATGCACGACCTACCGAAGCTGGCCGACCTTCAGCGGCAGTTTCCGGCGCTGTACACGGGCAAATAGATTTGTCCTGATTGGCGCGGATGTTTGCAAGCGCTCCGATACGCGGCGGGTCTACGATGGCCAACGCGCGTGCAGGGTGATTCCTCCTGCCGGGTTGTGCGTGACCGAGAATGTCCCTCCGGACAGTGTCGTCCGCTCCCGTGCGCCGGCAAAGCGCGCATTCAGGTCGGAATCGGAGCGCGCTGCCGCGGCATAGGTCGCATCGCGCGACGTGTCGTCGATTGCCAGCAGGATCGCTCGATCGGCGAGCTGCAACGAAAGGCAAATGCGATCCGTGTTCCTAAATCGCGCGATGTTCCTAAATGACGATTCGATGATGCGGTAAATGACGATTGCCAGCGGCCCGAACGCGTAATTCTCCGGAACGGAAATGTCGTCTTCGATCCGGATTGCCGGATGCCCGCGTTCGAATTGACGACAGAACCACCTGATCGTCGGCAGCAGCCCGAACTCGTCAAGGACCGATGGCCGCAGCTCCATAGCAAGCGTCTCGACCTGCTTGATCGCGGCTTGCAGCGCGGCCACTGCGGAGGCCAAGGACTCGCGGCTTGCGTCGCCGACGCCGATTTTTGCGAAGCTGTTCTCGACGTTGACTTTGATTGCGCTGAGGGTTTGTGCGAGGTCCTCATGCAGCTTGGCCGCCAGTTCCCTCTTGGCCAATTCCTCGCTGCCGAGCGTTTCGGCCGCGAACATTTCCAGGGACGAGGTCCTTTCGCGAATGGCATGTTGCTGCCGCCCAACGATCTTGCTCGCGCGCCATGCGGCCCAAATCAGCAGGCCGAAGTAGCTCATGAGGATGAGCCCGGCTCCGGCAAGGATGGTAAATGCGATCCTCCTGTTATCGGACACCAGATTGTTCATGTCCGTGTAAATTTCGAACACCCCGTGGACAGGCCCGGTGGGACTGGCTTGCACCGGGACATAGGTATGCATCAGGTTCTCGTCCTCTGTTTCGCCATCGAAGCGGTTGACGGTGCCGCGGTAAATGAGATCGCTGGCGATGCGACCGTTTCCGGCCAAGACGAAACCGGTGTTGTTGGCCTGATTGTCGCCAATCTGCCCGCGCTCCGTCGAGAAAACGACTATGCCGTTGCGGTTGTAGAGCTTGATTCGGACCACCGAGGTTTGACGCGTTATCTGCTCGAAGAGATCGAGGAGCCGGGCAGAAAGGGCCTGATCGACGGATCCCTGCGGGTCGACGCTCTGCACTGAGGCCAGGTAATCGTGGAGTTCGGGCCTCAACGAAGTCAGCAGGGTATGCGCCAAAGCCTGACTGGTCGTTTCAGAAGACCGTATGTTCTGCGGAATGACCAGTTGACGACAAAAGAGCGCAAGCAGGATTGCCGTGACGACGATGCCGACGAAGCCGGTTACGGAGAAAAAACGCAGCAGGTGGAACACCGGGACGGAGGTCCTGCTCGCTGATGAGAAGAATATCGACATCGCCTGTCCCCGCTGTATCCCGCTCCTGCTCGCACCCGGGGCGTTGCCCTTGCTGTCGTCCCGATTGCGGCTGGCCACGCGGAGCATTCGTCCGACCGCTTTCGCGTGCACACCGAAGAGCACTTCCCGTGCCAGCCGCCGATCCTCGATAATTCACTGCTTTTGGACAATAAATTGCGGCAGCGAATTCCTCGTAGGGGCAGTTCTTCCGGTAAAAGGGGGAAATGTCCCCCCGCGGGCGGGGATCTTCCCCAGGGACATACTTCAAGGGCTATATGCTGAGCCTCGTTCCCAGCTCGATCACCCGATTGGGGACAAGGTTGAAGTACTCGGCGGTTGCGGGGCTGTTGCGCTGCATCCAGCGAAACAGTTCCCGGCGCCAGGTGAACAGCCCCGGCCTGGCGGCGCGGGCGATGGTGGATTTGCCGAGGAAGAAGGTCGTCTCCTCGGTATTGAATTTCAGCCCATGGCGCTCGAGCAGCTTCATCCCCATGGGCACGTCCGGGTCCTCCATGAAACCGTAGTGCAGCGCCGCCTGATACATGCGGCCACGCTCGATCACCTGGACCTCGGTGCGCTCCCGGTCGGGGACCCGCGGCACGTCTTCGTCGACGATGGTGAGGAAAACGACGCGCTCGTGCAGGACCTTGTTGTGCTTCAGATTGTGCAGCAGCACCGTCGGGATCCAGCCGAAATCCGGCGACATGTAGACGGCCGTTCCCGGGACGCGCGGGATGCTCGCGTCGCACATCGCCGGAAACGCCTTCACCGCAATGCGCGATCTCGCTTCGTGGGCGGCGAGGACGGTTTCGGCCCGCTTCCAGGTCGTCAGCATGACGAAGATCACGGCGCCGCACGCGAGCGAAATCCATCCGCCGTCTGCGATCTTGAACGAATTCGCCGCGAAGAACACGGCTTCCATGAGGCCGACGACGGCGAGCAGCGGAAGCAGGATCACCTGCGCCTTCCTCGACAGTCGCAGCACGATCACCGCGATCAGGCCCGTCGTGAGCACCATCATTCCGGAGACCGCGACCCCGTACGCGGAGGCGATTGCGCTCGAAGTCTTGAACTCGAGCACGAGCAGCGTCACCAGAATCAGCATGACCCAGTTCACCTGCGGGATGTAGATCTGGCCGCGCGTCAATTCGGAGGTATGGCGCGTCGGGATGCGCGGCAGATAGCCGAGGCGCGTGGCCTGCTGGGTGATCGAGAACGCGCCGGAGATCGTCGCCTGCGAAGCGATGACGGTGGCCGCCGTCGCAAGCGCCACCAGGGGCAAGAGCAACTCTTCGGGCGCGAGCAGGTAGAACGGGTTTTTCAGCGCAGCGGGATCGCGCAGCACCAGCGCGCCCTGGCCGAAGTAGCTCATGAGGAGCGCCGGGAAGGCGAGGCCGAACCAGGCGATGCGAATCGGGTTGGGCCCAAAATGCCCCATGTCCGCATACAAGGCTTCGGCTCCGGTTACCGCGAGGAACACCGCGCCCAGCACGACGAAAGTGAGACCCGGCGCATGCACCATGAAATCGAGGGCATGCCGCGGATCGAGCGCGGCGAGAACGGCAGGGGTCTGCGCGATCGATACCGTCCCCAGCGTGCCGATGGCGGCGAACCACAGCACCATGACCGGCCCGAAGAGCCTTCCCACCGAGCCGGTGCCGCCTTTCTGCAGGGTGAACAGGCCGATCAGCACGCCGATGGTGATCGGCAGGATCCAGTGCTCGAAAGCTGGCGTCGCAACCGAGAGCCCTTCGACTGCCGACAGGACCGAGATGGCCGGAGTGATCACCGCATCGCCGTAGAAGAGCGCGGCGCCGAAAATTCCCATCGCGACCACCGCCTTTGCCAGGCGCGGCTGTTCGCGCGTGACGCGCGCCGCAAGCGCGAGCAGCGCCAGGATTCCGCCCTCGCCGCTGTTGTCGAAGCGCAGCACGATCGTCACGTATTTCAACGCAACGATGCACGCGATCGACCAGAACATGAGCGAGAGCACTGCGAGCACGTTGGCTTCTCCCAAAGGCAGGCCGTGCTCGCCGCTGAATGCCTCCTTGAACGCGTACAGCGGGCTGGTGCCGATGTCGCCGAAGACGACCCCGAGCGCCGTCAGCGTGAGCGCTGCGACCGAAGCTGATTCGCCGCCCTTTGACGCGCCCGGGATGGCTGAGGAGGCCACGATGCTAGATCTCGCTGCGCGGCATTTCCATCCTGCCCTGCAATCGAAAACGGGGGCGTCATGCTAATCCATCGCATGCTGCAATGCAACGCCCATTTCTGCTCGATCAGCGCGCCGCAACAGCGGGAGCGCGCGTGAGTTCGCCTGATTGGTAGTCGCGAATGGCCTGCTCGATTTCCTCGCGCGTGTTCATCACGAAAGGACCGTACTGCACTACCGGCTCGCCCAGCGGCCGGGCGGCAAGCAGCAGGAAACGCGCGCCTTCGCTCGCGGCGCGCAGTTCCACCCGGTCCCCGGAGGCGAGGACACCGGCGCAGTGGGTGGCGAGGTCTTTCCCGGCCGAGGGCGGGCCGATGCTCGCGCCGCCCTCGAATACGTAGATGAACGCGTTGTAATCGCTTTTCACCGGGTGCGTGAACGATGCGAGAGCGGGCAGCTCCACGTCGAGGTACAGCGGATCGGTCGAGAGCCCCTGGATCGGGCCGGGAACCGATCGCCCGGGGATTTCCAGCGTGCCTGCGATCGCCTTGACGCGCCCGCCTTGCGCCAGCTCGACAGAGGGGATTTCATCCGGGCTGATGTCGCGGTAGGAGGCCGGCTTCATCTTTTCGCGCGCGGGCAGGTTGATCCAGAGCTGGAAGCCGCGCATGCGTCCTTGCTCCTGCTGCGGCATTTCCGAGTGCACGATGCCGCGGCCCGCGCTCATCCATTGCACCGCGCCGCTTTTCAGGTCGCCGCGGTGGCCCAGGTGGTCCTCGTGCAGCATGTGTCCGTCGATCAGGTAGGTGACGGTCTCGAAACCGCGGTGCGGATGCGCCGGAAATCCGGCGATGTAGTCGTTCGGGTCGAAGGAGGAGAACTCATCGAGCATCAGGAACGGATCGAGGCGCTCCATTTGCGATCTGCCCAGGCTGCGGCGCAGTTTCACCCCGGCACCGTCGGAAGTGGGGTGGGCCTCGACGATCTTCTGCAATGCGCGCGCGCGTCCGCTGGCCGCCATGACGTTCTCCTATAATGGTTCGCGGGTATATTGGTCCTTAGACAAACTTTGAGGAAGGGATTCATGAAAGCCGTCTGGTACGAAAAGAAAGGCCCTGCGGCGGCGGTGCTGCGCCATGGCGATTTTCCCGACCCCGAGCCCGGCCCAGGCGAAGTTCGGGTCAAAGTCCATGTCTCCGCAGTCAACCCGACCGACACCAAGGCGCGGGGCGGCTGGGGCGGCAATGTCGAGATGGCGTTTGCGCGCATCATCCCGCACCAGGACGGATCGGGCGTGATCGACCGCGCCGGGCCCGGAGTGTCCCCGGCGCGCGTGGGCGAAGCGGTCTGGCTCTACGAGGCGCAACTGGGGCGGGCCAGCGGCACGGCGGCCGAATACGTCTGCGTTCCGTCTGAAAATGCGGTCAGGCTGCCCGATGGCGTGAGCTTCGAGACCGGCGCGTGCCTTGGCGTGCCGGCCATGACCGCGCACCGCTGCCTGTTCCAGGACGGCGGCATCCAGGGCCAGACCGTTCTCGTCGCGGGCGGCGGCGGGGCGGTCGGCCACGCGGCGATTCTGCTCGCGAAGTGGGCCGGTGCGCGCGTCGTAACCACCGTGAGCCGGGCCGAACAGGAGGAGACCGCGCGCGCCGCGGGCGCCGATCTGGTGGTCAACCGCAAGAGCGAGGATGTCGCGGCGCGGGTGAAGGAATTCACTCGCGGGGCGGGCGTGGATCGCGTGATCGAAGTCGCCTTCGAGGCGAACCTCGATCTCAATCGCGCGGTGCTCAAGCCGAACGGGGTCATCTCCACCTATTCGAGCGGCTTGCCCGACAGCGCGCCGCGCTTCGTCTTTTCTCCGGTCATGCGCCAGGGACTGACCATGCATTTCGTGCTGGTGTACGTCATGCCGCGCGAGGCGCACTGGGCGGCGGCGCGCGAGGTGAACGCGGCGCTCGAGGCCGGGCGCTACCGGCCGCACGTCGCGCGCGTCTTTGCGCTCCAGGAGACCGTCGCCGCGCACGAGGCGCAGGAATCGGGCAACACGGTGGGCAAGATCCTGATAGCGGTCGCGCGGTAACACGCGCGCGCCCGGAATGAAAGCGCGATGAGGAGATCGGGCGAAACGGCGCTCGTGCTTTTCTCGGGCGGACAGGACTCGAGCACTTGTCTTGCCTGGGCGCTCGCGAACTTCGGGCGTGTGGAGACGATCGGATTCCGCTACGGCCAGCGCCACGCGGTCGAAATGGACTGCCGCCCGGTGATACTCGCCGAAATCCGCCGCCTCTTTCCCGCGTGGACGGTAAAGTTGGGCGATGATCACCTCCTCGACCTCTCCGTCATCCGGGGGCTCGGCGCGACCGCGATGACCCACAATATCGCCATCCAAAGCGGCAACGCGGGTCTGCCGAACACGTTCGTCCCGGGCAGGAACCTCCTTTTCTTCACCGCCGCAGCGGCGCTTGCGTACCGCAGGGGAATCCGCACGCTGGTGGGCGGAATGTGCGAGACCGATTACTCGGGATACCCGGATTGCCGCGACGACACGATCAAGGCGCTGCAGGTCGCATTGGGCCTGGGAATGGACACCCGCTTCGTGCTGGAGACCCCCCTCATGTGGATCGACAAGCCCGCGACTTGGGAACTGGCCGAACGCTTGGGAGGCGCGCCGCTGCTCGAGCTGATCGTCGAGAACACGCATTCGTGCTACATCGGCGAGCGCGGCGAGCGGCACGACTGGGGCTATGGCTGCGGCAAGTGTCCCGCGTGCGCGCTGAGAAGCCAAGGGTATGGGCGCTATCGGGCCAAGCGCGAAGCCGGATCGCACGGCAACTGCTAAGATTGTGCCGGTGTCGGAAGCGACCAATCCTTACAAATCCCTTGGAGAGAAAAGATGGTTGCATGGCGTTGGATAAGTCAATGGCTGGTTCTGCTCGCGATTTCCGCGCTTGCGCTCGGCGCGCATGCGCAGGCGCCGTCGAGCCAGGAATACACGCCTTCGGTCGGTCAGGCGGGCAAGGATGTCGTCTGGGTGCCCTCGCCGCAGGCGCTGGTGGACAAGATGCTCGACATGGCCAAGGTCACGTCCAGGGACTACGTGATGGACCTGGGATCGGGCGACGGCCGCACCGTGATCACCGCCGCCAAGCGCGGCGCGCGCGCGCTAGGTATCGAGTACAACCCGGACATGGTGGTGCTCTCGAAGCGCAATGCCGCGGCGGCCGGCGTCGGCGACAAGGCCACGTTTATCCAGGCCGATATCTTCCAAAGCGATCTGTCGCAGGCCACCGTCATCACGCTCTTCTTGCTCACCGATCTGAACATCAAGCTGCGCCCGACGCTGCTCACGCTCAAGCCGGGCACGCGCGTCGTCTCGAATACCTTCCGGAAGGGCGACTGGGAGCCCGACGAGACTTTTGCGCTCGGCTGTGACACCTACTGCACCGCCTATTTGTGGATCGTTCCCGCCCGGGCCGAGGGCAAATGGAAACTGGCCCAGGGCGAGCTCACGCTCAAGCAGCAGTATCAGATGGTCACCGGCGCGCTGAATAACGGCACCGTTTCGCTGGCGGTCTCCGGCAAGCTGCACGGCGATGAAATCAGCTTCAGCGCCGGCGGATCGCAGTACAGCGGCCGCGTGAGCGGCAAAGCGATTGAAGGCACGGTCAAGACCAGCGCGGGCAGCGCGCACTGGAGCGCGCGGCGCTAGGCGAAGAATCCGGCGCTGCAGGTTGATGCGATTTGACCCGAGTCTATTGCGACAGGATTCCTTTAGCAAATCCGGCGCGCGCTTCGCGGGCTGAGAACTTTGCCCGCTTGGCATCCGTTTGCAGGGGCCAGAATCGCCGATAAGGGGCATAATCCCATTTTCCTTGCGCGAGCAGAGGGGTGAGCGCGTGACGGACGAACTGCCAGGGTTGGACCTGAGCCTTCAGGTCGGCAAGTACGACATCCAGAAGTTGCTCGGCAAGGGCGCGACGGGGACCGTCTATCTCGCCACCGATACGTTTTCGGGCAACTCGGTGGCGTTGAAGACCATCGAACCGGAAGTGTTCAACGATCCGGAGTTTGGCACCGTCTACCGCGCGCAGTTTCTCAACGAAGCCTCGCTTGCGGGCAAGCTCAGACACCCGCACATCGTCGCCATTCTCGACGCGGTGGTGCAGGAGGACTCGGGCTACGTCGCGATGGAGTTCGTCGGCGGCGGCGACCTGTCGCAGCACGCGCGCGCGGACAATCTGCTCCCTATCGCCGACGTCATCCAGATCGGCTTCAAGTGTTGCGGCGCGCTCGATTACGCGTTCCGCGAGGGCATCGTCCATCGCGACATCAAGCCGGCGAACATCATGGTTGCGCACGGAACCGAGGTGAAGATCTCCGATTTCGGGGCGGCGCTGCTGCGCAAGATGCACGTGGTGCAGACCGCGGCGATGGGTTCGCCCTACTACATGTCCCCCGAGCAGATAGAGGAGAAGCCGCTCACGCACCACGCCGACATGTACAGCATGGCGGTGGTTGTCTACGAGCTGCTCACCGGCCGCAGGCCCTTCGAGGCCGACAGCCTCGAGATGCTGGTGCAGAAGATCCTGAACCAGGAGCCCGCGCCGCCCAGCAGCTTGCGCAAGGAAGTGCCCAAGGCGATCGATCAGGTGGTCCTGCGGGCGCTCGCCAAGGTCCCCGAGCGCCGCTATGCAACCTGGAACGAGTTTGCTCTCGCCCTTGCCGAGGTCGCGAGCCTGGTCGTGCCCGCCGAGGTGATCGCCGACAGCGAAAAATACCTGGCGCTCAAGAACGAGCCCATGCTCGCCAAGCTCACCGACGCCGAACTCTGGGAGCTGGCCGGGGCCGGGCGCTGGTCGCGCGTCGGCGCGAAAGCGACCCTGATTCGCGAGAACGAGCCGGGACAGAGCTTCTTCTACCTCGCCAAGGGCGAAGTCAAGGTGATCCGGCAGGGGCGGCTGCTCAACGTGATCAGGCAGAGCGAATTCTTCGGCGAAATGGCCTACATCCGGGGCGGGGAGCTGCCGCGGCACGCAACGGTGGAAGCGATGAACGAGCTGCTTCTCGCCGAATTCGAGCCCGAAACCCTGGCGCAGATGAGCGTCGGCGCGCGCTATAACCTCATGTGCGCGCTGGTGCGCAACCTGGCCGACCGCCTCGCGCTCGCCAACGCGCGCCTGACGGGCTAGACAGAAAGCGACTCGAATCCCGGTTCAGGCCCGGACGGCCTGTGCAGCGCTGCGCTGCCGGACCCAAGCGGCCAGCTTCTCCGCGTCCATCACCCCCGAGACGCGGTCGATTTCCCGTTCGCCCTGGAACAGGATCAGCGTCGGGATGGCGCGGATCCCCAGCCGCGCGGCAAGCCCGCGATTCTCCTCAGTGTCCACCTTGGCAAAGCGCGCGCCGCTTGACAGGGCCGCGGCGGCCTTCTCGAAATGAGGTGCCATTGCGCGGCAGGGACCGCACCAGGAGGCCCAGAAGTCAACCACCACCGGAAGCTCGGTACGCCCGAGGAAAACATCGAATGAGGCTTCATTCAACGCGATCGGATGCCCATCGAGCAGTCTGGCGCCGCATTTGCCGCACTTGGGATCATCGCCGAGGCGCTCGCTCGGGACGCGGTTGGCGGCCAGGCACTCGGGACAGGCGACCTGAATCGATTCCATTACTTCGGCGTTCATCGTCTTCTCCCCGCGACTAGGCGCGCGCTTCCGCTGACTTCACACCGAGCCGGCACAGAATCATCTCCAGCGGGCAGAATCGGGTGAAACCGCTTTGGAACAAATTGGCGCCGACAAATGCCGTAAACCAGAGCCAGTTCTCGTTCACGAACAAGGGGCTGCCCTCTACGCCTAGGCCGAGCGAGACGAGCACGAACAGACCGGCGAAAATGCGGATGTAACGTTCTACCGACATGGATCCTCCAGGGGGAACAGGGTCAAGGCGGCAGGATTGTGCAACGCCCGAGCGCCGGCAGTCGGTGACCAAGGTTCCACAGCCATGCTCCCCCGGGGCGCGGGCGGACAGTCGAGTTCGAAATGGGGTAAAGTTTCCCTGTCACTCCGGGCATAGGCCGCTGGCCGCGGGACCGTTCATCCACCATCAGGGAAAACGCAATGGCCAAGCAACCGCCGCAGTTTACCGCCGAGGACGCGCATGCCGGGGTCGATGCCGCCGCGCTCGCCGAATCCCTGGCAAGCCGCCTGATCTTCACCGTAGGCAAGGACTTCATCACCGCCACCGAGCGCGACTGGTTCTATGCCGCCGCCTACGCCACGCGCGACCGCTTGATCGAGCGCTGGATGCAGACCATGCGCAGGTACTACCTCGGGGACGTCAAGCGCGTGTATTACCTGTCGATGGAGTTCCTCATGGGGCGCACCCTGATGAACATCCTGAACAACCTCAAGTTTGATCAGGGGTGCAGCCAGGCACTCGCCGCGCACGGCGTCGACCTGAACAAGGTGCGCGAAATCGAACACGATGCGGCGCTCGGCAACGGCGGTCTGGGGAGGCTCGCTGCCTGCTTTCTCGATTCCATGGCGACCCTCAGCGTGCCCGGCTACGGCTACGGCATCCGCTACGAATACGGGATGTTCTCGCAGCACATCGAGGACGGACGGCAGGTGGAACATCCCGACAACTGGCTGCGCTACGGCAACCCGTGGGAATTCCCGCGGCCGGAAGTGCTCTACCAGGTGAAGTTCAACGGCCGCGTGGTGCAGTTCTCCGACGAGAAAGGGGTGCTGCGCCACCATTGGGTCGACACCGAGGACGTGATGGCGATGGCCTACGACACGCCAATCCCGGGATACGCGACCGCCACCGTCAACAACATGCGGCTCTGGACGGCGAAGGCCTCGCGCGATTTCGACCTCAACTATTTCAACGAGGGCAACTACATCAAGGCGGTGGAGGACAAGAACGAGTCGGAAAACCTCTCCAAGGTGCTCTACCCGAACGATTCCACGGCGATGGGGCGCGAATTGCGGCTCAAGCAGCAGTATTTCTTCGTCTGCGCTTCGCTGCAGGACATCCTGTTCCGCTTCTGCAAGTACCACGAATCGTTCGATGAACTGCCCGACAAGGTCGCGATCCAGTTGAACGACACGCACCCGGCCATCGCCATCCCCGAGCTGATGCGCATCCTGGTCGATATCAACCACCTGGAATGGGCAAAAGCCTGGGACATCACCACGCGCACCTTCGCCTACACCAATCACACCCTCATGGGCGAGGCCCTGGAAACCTGGCCGCTCGCCCTCGTCGAGCGGCTGCTGCCGCGCCATCTGCAGATCATCTACGAGATCAACCACCATTTCCTGAAGGACGTGATGCATCGCTTTCCGGGCGATACCGACCTGCTGCGGCGCATGTCCATCATCGACGAGACCGGGGGAAGAAGCATCCGCATGGCGCACCTGGCGATCGTCGGCAGCCACAAGGTGAACGGCGTGGCGCGAATCCATACCGAGCTGATGAAGGAGACGATCTTCGCCGATTTCGACCGCCATTTCCCCGCCAAGATCATCAACCTCACGAACGGCATCACGCCGAGGCGCTGGCTCAACCAGGCCAACCCGCGGCTCTCCGCCCTCATCAGTTCGCGCATCGGCGACGACTGGATCAGGGACCTCGATCAGCTCAAGCGCCTGGTACCGTTTGCCGACGACGCGCGTTTTCGGAGCGAGTTTGCGGCGGCGAAGCGCGCCAACAAGGAGCGCTTTGCGGCCCTGCTGAAGGGGAGGTTCCATGTCGAGGTCGACGTCGACTCGCTGTTCGACGTGCAGATCAAGCGCATTCACGAATACAAGCGCCAGCTCCTCAACCTGCTGCACGTGGTGACCCTGTACAACCGCATCCGCAGCGGCGGCTCGCCCGACGCGGTGGCGCGCACCGTGATTTTCGGCGGCAAGGCGGCGCCCGGCTACGCCATGGCCAAATTGATCATCAAGCTGATCAACGACGTCGCCGACATCGTCAATAACGACGTGCGCGTCGGCGGGCGCCTGAAGGTCTTGTTTGTCCCCAATTACAGCGTGACGCTCGCCGAGGAAATCGTCCCGGCGGCGGATCTTTCCGAACAGATTTCGACCGCGGGCACCGAGGCTTCGGGAACGGGCAACATGAAGCTCGCCCTGAACGGCGCGCTCACCATCGGCACCCTGGACGGCGCCAATGTCGAAATCGGCGACGAGGTGGGCGAGGAAAACATATTCATTTTCGGCCTGACCGCCGACCAGGTCGCAAGGCTGCGCGCGAGCGGCTATCGGCCGGCGGACTATTACCGGGGCAATGACGAATTGCGCGAGGTGCTGGACATGATCGCCGGAGGCTATTTTTCGCCCGAGGAACCCGAGCGGTTCAAGCCCATCGTGGACAGCCTGCTCATCGGCGGCGATCACTATCTGCTGCTCGCCGATTACGGCTCCTACGTCGCCAAGCAGAAGGAGGTGGAGGCGGCCTTCGGCGCGCGCGAAAACTGGGTGAGAAAGGCGATTCTGAACGTCGCCAACATGGGGCGGTTTTCCAGCGATCGCACCATCATGCA
>JACPRN010000280.1 GCA_016189945.1 Betaproteobacteria bacterium
GCAGCTTGTCGCGCGAGAGCAGGTCCCATTCGCGCCAGGGCGCAATCACCCTGACGTTGGGCATCAGGGCGTAGGCGCCCAGCTCGAAGCGCACCTGGTCGTTGCCCTTGCCGGTGGCGCCGTGGGAGATGGCATCCGCCCCGGTCTTGCGCGCGACCTCCACCAGGTGCTTGGCGATCAGCGGCCGCGCGATCGAGGTGCCGAGCAGATATTCGCCCTCGTAGAGCGCATTGGCGCGGAACATCGGGAAGACGAAGTCGCGCACGAACTCCTCGCGCAGGTCCTCGATGAAGATGCTCTTCACGCCGAGTCGCTTCGCTTTTCGGCGCGCGGGTCCCAGTTCGTCGCCCTGGCCGATGTCGGCGGTGAAGGTCACCACTTCGCACCCATAGGTGTCCTGCAGCCACTTGAGGATGACCGATGTGTCCAGCCCGCCCGAGTAGGCGAGGACGACTTTTCTTACCTCATTGCTTTTCTTTGCCATGAAAGTTGATGGTTTGAATGTTAGTCAGGCATCAGAGGAAATTTGACGAGCTTGGTGATGATTTGGTTTCTTATTACGTCTCCACGCTTTTGCGCAGTTGCAAGCAACTGCGCAAAAGTGTGGAGATGGGTTAACGGCAAAGTCAATATCCTGTCGGTTCCGGCTCGTTCGGCTTAGAAGGATAGTACGCCGCCGCGGCTCGTACCTCGCTAGTTCTTGCGCATCGAGGCCGGTCTGCGCGGCTTGATGCGTCCCAGCATGAGAAATTCCATCAGCGCTTTCTGCGTGTGCAGGCGGTTTTCGGCTTCCTCCCACACCACGCTTTGCGCGCCGTCGATGACGCCGGAATCGACTTCCTCGCCGCGATGAGCCGGCAGGCAATGCATGAACAGCGCATCCTTTTTCGCCAGGCGCATCATCGCCGCGTCGACCTGCCAGTCCTCGAAGTCGCGCTTGCGCTCCTCGTTTTCGGCCTCGAAGCCCATGCTGGTCCAGACATCCGTGGTGACCAGGTCGGCGCCGCGAGCCGCTTCCATCGGATCGGCGAATGCCTCGAAGTGGCGCGCGACCTTGGGGCCGATGCGCTCGGCTTCGACCTCGTAGCCCGGCGGCGTCGAGACGTTGAGCTTGAAGTCGAAAATCGCCGCTGCCTGAAGCCAGGTATTGCACACGTTGTTCGAATCGCCGATCCATGCCACGGTCTTGCCGCGCATTGCGCCGCGATGCTCGATCAGGGTGTAGATATCGGCCAGAATCTGGCACGGGTGGTAGTCGTTGCTCAAGCCGTTGATGACCGGCACGCGCGAATACGCGGCGAAACGCTCGATGATCTCCTGTTCGAAAGTGCGGATCATGACCAGGTCGACCATGCGCGAGATGACCTTCGCGGCGTCCTCGACCGGCTCGCCGCGGCCGAGCTGCGTGTCGCGCGTATTCAGGTAGATCGCCGTTCCGCCGAGCTGGTGCATGCCCGCCTCGAAGGAAAGGCGCGTTCGCGTCGATTGCTTTTCGAAGATCATCGCGAGCGTCCTGTCCACCAGCGGCCAATAGCGCTTGTAGCTCTTGAACTGCGCCTTGATCCAGCGCGTGCGCTCGAACAGGTATTCGTACTCGGCGCGCGAGAAATCGTTGAATTGCAGGAAGTGGCGCGCCCGCGGCGGGGTCTCTGCCGAGTTCACTGGCCGATCTGGATCATCCGTGCGCAGCGGCGGCGCTCTGCACCAGGAACTCGCGCACCAGGGAGGCGAGCCGTCCGACCAATTCGCGCCCCTCGGCCTCGTTCATGACGAGCGGCGGCAGGAGACGGATCACGTTGTCCGCTGCCACGTTGATCAGGAGGCCCTCCTCGAGCGCGCGCGCGGCAAGCGCGCCGCAGGGGCGCTCCAGTTCGATGCCGATCATCAGGCCGCGACCGCGGATTTCGGCGACGCCCGCCACGCCGGCAAGCGCGGCGGCGAGCTCGCCCCGTATGAGGGCGCCGATGCGCTCGGCGTTCTCGATCAGGCCCTCGCGTTCAATGGTATCGAGGGTCGCAAGCGCAGCGGCACAGGCGAGCGGGTTGCCGCCGAAAGTGGATCCGTGATTGCCCGGCTTGAATGTGTTTGCGGCGATCCCGCGCGCGAGACACGCGCCGATGGGAACACCGCCGGCGAGGCCCTTGGCCAGGGCGACCACGTCGGGGGAAATGCCCGCGTGCTGGAAGGCGAACCACTTGCCCGTGCGCGCCAGGCCGCACTGAACTTCGTCCGCCATCAGAAGCCATCCCTGGCGGTCGCAGATCTCGCGCAGGCCGCGCAGATATTCGGCGCTGGCCGGGTTGACCCCGCTCTCGCCCTGGATCGGCTCGACCAGCACCGCAACGACGTTGCGATTGCCGCCGGCGACGAGCCTAACGCTCGCGAGATCGTTGAACGGTACGCGCACGAATCCTGACACCAGCGGCTCGAATCCGGCCTGCACCTTGCGGCTGCCGGTCGCAGTCAGGGTGGCGAGCGTGCGGCCGTGAAACGCTTTTTCCATCACGATGATGGCCGGATTCTCGATGTCCCTGCCTTTGCCGTAGAGCCGCGCGATCGTGATTGCCGCCTCGTTCGCCTCGGCGCCGGAATTGCAGAAGAACGCGTTGTCCATCGCGGAAATCGCGGCAAGCTTGTCGGCGAGTTTCTCCTGCTCGGCGATGCGGTACAGATTGGAGACGTGGATGAGACGGCGTGCCTGTTCCTCAATCGCTTTGACCAAGGCAGGATGCCCGTGGCCGAGCGTGTTCACGGCGATGCCGGCGAGCGCGTCGAGATAGCGCTTGCCGGACTGGTCCCAAAGCCACACGCCTTCGCCGCGCACGAATGCGACGGGAAGGCGTGCATAGGTGTTCATCAGGTGTGTCATAGGCCGAGAATCTGAACGGCGGCTTGCCGCCGCCGGATGTAATAATTGATTTTACGAACTCCGCCAGCATCTTAGCATGGTTTTCGGCGCAGTTCCGTAGGCCGATTCGATCGGCCGGAAAGAGAGTCTGTGCTTGTTGCGATGGCGCAGCGCTCAACGCGCGCTCCGCTGCGACCAGGGAAATGCGATGCGCCGGAATCCGGCTGCCAGCGAAATGCTGAAACGTGCGATCGCGCGAGGAATTCGACGCCGGGTTGCGCAGCCCCGGACTTACCTGCTTCGCGACATACAGGCTAATTGGACGCCGAACGCAGGCGCCTGACTATGGGCACGACCTGCGCGAGATTCTGCGCTTCAGCGCTCTTCGCCGCGCGAACGATCTTGCGTCCGATGATCTCGCAGTGCTGATACATTTGGCGCAGTTTTCTTTCCGCGTCTGCCTCGTCGCGACCGTGAATCATCAGGTTGGCCACCACCAATCCTTGGCGCGTACGGATGCGAAAGCCGAATTTCGTGGTGCTCAATGACACCTGCATAACTCCCTCCCACCTGCTGTTTCGGGAAGGTATACCACGTCGTTTCGAGGGATACAAGCTAAATTATTGGTTCCACGCAATTTTCACGCTGTCCTGCGACGCAAGGCCGGGAATCCGGCGCGCCCCGAAACGGGCTGCGCGCTCAGGCAGGGCTCAGCGGTATCCGCCTTGCTGCATTGCAGCAACGACGATCGCGAACCCGCTGCCCGGATTCCGGAGCGGAGCAGGAGCCTCAGGCAAGCGCTTTTATCTGCCCCGAAAGGCGGCTCTTGTGGCGGGACGCCTTGTTCTTGTGAATGATCTTCTTGTCGGCGATGCGGTCGAGCACGCCGACTGCTTCGCGATAGATCTTCTGCGCCGCCGACTTGTCGCCGGACTTGATCGCGGTGCGCACGCTCTTGATCGCCGTGCGCAGCTTCGAACGCAGGCTGGCGTTGTGGTGGCGACGCGCTTCTGACTGCCGGGCGGCTTTGCGCGCCCCTGCGGTGTTGGCCATGGTGAGCTGGGGGAAAGAAATCGAAAAGAGGAGAGAATTGTAATCGCTACAGGCAGTTGCCGCAAGGTTTGGGTGCAGCTCGCTATAATGGCCGAATGAATCTCCTGAAAGCGCTGGCTACCGTCAGCAGCTTGACGTTGGTGTCGCGCGTTCTCGGCTTCGTGCGCGATGCGGTGATCGCCAGGGTGTTTGGGGCCGGCCTCGCCACCGACGCGTTCTTCGTCGCCTTTCGCATCCCCAATCTGCTGCGGCGCCTGTTCGCCGAAGGCGCTTTTTCGCAGGCGTTCGTCCCGATCTTGTCCGAATACAGGACGCTGCAGGGGGAGGCCGGGGCCAAGATCCTGGTCGAGCGCACGGCGACGCTGCTTGCGCTCGCGCTCCTCGCCGTGAGCGCGCTGGGGATGGCGCTTGCTCCGCTGATCATTTACGTCAGCGCTCCGGGATTCGCGGCCCAGCCGGCGAAATTCGATATCACCGTGGCCATGCTGCGGGTCACTTTCCCGTATATCCTGTTCATCTCGCTCGTCTCGCTTGCCGGCGGCGTGCTCAACACCTGGAGCCGCTTTGCCATCCCGGCGTTTACCCCGACTCTGCTCAATGTCGCGTTCATCGGCGGCGCGCTGCTCGCGGCGCCGTATTTCGATCCGCCGGTCATGGTGCTTGCGTGGTCGGTGTTCGCAGGCGGCGTTCTCCAGCTCGCCCTGCAGCTTCCGGCGCTCGCCGGCATCGGCATGCTGCCGCTGCCGCGGCTCTCGTGGCGCGATCCGGGTGTGCGCCGCATCCTGCTCCTCATGGGACCGGCCGTCATCGGCGTTTCGGTGAGCCAGATCAGCCTGATCATCAACACCATCTTCGCCTCGTTCCTGGTCGATGGCAGCGTGTCCTGGCTCTATTACGCTGACCGCCTGATGGAGTTCCCGACGGGGCTCCTCGGCGTGGCGCTCGGCACCGTGCTGCTGCCCAGTCTCTCGAAGGTCCACGCGGAATCCGATCGCCAACGGTACTCGATGCTGCTCGACTGGGGGCTGAGGCTCACCCTGATTCTCGCCCTGCCCGCCGCTGCCGCGCTGGCGGTCCTGGCCCTGCCGCTGGTGAGCACGCTTTTCCATTACGGCGAATTCGGCGATCACGACGTCTGGATGACGCGCCGGGCGCTGGTTGCCTACTCGGCCGGACTGCTCGGGCTTATACTCGTCAAAGTTCTGGCGCCCGGCTTTTACGCGCGGCAAAATATTCGCACCCCCGTCAGGATAGCCATCGTGACTTTGCTTGCGACCCAGGCCCTCAATGCGATGCTGATCGTCCCCTTGAAGCATGCGGGTCTTGCGCTCTCGATCGGGCTGGGTGCGTGCCTCAACGCGGGACTGCTTTACCGGCAACTGCGAAGACACGGAATCTATCTGCCGCAGCCGGGCTGGCGTGCCTTCTCCTCCAAGGTGCTGGTCTCGACCGCGGCGATGGTCGCCGTGCTATGGGCCGCGATGGGATCCGATGCCTGGTGGCTGGGGGCATCCGGGGCGCTGCGAGCGCTCGCTCTCTCGGGAACGGTGGCGCTCGGCGCGCTCGTGTATTTCGCTTGCCTCTGGCTGCTTGGATTGCGCCCCGCGCAATTCTTGAGGACAACATGAACCGGGAACTCGAGCATTTCGCGACCTTGGTTTCGCGCGAGCACTTCGATCTGGCCGAGGCGAGCCTGCTGCTCGCGCGCGATGCGTACCCGGGGCTCGAGGTTTCGGATTACATGGCGCAGCTCGACGACATTGCGGCGGCGATCCGGCGGCGCATCGCGCTGGACGCATTCGCCGAACAGAAGGTGATCGCGCTCAACTACTTCCTGTTCAACGAAATGCGCTTTTCCGGCAACATCGACGATTACTACGATCCGCGCAACAGCTACCTGAACGAGGTGATGGAACGCCGCAGCGGGATTCCCATCACGCTTTCGGTCATCTATCTGGAAGTCGGCCGCCGCCTCGGTCTCAACCTCAGGGGCGTTTCGTTTCCGGGACACTTTCTGGTCAAGCTCGCGGTCACGCGCGGCCAGCTCGTGCTCGACCCTTTTGCCGGCGGGGTGGCGCAGTCCGAGTCGGAACTGCGCCAGCGCCTGGCGCAGGTGCTGCCGCCGGGAAAGGCGGAGAACGTGCCGCTGGACCCGTTTCTCGAGGCGGCAACCCCGCGCCAGATCATCGCCCGCATGCTGCGCAACCTGAAGAACATCTACGTGCAGACCAACAAGCTCGAAACCGCGCTCGCCGTCATGCACCGCATGCTGCTCGTTGTACCGGAGTCGGCCGAAGAGCTGCGCGACCGGGGGATCATCTATCAGCAGCTCGAGTGCTCCCGGGCAGCGCTCTCCGACCTGCAGAACTACCTGCGCCGCCGGCCCGAGGCGCCCGATTCGGGCGATATCTACACCAAAGTGGTCGAGCTGAAGCAGGCGTGCGCGCGGCTGAATTAGGGATGCAGGTCCAGGCTTGAGCCTTTCTTTGAGAAGGAGCGAGATGATGAAGATCGCGAGCAACAGTTTCGCCGACAACGGCCGCATTCCGGGCGCGCTTGCGTTCGCGGTGGCCGACCCTGCGGCGCACATCAAGCTGTCGTCGAACCGCAATCCGCATTTGCAGTGGAGCGGCGCGCCGCCGGGCACGAAGGCGTTTGCGGTGATCTGCCATGACCGGGACGTGCCGAGCCGCGCCGATGACGTGAACAAGGAGGGGCGCGTGGTATCGAAAGCGCTGCCGCGGGTCCATTTCTACCATTGGGTGCTTATCGACCTACCGCCGGCGGTGACCGAAATCCGTGAGGGCGAATTCTCCGATGGGGTAACGCCGCGCGGGAAGAAGGGGCCGGATGCCGCCCATGGCTCGCGCCAGGGAATCAACGATTACAC
The DNA here is from genome assembly GCA_016189945.1 of Betaproteobacteria bacterium. Classification (GTDB taxonomy): domain Bacteria; phylum Pseudomonadota; class Gammaproteobacteria; order Burkholderiales; family SG8-39; genus JACQTO01. Next base: position 6,792 of record JACPRN010000280.1, read on the forward strand.
GGCGTGGTTCAAGGGCGACAAGGACATGGCGGGCGACTACTTCGGCTACGACGGTCCCTGCCCGCCGTGGAACGACGAACTGCTGCATCACTACGTGTTTACCGTGTGTGCGCTCGATTGCGCCAAGCTGGCGCTGCAAGGCAAGTTCACCGGCGCCGAGGCTCTCGCCGCGATGGAAGGCCACATCCTCGATCGAGCGAGCCTGACGGGAATCTACACGCTCAACCCGGCCCTCTGACCTCGGCAGGCGCTTCCCGGCGCTCCGCCCCGCGCGCGAGCAGGCGGCGGTTTTTCCGGCGCGCTGGGGCGCGCCCGTGCGCCACGCGCGTCGAATCGCCGCCACGCAACGCATTCCGATCCGGAAAAATTATCGCTATAATTCAAAACTTTGCAGTACTCCAGCAAAGCTTCCCATGCAGATCACGCACGGTGCCCGCAGTGCAGCATCGCCGCCGGTTGCCCTGACCATAGGCAACTTCGACGGCGTACATCGCGGGCACCAGGTCATGCTCGAACGTCTGGTGCGCCAGGCGCGCGAGCGCAGGCTTGCGAGCTGCGTGCTCACTTTCGAGCCCCATCCGCGAGAGTTTTTCGAGCGCCTGCAAGAGCGCTCGACGACGCCTGACGCCGCGCCACCGCCGGCGCCCACGCGGCTGACCAACTTGCGCGAGAAGCTTGAATTGCTCGCGGCCCAGGGCGTCGAGCGCGTGCACGTGCTGCGTTTCGCGCCCGCGCTGGCCGCACTGACCCCCGAAGCGTTTGTCGAGCAGGTGCTCTGGCGAGCGTTGGCCGCCCGCTGGATTCTGATCGGCGACGATTTCCGCTTCGGTGCGCGCCGCGCCGGGGATATTTCACTCCTGCGCGCGCTCGCCCCCGGATTCGGTTTCGAAGTCGAGGCGATGGACACGGTCGAACACGCGGGCAGCCGGGTATCGAGCTCGGTGGTGCGCTCGGCGCTTGCCGCGGGCGACCTGCGCGCCGCAGAAAGCCTGCTCGGCAGGCCCTACAGCATCAGCGGGCGCGTCGTGCACGGCAACAAGCTCGGCCGCGAACTCGGTTTTGCCACCGCGAACGTGCAGCTCAAGCACAACCGTCCGCCGCTCATGGGGATCTACGCCGTGCGCGCGCACATCGAAGGCGCGCCGGCGCTGCCCGGCGTCGCGAGTCTCGGCGTGCGTCCGACGGTGAGGAGCGACGGCCAGGCGGTGCTCGAGGTGCACCTGTTCGATTTCGAGCGCGATCTCTACCGCCATCACATGCGCGTCGAATTCCTGCACAAGATCCGCGACGAGGCCAGATTCGCCGACCTCGATGCGCTCAAGGCGCAGATCGCGCGCGACTGCGAGGAGGCGAAAAATTACCTGGCGACGGAACACGATCATGGCTGACCAGCCGACCCGGAGGGAAACTCAGCGCGACTACAAGGCGACGCTGAACCTGCCCGATACGCCGTTCCCCATGCGCGGCGATCTGGCGCGGCGCGAACCGGCCTGGGTGGCGGCATGGCAGGAGAGGCAGGTCTATCGCAAGATCCGCGAGGTCTCGAAGGGCCGGCCGAAATTCGTGCTGCACGACGGGCCGCCGTACGCGAACGGCGACATCCACATCGGTCATGCCGTCAACAAGATCTTGAAGGACATGATCGTCAAGAGCCGCAATCTGTCGGGCCTTGACGCGCAATACGTCCCGGGATGGGACTGCCACGGCATGCCGATCGAGATCCAGATCGAAAAGAAGCACGGCAAGGGCATACCCGCAGCGCGTGTTCAGGCGCTCTGCCGTGCTTACGCCGCCGAACAGATCGAGCGGCAGAAAGCCGATTTCATCCGCTTGGGCGTGCTCGGGGACTGGGAACGGCCCTACCAGACGATGGCGTTCCAGACCGAAGCCGACGAGATACGCGCGCTGGGCAAGATCCTGCGCCAGGGGTTTCTCTATCGCGGCTTGAAACCGGTCAACTGGTGCATCGACTGCGGCTCGGCGCTGGCGGAGGCCGAAGTCGAGTACGAGGACAAGACCTCCGAGGCCATCGACGTCGGATTCCCGGTCGTCGATCGGGCCGCGCTGGCGCGCGCATTCGGAGTGGGCGCGCTGCCCGACAAGACCGCATATGCGCTCATCTGGACGACCACGCCCTGGACGCTGCCCGCCAACCAGGCGGTATGCGTGCATCCGAACTTGCGCTATGCGCTCGTCGACACCCCTCGCGGGCTGCTCGTGCTCGCCGAGGAGCTGATCGAGCGATGCCTGTCCTCGTACGGCATCGCCGAAGCGCGCTTGCTGGGCACCTGCGCGGGCGCGCAACTGGAGAAGCTGCGGCTCAAGCACCCGTTCTACGCGCGCGAGGTGCCGGCAATCCTGGGCGAGCACGTGACGCTCGAGGCCGGAACGGGTCTGGTTCACACCGCCCCCGCCCACGGGCTTGAGGACTTCGTGGTCGGACAGAAATACGGCCTGCCGGTCGACAATCCGGTCGCGGGGAACGGCGATTTTGTCCCCGGCACGGCGCTGGTCGAAGGGCTCAACGTGCGCAAGGCCGATCAAGCGATCGTCAAGATCCTGAAGGAGGCCGGGGTGCTGTTTCGACACAGCCGGCTCACCCACAGCTATCCGATGTGCTGGCGGCACAAGACGCCGATCGTGTTCCGCGCCACGGCGCAGTGGTTCATCGGCATGGACGAGGTGTCCGGCCGCCAGGGGCGCACGCTGCGCGAGATCGCGCTCGAAGCGGTGGCGGCAACGCGCTTCTATCCCTCCTGGGGACAGGCACGGCTCCAGGGAATGATCGCCAATCGCCCGGACTGGTGCATCTCGCGCCAGCGCAACTGGGGCGTGCCGATCCCGTTCTTTCTCCACCGCGAAACGGGCGAGCTGCACCCGCGCACGCTCGAGCTGCTGGAGGAAGTCGCGCTGCGCGTGGAACGCGAAGGCATCGAGGCCTGGCAACGCCTGGCGCCGGAAGGACTCCTGAGCGAGGAGGCGGCGCATTACGAAAAGATCAGCGACACGCTGGACGTCTGGTTCGATTCCGGCTCGACGCACGAGACGGTGCTCAGGAAGCGCCAGGAGCTGAAGTTCCCCGCCGACCTCTACCTCGAGGGCTCCGATCAGCACCGCGGCTGGTTTCATTCCTCGCTGCTCGTGTCCTGCGCGCTGAATGGCCGAGCGCCCTACGACGGGCTGCTCACGCACGGCTTTGTGGTCGACGGCCAGGGCTACAAGATGAGCAAGTCCAAGGGCAACGTCATCGCCCCGCAGGAGGTGGCGGGGACGCTTGGCGCGGAAATCCTGCGGCTTTGGGTGGCCTCGACCGACTCTTCGGGCGAGCTCTCGATATCAAAGGAAATCCTCAAGCGCGTGGTGGAGAGCTACCGGCGCATCCGCAACACGCTGCGCTTTCTGCTCGCGAACACGGCCGATTTCGACGCGGCGCGCGACGCGCTGCCGGTCGGCGAATGGGTGGAAATCGACCGCTACGCGCTCGCGCTGGCGCGCGAGCTGCAGCGGCGGGCCATTGAGGAATACGAGCGCTACGAATTCCATCTGATCGCCGCGCGCCTGCAGAGCTTCTGCTCCGAGGACCTGGGCGCCTTCTATCTGGACATCCTCAAGGACCGCTTGTACACGTGCGCTGCCGGTTCCAAGGCGCGCCGCTCGGCGCAGAATGCCCTGTATCACATCACCCGGTCGCTCCTGCGGCTCATGGCGCCGATCCTGTCGTTTACCGCCGAGGAGGCCTGGGGCCTGGTCGGCGATGGCAGCGAGAGCGTCTTCCTCCACGCCTGGTACGAGCTGCCCGAGGTGCCGGGGGCAGACGACCTGCTGCGGCGCTGGTCGCTGGTGCGCGAGGTGCGCTCCGAAGTGCAGCGGGAACTCGAAGCGCTGCGCGCCGCGGGCATGATCGGCTCTTCGCTGCAGGCCGAAGTCGAGATCCACGCCGGCGGCGAGCGGCACGCGGCGCTTGGCGCGCTGGGAGGAGATCTGCGCTTCGCGCTCGTCACCTCGCAGGCGAAACTGCTGCACGCGGACGAGCAGCGCATCGTCGCTGGAGCCAGCGCGCACCCCAAATGCGCCCGCTGCTGGCATTACCGCGCCGACGTCGGCGCGCGCGCCGACGCGCCGGGTCTCTGTGGCCGCTGCGTGGAGAATCTCTTCGGCGCGGGCGAGCCCCGCAGCCATGCGTAGGCGCTTCGCCGTCTGGATTGTCCTCGCAGCGTGCGTGGTCGCGGTCGACCAGGCCACCAAGTGGGCGATCACCGGGGTACTGCGCGCCGGCGAAGTGCGCGCGGTCTTGCCCAACTTCAACCTCGTGCTCACCTTCAATCCGGGCGCGGCGTTCAGCTTTCTTTCCGACGCCGCGGGCTGGCAGCGGCCTTTGTTCATCGGCGTGGCGATTCTCGCCTCGGTGATCATCACCGCGCTGCTGTGGCGCGGCCGCGGCAAGAGCGTTTTTTGCGCCGGTCTGGCGCTGATTTTGGGCGGGGCGCTCGGCAACCTGTGGGACCGGATCGATTCTGGCTACGTGGTCGACTTTCTCGACTTTCACGCATTCGGCTACCACTGGCCCGCGTTCAACGCCGCCGATTCGGCGATCACGCTGGGCGCGGCGCTGCTGATCCTCGACGGATTTCGCGGCGGAAAAGAGCGCGGCGGTTGAACTTCCCCGATCGCTTCTTGTCCCCCTGCAAAAGGCTTTCCATTAACGTTTGATCAGCGTCGTTTGCCGCCATCGTGACCGAAACCGAAGTCCTGCTTGCCAACCCGCGCGGCTTCTGCGCAGGCGTCGAGCGCGCCATCGCCATCGTCGAGCGGGCGCTCGCCCTCTACGGCGCGCCGATCTACGTCCGGCACGAGGTGGTGCACAACAAGTTCGTGGTCGAGGGCCTGCGCCGCAAGGGCGCGGTGTTCATAGAAGACCTGTCTGCGGTGCCCGAGGGCAGCACGCTCGTCTTCAGCGCGCACGGCGTGCCCAAGGCGGTGCGCGAAGAGGCGCTCCGGCGCGGCCTGCGCGTTTTCGACGCGACCTGCCCCCTGGTGACCAAGGTGCACGTCGAGGTGGGGAGGATGCGCGAGGCCGGGCGCGAGATCGTGATGATCGGCCACCGGGGTCACCCGGAAGTCGAAGGCACCATGGGCCAGTCCGACGGCGGCATGGTCCTGGTCGAAACCACCGAGGACGTGGAGCGGCTCGCCGTGCGCGATTCCCGCCGGCTGGCGTACGTGACCCAGACCACGCTCTCGGTTGACGACGCGGCTTCGATCGTCGCGGCGCTGAAAGGCCGTTTTCCCGAGATCGTCGGGCCGAAAAAGGACGACATCTGCTACGCGACGCAGAACCGCCAGGACGCGGTCAAACTAATCGCCGCCCGTTGCGACCTGGTGATCGTGGTCGGATCGCCCAACAGCTCCAATTCCAACCGCCTGCGCGAGGTCGCGCAAAGCCGCGGCACCGAGGCGTACCTGATCGACGATGCGGCCCAGCTCAGACCCGAGTGGCTCGCAGGCAAGGCGCGCGTGGGCGTCAGCGCGGGTGCTTCGGCGCCGGAAGTTCTGGTTCAGGAAGTCATCGGGCGCTTGCGCGAACTGGGCGCGAAGCGGGTCACGCAGCTCTCCGGCATCGAGGAAAATGTAGTCTTTCCGCTGCCCAAGGGACTGGGCGAGGGCGGATAGTCTTGGCGCGATGAGATTCGGCACCTGTCGGACGAGAGCTGATGAAGGTGGCGAGGGTTTGCTTTCTATTGATCCTTACCAAACTGCGTTACACATCGCTGTCATTCCCGCGTAGGCGGGAATCCAGAGTGGCTCGGCGACAACCACTGGATTCCCGCTTTCGCGGGAATGACGGGACGATGTCATGCGGTTACGTAATTCTCGATAATTCGTCTCCATCCACGGTCTTGTTCAGTTGCTTGCAACTGAACAAGACCGTGGAGATTGAGTAACGGCAAAAACAGCGCGCCGTCGATTCCGGTTCCTTCGGTTTAGCCCGGTCTCTCGGGACTTCGGCGACCGCTCAAGAAAACGTCCATAATTCACAACGCGCGGCCGCTCGTCCGGTTATCCGTGCCGTTCGTCGCGTCAATCTTCCGGCGGGGCAACCGCCTGGACTAACATCAAGAAAGATAGGGGGATCCAATGAAGCCAATCAGGCGCTGCTCGGTGCACGGGTTCTCGCTGATCGAGCTCATGGTGGTGGTCGTCGTCATAGGGGTACTTGCGGCCGTCGCGGTTCCGTCATATCAGCAATACATGAAGCGCGGGGAACGGTCCAAGGCGCAGCAACTGATGCTCGAGATCAGCAATCGCGAGCAGCAGTACCTCCTCGATGCGCGCGCGTACACGGCGACCATCGGCTCGGGCGGACTCAACATAGGGAACAAGGACGGCTGGACCTGCACGGCGACCTGCAGCAACGGCAAATACGTGGTCACGGTCACGCTCGCGGCCGGACCGCCGCCGACTTTCTCGATTGCCGCCGATCCGACCGGGACATCGCAGGCCGATGACGGCACGCTGACGCTCACCTCGGCGGGGGCCAAGACGCGCATGGTCGGCTCGACCGACAAGGGCTGGTAGGGGCCATGGACGCGCGCGGCGCATCTGTTCTCCTGCGCACGAGCGGCTTCACCATCATCGAGCTGATGATCACGATCGTCATTCTCGCCGTCCTGTCCTCCATTGCGGCGCCCGCGTTCAGGGAAATGATGGTGGCCTCCCGCGTGCGCTCGGCAGCTTCGGACCTCTACGAGACGGTGCTCCTTGCGCGCAGCGAAGCGATCAAGCGCAACGCGGCGATCGATATCGTGCCTTCCGGGGGTAATTGGGCGGGGGGCTGGACGGTGCAGGTGACATCCGATGGCACCGTGCTCTCCACGCACGAGGCGCTGGACGCCGTGACCGTGACGGCCAATTCGAGCGGCAATCTGAGTTTCAGGCTCGACGGGCGCGTATCGACCAACGTACGCCAGATGGTCCTCTATACCGGGGAATATGCGACCATCCAGGCGCGCTGCGTGTACATCGATGCGGCCGGCCGGCCGAGCGTTCGCACCGACAAGGACGGCAATGCTGCCAACGGCTGCGTCTGATATCGGCCTCGGCCGCGAGCGCGGGTTCAGCATGCTCGAGGTGCTGGTGTCGATCGTCATCCTCGTGTTCGGCCTTCTCGGACTCGCCGGGATGCAGGCCGTCGCGCACCAGGCCGAGCTTGAATCCTATCAACGCGCACAGGCGTTGATCCTGCTGAACGACGCCGTCGAGCGCCTGACTTCCAATCGCAGGGCGAGCGGCTGCTACACCTTTACAAACGCTTCCAGCGGCACGCCCTATCTCGGCGACGCCACCCAGGCCGGCCACTTGGGCACGCCCAACTGCTCGAGCGGGTTCGCGGATTCGGCCACCAAGGAGATCGCCGACAACGGGCTCGCGGAGTGGGACGGCCTGCTCAAGGGCACGTCCGAAACCAAGAACGCCGCCGCGGTGGGCGCGATGATCGGCGCTCGCGGCTGCATCAGCCGCGATGCCGCGACCGGCGTGTATACGGTCGCGGTCGCGTGGCAGGGCATGACCGACACTTTCACGCCCGTGGTCAATTGCGCCAACGGTCTGTACGGCACCGAAACCAGGCGCCGGGTGGTGTGGACCACGGTGCGCTTCGCCAACCTCCACTGACATGATGCGCGACGGACAATCCGGGTTGTCACTGATCGAGCTGATGATCGCCATGACGCTGGGCCTGATACTTCTGGCCGGCCTGGTGACGGTATTTGCCACCTCGAGCCGCAGCCAGCTGGAGCTGCAACGTTCGGCGCAACAGATCGAAAACGGGCGCTACGCGATGGACCTGATCACGCAGGATCTCCATCACGCAGGCTACTACGGCCAGTTTTTTGCCTATCCGGCCGGGGCCGCCGTCCCCGATCCCTGCGCCACCGGCGATGCGGCCGCGCTTCAGACCGCGATGAGCGTTCCGGTCCAGTTGTATCCGGCGCCGGATCTGACGAGCATTCCGGCGCTGGGCGCGACGAGCTGCTCGGTCTGGATCAACACGGCGAACGTCCAGCCGGGAAGCGACATCCTGGTGGTGCGGCGCGCCGAGACTTCGCCGCTCGCGGTCGGCTCGACCGCGACCTCGAACGAGGTCTATCTGCAGGCCAATATCACCACCGCGGAGATCCAGTTCGGCACCGGCGCGGCGATCACCAGCACCAGCAACGCGAGCGGCGCCGTGGCGACCGTGAAAAAGAAGGACGGAGCCACCGCGGCCGACATCTACAAGTACCGGGTGCACGTCTATTTCGTCTCCACCTGCAGCCTGCCCAGCGGAGGCGGGACGATCTGCACCGGGGCCTCCGACGACGCTGGGCTGCCGATTCCCACCTTGAAGCGGCTGGAGCTCGGCGTGGTCGGCGGCACCAGGACCTATTCGGTGGTGCCGATCGCCGAGGGCATCGATCTGTTGAAGGTGCAGCTCGGCATCGACGAGGTCCCCGCCGCGGCCAACGGCGACACCGGCTTGATCGGCGACGGTGCCGCCGATCGCTACATCACGGCGCCGACTGTGCCCAGCGTCGCCGAGCTGCGCAACGTCGTCAGCGCCCAGGTCGGCGTGCTCTCGCGCAACACGGAGGCTTCGGCGGGGCACACCGACGATAAGACCTATACGCTCGCCGGGACGAGCGTTCCCGCATACAACGACCCGTACAAGCGCCACGCCTACCAGAGCGAGATCCGGCTCGTCAACCTGAGCTCGCGCAGGGAGAACCCATGACTTCGCTGTCAAGGCAAACAGGCGCAACGCTGCTCGTGGTGCTGGTGATGCTGGTGATGATCACCCTGTTCGTGGTGTCGATGGTGCGTCTGTCGAGCACCAACCTCAAAGTCGTGGGCAACATGCAGACGCAGCGCCAGCTCGAAGCGAGCGCCCAGCAGGCGATCGAGGAGAGAATCAGCACGATCGCGTTTTTCAACGACGCCGCGAACAACACGGGCACCTGGCCCGCGGGCACCAATACCGTCACCTCGTCGGTGAACAGCTTCACCGTCACCATCAACCGGCCCACCTGCGTCTATTCGCAGGTTGCCGAAGGCTATAGCGCCACCTCCCAGATTTCGCCGGAGGACAACAACTGGGAAGTGAGGGTCGCTTCCACCGATCCGCTGACCGGCGCCTCGATCGAGCTGATGCAGGGGCTCAAGATGCGCCAGACGGCCGACAACTGTCCGCTTTAGAAGCACGAGACCAACATGAGCAACTTGGCCAAATCGATTATCGCATTGCTGCTCGGCTTTTGCGCCATGGTTCCGAGCGGATTCGCCAGCTTCGATCCGATCGGCGAGGACATCGACATCTTTCTCGCCAACCCGGCGGTTTCGGCCGAGCGCCCCAATATTCTCATCCTTCTCGACAACACGGCGAACTGGAACACCCCGTTCGACGTCGAGAAGAGCGCCCTGGTAACGGTGGTCAACGGCCTTGGCGACGGCTACAACGTCGGCCTGATGATGTTTCCCGAGACCGGCAGCCCGAACGACAACGTGGACGGCGGCTATGTGCGCTTTGCCGTGCGCCAGATGATCTCGGCGAACAAAACTGCGCTCGCTACCATGGTCAATAACCTGCATATTTTGGGCGACAAGGGCAACAACGCCACGTTTTCGCTCCTGATGTACGAGGCGTACGCTTACTTTGCCGGCATACCCGCGCGCGCCGGGTTCGGCAAAGTCAAGCGCGACTATGCCGGCAATACCGCCTATAACCCGCTCGCCGCCGCTCTTCCCGGCAACGCCTTCACCTCCGCGTCGAGCGTGCAGTACGTGAGCCCGATCGTGAGCGGCTGCCAGAAGAATTTCATCATCGTCATCTCGAACGGCCCGGCAAGCGACAACGCCTCCTCGCTCGCGGCGGCCGAGACGCTGCTCACCGGCATCGCGGGCGGCGCGCCGACCACCATCGCCATCACCCCCGATGGGGAGCAGAACAACTGGATGGACGAGTATGCGAGATTCATGGCCAACAACGACTGCAACGCCAACTTCCCCGGGGTGCAGACGGTGGCGACCTACACCGTGGACGTCGACCCGATCGCCACCGGGCAGGGACCGTCGCACACGGCGCTCCTGCAGAGCGCGGCGGCAGCCGGCAAAGGCAAATACGCCGCGGTAACCACCGCGGGCGGCGCGGCCGACCTGGTCACCAAGCTGAACGCGATTTTCCAGGAGATCCAATCGGTCAACAGCGTGTTCGCATCGACCACGCTGCCGGTGAGCGTCAACGTACGCGGCACCAACCTGAACCAGGTCTATATCGGCGTGTTCCGGCCCGATGCGAATAAGGCCCCGCGCTGGTTCGGCAACCTCAAGCTCTACGATCTCGCGGTCAACCCCGCCACCGATGCCC
>JACPRN010000272.1 GCA_016189945.1 Betaproteobacteria bacterium
GCACAGGGCGGGACGGCACTGGCGGACTTCGCGGCGAGCGGGGGTTACGAGCTGCTGACATCGATCGATGGCGGCGAAGGCTTCTGGGTCATCGCAAGAGAGGCAACCAGCCTCGCGCTGCCCGGCGGCAGCGCCATCGGCGCCGCGGGTCAGACGCTCGCCAGAGGCAGGAACCTGGTCTCGATCGGCGAGACGGCGACTCACAGGCAGTTCTGCGACGCACGGACCGGCACGGTAACCACGCTGTGGGCGTGGGACGCCGCAGCCAATGCCTGGTACTTCTACGCCCCGGGCCTGGATGCGAGCGGAGGGCTGGCGAGTTTCATCGCGTCCAGGGGCTACCTGGACTTCAGCGCCGGCAACAAGGCGCTTGGCCCGGGGATCGGGTTCTGGGTGAACGTGCCGTGAGTCTCGCCGCCTATTTCGCCGCGCGGCCGATCCGCGACGCCGCGTTCGCTCCTCCTATTGCAGGATTACCGATCTTCACTCGACTGCAGAATCCTGTCGCCCGTTCTCCGGCGGCGGTGGACGCCTGATCCTCTGATGGCTGGGCCGTCTGCTTGGTGCTTCCTGCGGCGAACGTCCGGTCATCCTTGCGCGAACCACGGCTGATCGACGCGGTCTAGATTTGGGTCGCTCGCCTGCGCACGGCAGTTCGGACCGCGATAGGCCTGCAGGCGCGAAGTGCGGAGCAGGAGCTATGACTTTCCTGTGGCCTGAAGCGCTGGTGCTGCTGGCGGCGATTCCGCTGCTCGCCGCCCTGTACGCCGCGGCGCTGCGGCGCAAGAGAAGTGCCGCGCTGCGCTATCCGGGCCTCGAGCGGGTCAGGATTGCGCCCGGATGGAGCCTGCGGGGCCATGTTCCCCCGTTGCTCCTGCTGCTTGCGCTCGGCACCCTGTTCATCGCCTTGGCGCGTCCCGCGGCGGTGATGCGCCTGCCCAGCCGGTACGAGACGGTGATCCTCGCGATGGACGTCTCAGGCAGCATGCGCGCGACCGACGTCAGCCCGAACCGCATCGGCGCGGCAAAGGAAGCCGCGAAGGCATTCGTCGCTGAGCAGCGGCCTGCCACCCGCATCGGCGTGGTCGCTTTTTCCGACACCGCGACCCTGGTGCAGGCCCCGACCCGGAACCGCGAGGACATCCTCGCCGCGATCGAGCGCCTGGCGCCGTTGCGCGCGACGGCGATCGGCAGCGGAATACTGGTGGCGCTGAAGGCGATTTTTCCGGACCTTGAAGTCGATCTTGGCGCCGGTTCGCTTCGCGGCGCCGACGGCGCGGCCCCCGGCAAGCCACCGCTCAAGCCCACCGCGCCGGGCTCGTACGGTTCCGCAGTCATCATCCTGCTCACCGACGGACAAAATATCGCCGGCCCCCACCCGGTGGAGGCGGCGAGACTCGCCGCCGAGCGCGGCGTGCGCGTCTATACCGTCGGCATCGGCACGGACCAGGGTGAGATCCGGTTGAGCGACGGCTGGACGATGCGCGTGCTGCTCGACGAGGATACGCTCAAGCACATCGCGAACATCACCCGCGCCGAGTATTTCAATGCCGGCAACGCGCTCGACCTGAAGAAAATCTACCGCACGCTGAACTCGCGCCTCGCCACGGAAGGAAACGAGATCGAAGTGACGGCGCTGTTCTCCGCGGCGGCGAGCCTGCTTGTGCTCCTGTCGGGCCTGCTGTCGCTTCTGTGGTTCGGCCGCATCCTGTAGCGCGCCGGCCGGCGGCGCCTCAGCGCCCCGCTTTCCCCGTCAGCGGCCTGCCGCCGCCAAAAGGCCCAAGCGGGCCCCCGTCCTGTATCATGAAATACTTCGCGAGCCTCTTTCTCTTCCAACCGCATGAACAGGAGCCTCCTGCGACCGAGTGCGCTGCTCGTGCTCGCGTTCCTGTGGTCTCAATCTTCCGCGGCATTGGAAGCGGACGACCTTGGCGGACTGGTCGGGTTTACGATAATCGCCTCTTCATCGGTTAAAGGCGAATACGCCGGGGTTGGCCCCGCAGCGCCGGTGGAGCTGGATAATGGAATGATTTTCGAGTTGTCAACGGGATTCTCCACCTATACGTACCGCCCGCGAGCGATCGTGTTCGGCAAGGCGAATGCAGATGCCGCCGCGCAAAGATCAGGCGATGCCGCCGGCCAGTCAATGGTCTACAAGCTTTTCGTCGGGAACAACTTGTACGAGGCCAGGCGGCTGCGTTAGTTTTGCGTTGCTGTCGGAGCAGCCGTGACCCCGGCACGGGGTCCTTCCGCTAGATCCCCAGGCTCTCGCGCAGCGATTGGCCGATCGCGACGATGGTCGGATACATCACCTCATCCTCGGCCTTCTCGTGCCGCCTGAGCGTGTGCGCGATGTCGGCGACCGTCCTGTTCTTCGCCTTGCGGGTCTCCCACAGCAATTCCTCGATCGCCGCATCGATCACTTGGTGATGGCTGAGCGCCGCGTCCCGGTGCGCGCCGAGATCGGCGATCATGGGCAGGGCAACCTCGATTTCCGGTCCTATGCGGTCCGTTGCAACACCATGCAGCAGCCCGAATACGCGGAAGACCGTTTCCTCCTCCCTGGCGAAATGCCGCGCGCACAGCTCCTCCAGGTGCTTGGCGAGTCTTCCGATTGTTCCGGATTCCATCGCCGCCCTGGCCAGTTCCGTGCTCAATTCCTCGTGAGCGTTGACCAAAGCGTCTGGAATACCGAGTTTGCCGCAGGAAAGCAAGTTTGAGTTCACCGCAGATCCTCCTCATCGGGGCCATTGCGACCGCACACGCTGCTGACGCTTTGACCCGGTAAACACATTGCCGCTCGCAGTATTCCCGACATGTTAAATGCTTTTGGCATAGTCCCGTGCAGAAATGCATAGTGGATTCGCGCTGTAGTTCTCTCCTGCACCCTCCCCGTGCAGAAATGCATGGTGCCTCCCGGATACAAGTCCCTACACTTTCCTTGGTTGGTTGCCGCTGTCGTTCGCTGACGGCGCATTGAACACCGGCTCGAACGACGGCGATTTCCGTGGCGTAACCAGGGAGAAGCGCAAATGAAAGAAGCCGCTCGGAATTCCTCAACGCGAATCGGGCTGACGGTATTATTGTTCGTGGCCGCGCTGCTCGCCGGCTGCGGCGGTGGCGGGGGTGGCGGGGGCGCCTCGCCTCCGCCTCCCGGTACGCTCGGCGTTTCGCTCACCGATGATCCGGCCTGCGGCTTTGACGCAGTCAACGTGACGGTCACCAAAGTCCGCGTGCATCAAAGCGGCACGGCTTCCGATGGCGATGGCGGCTGGTCCGACATCACCTTGACCCCGCCGCGCAAGATCAACCTGCTGGACCTCGCAAACGGCGTGCTCACCGCCTTGGGGGAAACGGCGTTGCCGGCCGGCCATTACACGCAACTGCGACTGGTGCTCGATGCCAATGCCGGACCGAAGATCGCCAACTCGGTAGTCCTGACGGGCTCGACCGCGGAGATCGCCATCGATACGCCCAGCGGCGTGCAAAGCGGTATCAAGCTCATCAACGAATTCGACGTCGCCTCGGGACAGCGCACCGATCTCGTGCTCGATTTCGACGCCTGCATGTCGGTCGTGACGCGCGGCACGGGAGCGTACTCTCTCATGCCGGTGATCAAAGTGATCCCGACCGCGCTCAACGGCATCAACGGCTTCTTGGACACGTCGTTGCTCGCAAGCAACGCAAAGGTGTCGGCGCAGTCGAGCGGAACGGTCATCGCTTCCACCGTGCCGAACGCGCAAACGGGTGAATTCCTGCTTGCCCGCCTCCCGCCCGGCAACTACGATGTGGTGCTCACCGCGGACGGCCGCGCCATGGCGGTTATCGCCGGCGTGCCCGTTACCGCCTCCGGCATGGTCATGGTGAGCATCAACGCCGCGCCGATCGCGCTGCCGGCTTCCTCCACCCGCACCATCAGCGGGAAGGAGCTGTTGAACCCCACCAGTTCCACGGTCGTGGCCTACGCGGCGGCCAAGCAGACGCTCGGCACGGGCCCCAAGGTCAGC
>JACPRN010000273.1 GCA_016189945.1 Betaproteobacteria bacterium
ATGGCATTTCGTGCAGCCGGCCTTGTCGCTGGTCGCGAACGTCTTCTTGCCGTCGTGGCAGGCGCCGCAGAACTTGCCGCCGTTCATCGCCGCCATGGTTATCTTGTCGGCGCCTTTCTTCATCTCGAACAGCTTGGGCTTGGTGTGGCACTCAGGGCATTTCAATCCTTTGTCCGCGTGCGACTTGCCGTCAAAAACAACCTTGCCCTGCCCGCCTCCCGCAAACTCCACCTGTTTTCCCGGCGGCGCCGCCAGCACGCTTCCGACCAACATCACCGCAAAAAACACAGCCACCAACCGCGCGAACTTCATCTTGTTGCCCCCTTTGTTGTTAAACAAAAACAAAACCGCACTTAAGCGCCTTAACGCTGCAACCGCGAAACCGGTTTACACGGCACGCCGAGCGCGCGGGGCGCGTGCGCCCCGCGCACCTGCATCCATGCCCCGTTAAGGGAGCCCCCCGCAGATGCCGTCGGGCCCTTATCCTGAACCGTTGGTTCAAGGCGGTCGCATCCCAGTCACATCAGGTGCATCCGGCTGTGGGACGCTCGCAACAGTGACCTTTCGGTCCGCGACCTGTGAAAACTCTGTTGGTTCAAGAATTTCCGGACCCTGGCGCGCACTGCAGGGGACAATTCTCTACGCCTTACAGCAGCCCCTGCGCGAGCGCAGCGGCCGGCTCGCCACGCTCGCTTTAGGGCCGCTGCTCCGGCGGCGCAAGCGCTTCGTCGAGCATGGCTTGCATCGAAAGCATTCTACGCTTCAGTGTCTCGATGTCAAAGCCAAGCGTCGAGCTGCCGGAGGTGCGGGCGCTGAGCAGCTCGTGCGCGATGTTGAGCGCCGCCATGACTGCGATGCGCTCGGTCGACGCGACTTTGCCCGCGCTCTTGATCTCGCTCATCTTCCGGTCGAGGTAGGCGACCGCCGCGAGCAGCTCCGCGCGCTCGCCGTCTTCGCACGCGACCTTGTAGGTGCGACCCATGATGGTCACGTCGATGTGTTTGGGTTTCGGGCTCATCTATTCCGGGATCTGCCTCAGCACCAGTTCCAGGCGGCCGCGCGCGCCTTCGATTCGGTCGGCAAGCGCCTTGTTGCCGTCGGCGAGCGCGGCAAGCTGACGCCGCAGCTCGTGGTTTTCTTCGCGCAGCCGCCGACACAGCTCGGCGGCCAGCCTGATTTTTGTCTCGAGCGCGGCGAGCTCAGCTTCCATCGCAACACTATAGTTTGGAAATTTCTGCTAAGTCAAGGTGTAAGATGCCGTTTTCAAAGTGAATTCGAGTGAAAACCGCGCCCGCGTTCACTGCCGCGCGATGCGCGATCCGATTTCGGCTACAATCGCCGCTGCCCGCTCAAGGTGCTCTGAGCGCGTTCCTCGCGCCGGAGTGAAACGGGAAAGAGGTGCGGAGGCAGGATCCACGATCCTTCTCCCAATTCCTCTGCTGCCCCCGCAACGGTAGGTGAGCGCGGGCGCATCAATCGGCGAAAGCCGCGGCTTTCGGGTCTTCGATACCGGCAAGCCGTCATGCCACTGTGGGCTCTTGCCCGCGGGAAGGCGATGCGCTCGATCCCACAAGCCCGGAGACCGGCCTTGATGCGGTGAGTGGAGATCGCGCGCACGACGCCTGGCGCCGTCGCGCAATTTCCTCGTTCGCTGTCAGCTCGGCTCGCGGGGACGCAGGCCGAATTGGAGGACTGCCTTGAATACCGTCCGCTCGCTCGCGCTTGCCGCGGGCATCGCTTGTTCCACACTGTCGCTTGCCGAAGATGCCGTGGTGGTGACGGCAACGCGTTTTCCGGAGCGCGCGCTCGATGCCCCGGTGGGGGTGCGCGTCATCACCGCGGGCGAAATCGAGGCGAGCGCGGCCGGCACTCTACCCGAACTGCTCTCTCGCCTTGGCGATCTGCACGTGCGCAACAACACCGGCTCGCCCGATTTCCAGCTTGACCTGCGCGGCTTTGGCATCACCGGCGACCAGAACACACTGGTACTGCTCGACGGGGTGCGGATCAACCAGAACGACTTGAGCGCGACGCGGCTGTCCTCGATCCCGCTGCAGGCGATCGAGCGCATCGAGATCCTGCCGGGCAGCGGCGCCGTGCCCTACGGCGCGGGCGCAAGCGGCGGAACCGTCAACATCATCACCAAGGCGCCGGAAAGAGGCGAGCGCTGGGCCCGTGCGTATGGCGGAGCCGGCTCCTACGGAGCTTTGGACGCGCGCCTCGCCGCCAACGCCGGCGGCGAGCGTTTCGCGTTCAACTTTTACGCCGATCACGCCGGCAGCGACGGCTACCGGATCAACAACCGCCTGCGCCAGGACAATCTGCTCGGCGACCTGCGTTTCGGAGACCCGGAACGCCACGTCGGGTTCAAGTTCGGATCCGATTGGCAACGGCTGCGCCTGCCGGGGGTGCGCGACGAGGTGCAGTACGCCACGGATCCGCGCGGCGCAACGACACCCAACGATTATTCCTTTCGCGACGGTGACAGTGCCACCATTTACGGGCGATACCGCAGCGCTCGCGTCGAGTTTGCCGCTGACCTCGCCTACCGGGGGCAGCTCTCGGCGATTTTCAACGACGGCGCTTTCCCGCTCTACGGAGAGATCAAGCTTCATTCGCTCGCTTTCTCCCCGCGATTGCGAGTCTCCCTGGAACCCTTCGGAATTCGCAGCGCGTTCGTCGCCGGCGCCGATCTTGCCGACGGCGATTATCTGCGCCGCATTGCCGGCAATCCGGACGGACTCGCCAATCCTCTGTCCAAGAACGTGGCATCGCAGCGCGCAGGCGGCTTCTACGCCCAATACCATGCTCAATTGCCCACCCGCACCAAGCTGACGCTCGGCTGGCGCACGCAGCGCGTGACCGACCGGCTGGAAACGTCCTCCATTTTCGGCGCGCCAACCGACCTCTCGCGCACGCATAAGCCGCATGCGGGCGAGCTTGCGCTGCGCCAGGAACTTCCGGCTTCTTTGGCTCTGCTCGCCAAGGCCGGCACCAGCTTTCGCATCGCTACCGTGGACGACAACGGCCAGACTTCCACCGGCGAGCTTCTCGATCCCCAGAGGGCAAGCCAGCGCGAGATCGGCCTGGAGTGGCGCGAGGCGGGCAGACGGCTGCGGGCCATGCTCTACGCGATCGATCTGGACCGCGAGATCTATTTCAGTCCGCTTGCCTTTGCGGCGGGCGCTTTCTTTCCCGGCGCCAACATCAATCTCTCGCCCACGCGCCGCAGCGGCGTCGAGCTCTCGGGAGGGTGGCGCTCTGCGGAGGCATGGGATCTGGCGGCGAGCCTCAACCTGCAGACGGCAAAATTCCGCTCCGGGGTCTATGGGGGAACCGACGTTTCGGGGCTGGATGTGCCCCTGGTGCCGCGCGTGCTGGCAACTGTGCGCGCGACATGGCATCTTTCATCGCGCGCGCAACTCACGGGCGCGTACCGGCACGTCGCGCGCCAGCGCTACGACAACGATCAGGCCAATCAATTCGCGCGCCTGATGCCGGCCTACGGCGTAGCCGACCTGAAGCTCGTCTATTCGGTGCGCGATTGGCGCTTTGCCGCCGGCGCGGCCAACCTGTTCAACAAGAAATACTTCAGCTACGGAATCATCAACAATTTCAACTGCGCCACGCCCTCCTGCGTCTATCCGGAGGCGGGCCGCAGCATTCAGGCCAGCGTGGAGGTGTTGTTTCGCTGAAAGAACCGAAACAATTCGGTTAAAATTCAACATTTTCCGTTTAGGCCATGGCGGCGGGACCTGTCACGGGTATGCAGCTCTATGTCCGGCTCCTGGGCTACCTCAGGCCGTACTGGGGCGCGTTTTCGCTGTCGCTGCTCGCCATGGTGGTGACAGCGGCAACCGAGCCCGCGTTTCCGGCGCTGCTCAAACCGCTGCTCGACGGCAACTTCGTGCAAAAGAAGGGACCGCTGCTCGATTGGCTGCCGCTGCTGCTGGTCGGTCTTTTCTTGCTGCGCGGCGTGGCCTCGTTCCTGTCCGACTACGCGGTGAGCTGGGTGGCGAACAAGATCGTCACCGACCTGCGCAACGAGATGTTTGCGCGGCTGGTGCGATTGCCGACGGGCTTTTACGATGGCACCACGAGCGGCAGCCTCATATCCAAGTTTACTTTCGATGTGCTGCAGGTGACGGGCGCCGCAACAGCCGCCGTCAGCGTGCTGGTCAAGGACTCGCTCGTGATCCTGGGGCTGCTCGCGTGGCTGTTCTGGCTGAACTGGGAGCTCACGCTGGTGTCGCTTCTGGTCGGGCCGCTGGTTGTCGTGGTGGTGCGCGGGGTTTCCGGTCGCCTGCGCGCGATGAGCCGCGGCGCTCAGGACGCCATGGGTGAACTCAACCACGTGCTGGAGGAGTCGATCGGCTGCCACCGTGTGGTGAAGGTATTCGGCGGGCAGGAATACGAGGCGCAGCGTTTCGGCAAGGGGGCCAATCTGGTGCGCCGCTTCAACATGAAAATGGCCTCGGCCGCGGCTGCCAATGTGCCGCTGGTGCAACTCATCGCCGCGCTCGCCTTTGCCGCGATCGTGTGGCTTGCGACCCGCCAGGCTCAGGCGGATGAAACCACGGTCGGCGGGTTCGTGTCCTTTCTCACCGCCATGCTGTTGCTGCTCGCGCCGCTCAAGCGCCTGACCGGAGTCAACGAGACGCTCCAGCGCGGGCTCGCCGCCGCCGAGTCGGTATTCGCGCTCATCGACGAGCGGCCCGAAGTCGATACGGGCACGCGCGATTTCGGGCGCGCGCGCGGCGAAATCGAGTTTAGCGACGTCACCTTTACCTATCCGGGAGCGACGCGGGCGGCCCTTCTCGGGATATCGCTGCGCATCCCGCCCGGCGAAACGCTCGCTCTGGTGGGGGGCTCCGGAGGCGGCAAGTCGACCCTTGCCAACCTGCTGCCGCGCTTCTACACGCCTGCCTCGGGACAGATCCTGCTCGATGGCATCGACATCGCGACACTGAAGCTCTCGGCCCTGCGCGCCAATATCGCCCTGGTGTCGCAGGACGTGGTGCTGTTCAACGACAGCGTGGCGGCCAACATCGCCTACGGCAGGCTGTCGGGGACGAACGAGTCCGATATCGTCGCCGCTGCCGAAGCCGCGCACGCCATGCAATTCATCCGCGACATGCCCGACGGGCTGCAGACCGAGATCGGCGAGAACGGCGTGAGGCTCTCCGGGGGCCAGCGGCAGCGCCTGGCGATCGCGCGCGCCTTCCTGAAGAACGCGCCGGTGCTGATTCTGGACGAAGCGACTTCGGCGCTCGATTCGGAATCCGAGCGCCACATCCAGGCGGCGCTGGAGACGCTGATGCGGGGGCGAACCACGCTCGTCATCGCCCACAGGCTCTCGACGATCGAAAACGCGGACCGCATTGTCGTGCTCGACGGCGGGCGCATTGCCGAAACCGGGCGCCATGCGCAGTTGATCGCCCGCGGCGGCATCTACGCCAGACTGCACCAGTTGCAGTACGCGACGGACAAGGAAAGCCGGGTCGAGGCAGATTCCTAGTGCGGATTCTGCACACCGAGAGTTCATGCGGATGGGGCGGACAGGAATTGCGCATACTGGAAGAGTCGCGCGGGATGATCGCCCGCGGCCATGAGGTCGCGCTGGTCTGCCCCGCGAAGGCGAGGATTCTCGCCCAGGCGCCGCGATTCGATGTCCCGGGACACGCCCTGCCGATCGGCCGCAAGCGGCTGCGGGGAATCATTGCATTGCGGCGCTGGCTCGCAGCGCACCCGGTCGATGTCATCAACACCCACAGCTCGACGGATTCCTGGCTCGCCGCTTTGGCCTGCGCCACACGCGCGAAAGCGCCGCCCATCGTGCGCACGCGTCATATCTCCGCTCCGGTTACGCCGGCATTCGGATCGCGCTGGCTCTACGGACGCGCGGTCGCCCATCTGGTGACCACCGGGGAGGTGCTGCGCCAGACGCTGGTGCGCGAACTCGGTCTTGACGCCTCCCGCGTCACCTCGGTGCCGACCGGCATCGATCCGTCGCGGTTCTCGCCGGGCAACAAGACCGAGGCGCGGCATCTGGTCGGTCTCGGCGCGGGCGGAAGGTACGTCGGCGTCCTCGCCACGCTGCGGAGCTGGAAGGGGCACCTCTTTCTTCTCGAGGCGTTCGCGCAGCTCGGCTTGCCCGACTGGACGCTGGTTATCGTCGGCGACGGGCCGATGGGGGAGCCCATTCGGGCGAAGATCGCCGAACTCGGCCTGGGCGAGCGCGTCGCCCTGGTCGGGCAGCAGGAGGACCCGCAAGACTGGCTGCGCGCCTTCGATATCTTCTGCCTGCCCTCCTACGCCAACGAAGGCGTGCCGCAGGCGCTGACGCAGGCGATGCTCTCCGGACTGCCTATCGTTACCACCCCGGTGGGCGCGATTCTCGAGGCGGTCGCAGATGGGGAAACCGCGCTGCTCGTTTCGCCCCGCGATGCGGGAGCGCTTGCCGCGGCGATCCGCCGGCTCGCCTGCGACCCGGCGCTGGCGGCCCGTCTGGGGGCAGCCGCGCGCGAGCGTGCGCTTGCGCGCTTCTCGCGCGCGGCGATGCTCGACCGGATGGAGTCGATCTTCCGCGCGGTGATCGCCGCGGAGCGCTGAGATGGGATGGCGGCTGCATTGGCAGAGACTCAAGCGCAGCCTGGGCCGCCGCTGGACCGAATGGCGCCTGCCGCGCGGCTACGAGCGGCTCGGCACGCGCTACGGCGGCTGGTGGATTCAGACGCGCATGATCGGACCCGATCCGCTCCTCATAGACTGCGGCCTGGGCGAAGACATCAGCTTTCCGACAGCGTTTCTTGCGCGCTTCGGCGGCCGGGTGATCGGTATCGAGCCCAATCCGCGCAGCTTGGCTTGGGTCGAGGCACACCGGCCGGCGGGAATGGAACTGTGGAGGAGCGCCTTCTGGCATAGCGCGCAGACGATGCGCTTTCACCTGCCGCGGCCGAAGGCCCAGCTTCCGTGCGGGGCGGACGGGGTCTCCGGCAGCCTCATTTCCTCGCATGAATACGTCACCGGCGCCGATTCCTTCGAAGTCGGGACCGTGACCCTGGCGCAGGTGCTCGGCGCCGCAGGCCGGGCCCAATGCGATGTGCTCAAGCTCGACATCGAGGGCGCCGAGTACGAGGTGCTCGAGCGCCTGTGCGCGAGCGGCGAGGTTCGCCGCATCGGCCAACTGCTGGTCGAGTTTCACCACCGCGTGACGCACCACCGCGAATCCGATACGCGCGCGGCGGTGCGCAGGATCGCCGCCTGCGGCTTCGAGCTGGTGCACGTCGAAGCGCGCAACCACATCTTCCGGCGCGTCGATCCCCGCTGATTCATGCGCCGCATCCTCATCGTCCACATCTCGAGAATCGGCGACACGCTGCTCGTCACGCCGGCGCTGCGCGCGATCGCGCGCGCGCACCCGGAGGCCGAAATCACCGTCCTCGCGCACCCCAAGCGCTGCGAGATCCTGCGCCTGCCGTTCATCGGCCGCGTGGGCGGCATCACCAAGCGCAGCGCTCCCTGGCGGGGCCGGTTCGGCATCGCCCCCTATGATCTCGCGTTCGTCTACGGTTTCGATGCGGCCCTGGTTCGCTATGCGCTGCGCGTCGCAGGCCGGGTGGTCGCTTTCCGCCAGGGGATTTCCGATATCGACTCCCGCTTGAATCCCGCCGTCGCGCCGGCGCCTTTCCAGAGCGAGCATTCGATCGTGCAGCTCCTGCGGCTTCCCGGGGCCCTCGGCATCGCCCCTGCGGGGCTGCGCGTGGCCTACGAAATGACCGGTGGTGAGGCTCGCGCGGCAAGAACAAGGCTCGCCACGAGCGGCCTCGCCGGCTTCTCGCCGCTCATCGGCCTGCAGGTCGCAAGCTTCCCGACCAAAGCCTACCGCGACTGGCCGGTCGAGCAGTTCGCCCAGCTCTGCGCGCGCATTTCGGAACGCTGGTCCGAGGCCCGCTACCTGATTTTCGGCGGCAGCGGGGAACGGCGGCGCACCGAGTGGCTTGCCGGGCGGCTCGGCAGACGCGCGCTTCACCTCGCCGGGCGCCTGTCGCTGCGCGAAACCGCTGCGCTCATGAGTCTCACCGATCTCTATGTCGGGGTCGACACCGGCCCGACGCACTTGATGAGCGCATTCGATATCCCGCTGGTGGGCCTCTATCACGGCCACTCGCGCAGCGCACTCATCGCCCCGCTCGAACACCCGTGCCTGTACGCGGTCGATCACCCGCTTGCCGGCCCCGCCTGCCCGATCGAGGCGCCAATGGCCGACATCAGCGTCGATGCGGTGTTCGCCCAAGTCGAGCGCGCCCTTGCCGAGCATCCGCCGAGGCGGCGCCATTGAAGTTCGCTTTTGTCGTCACCAACCTCGCCGGAGGCGGTGCTGAAAAAGCGCTGCTCAAGCTCAGCGAAGCGCTCTTCACGCTCGGCCACGAGGTGCATGTGGTGCTCCTCGAGCACCTGATCGAGCACGAGATTCCACACGGGGTCGCGGTCCGCTCGATCTTCGGCAAGCCTGAAAAGGTGTCCAAAGGCTGGCTTGGCCGGCGCGTGCTTGCGCGCGGCCTCTCCGCGGCCATTTCGCGCGACGGACCGTACGATCTGGTGGTGTCGACGCTGCCCTTCGCCGACGAGGTCGCTTGCCTGGCGCGACTGCCGCGCCACCGATGCCGCATCGCCAATACGCTTTCGGCCGAGGTCGAACGCCTTGCCGTGAGCGATCCGCGCAAGGCGGCGCGGCGGCTTGCGCGCTATCGGAAGCTCTACCGTGCGAGGGCGCTGGTCGCGGTATCGCACGGCGTGGCCAAGGACCTGCGCGAACGCCTGGGCTGCCGCGGGCCCATAGCGGTCATCGCCAACCCGTTCGATGCCGCTGCGCTGCGCGCCGCGGCGGCGGCACCGGCGAGCGATCTTCCGGCCGGTCCCTACGTCATCCACGTCGGGCGCTTCGCGCCGCAGAAGCGCCACGACCTGCTGCTCGAAGCGTGGGCGCGCCTGGACCTGCCGCACCGGCTCGTCCTGCTCACTCCACCGGATCCGCAACTGGAGCTGCTCATCCGCCGGCGCGGGCTGGAGAAGCGCGTCCTGGTCGCCGGGTTTCGCGCCAATCCCTACCCGTGGATCGCAGGCGCGAAGCTCCTCGTGCTGTGCTCGGATCACGAGGGCTTGCCCAACGTTCTGATCGAGGCGCTGCTGTGCGGCACGCCTGTGCTGTCGACCGACTGCCCTTCAGGCCCGCGCGAGATCCTCGGGCCGGCGCTCGATAAGTATCTCGTCCCCTGCGGCGATCCCGCGGCGCTCGCTGAAGGAATCGCGCGCGTGCTCGCTTCGCCCTACGATCCGGCCACCGCCGACCTCGGCGCTTATTGCGCGCAAGCGGTGGCGCAGGCCTATGTCCGGCTTGCGGAGGGCGCTTGAGATGTGCGGCATCCTCGGCCTGATCGGCACCCGCTGGCGTCCGGCAGCGCAGGAGGCATTGGAGGCGCTTGGCTCGCGCGGCCCGGATGCGCAGA
The DNA here is from genome assembly GCA_016189945.1 of Betaproteobacteria bacterium. Taxonomy (GTDB): domain Bacteria; phylum Pseudomonadota; class Gammaproteobacteria; order Burkholderiales; family SG8-39; genus JACQTO01. The sequence continues at coordinate 9,510 of JACPRN010000273.1, forward strand.
CAGTGCTCGATCTCGGCGAGGCGGTCTTCGGGCACGCGCGCCTGGCAGTCATCGATCTTGCCGGCGGCGCGCAGCCCATGCGCTCGGCCGATGGCCGCTACACGCTGGTTTTCAACGGCGAGATCTACAACTTCGCCGCCTTACGGCGCGAGCTTCAATGCCTGGGAGTCGCTTTGGTGACCGACCACTCCGACACCGAGGCGCTGCTCGCCGGCTACGTCCGCTGGGGCGGGCGCGTGCTCGAGCGCCTGGACGGCATGTTTGCCTTCGCGGTCTGGGACTCGGCCGAGCGCCGCCTGTTCGCGGCGCGCGACCCGCTCGGTATCAAGCCGCTGTTCTACTCAGCGGTTGACGGCGGCCTCGTATTCGCCTCGACCCTGGAGCCTTTCTTTCGCCTGCCAGGCTTCCCCCGGCGCCTGGATGCCGAGGCGTTGCGCGATTATCTCGCCTTTCAGACGCCGCTTGCGCCGCAGACCATGCTCGCCGATGTTCGGTCGCTGCCGCCGGGGCACGCGCTTCGTTTCGACGCTGCTGCGGGAGGAGCCCACCTCGAGCGCTACTGGTCGATTCCGCGCCCGCAGCCAAGGGCGGACGAGCGCGAGACGATCCTTGCGCGCATCGATGCGGCGCTCACCGAGAGCGTGCGCCGCCAGCTCATCGCCGACGTGCCGCTGGGTGCGTTTCTGTCCGGCGGAATCGATTCGAGCCTGGTCGTGCGCTACCTCGCCAGCCAATCGGCCGCGCCGCTTGAGACCTTCAGCCTCGGATTTGGCGATGCCCAATTCGACGAAAGCGCCCATGCGCGCGCGGTCGCCGAGCGCTTTGGCTGCCGGCACACCGTGCTCCAGGCGCCTGCAGTCGACGCCGGCGGCTTCCATCAGGCGATCGCGACGCTCGATCAGCCGCTCGCCGATCCCGCTTACGTGATGACGCACGCGCTCTCAAGGCTGACGCGCAAGCACGTCACAGTCGCGGTGAGCGGCGACGGCGGCGATGAACTGTTCGGCGGCTACGAGCGCTTTCTCGACACCGAGGACCGGCATCCGCGGCGCTGGTATCAGCCCGCGCTGCGCGCGCTGATCGCGGCCGGCGCGCTGCCGGCTGCGCTCGCGCGGCGCAGCCTCTCGGGCCGGGAACTCTTGCATTACCGCCGCGTGGAATTGGGCCCCTGGCCGGGACGCAAGAACCTCGTCCGTTTGCTTGCGCCTGAGGTCGCGGCGAGAGCGCATCCGGAACGAACGCTCGGCCTGTGGCTCGACCTGATCGACGAACTCGGCGGCCATATGGACAGCGCGACGCTGATGCGCGCCGATCTGTGGACCTACCTGTCGGAGAATTGCCTGGCGAAGGTCGACCGCGCCAGCATGGCCTTCGGGCTCGAGGTTCGCGTGCCGTTTCTGGGCCGGCCCGTGCTGGAGGCCGTGCTCACGCTGCCCGCCGAATTGCACTTCGCCGGCGGCACCAAGGCTTTGCTCACCGAGCTGGCACGCCGGTACCTGCCCGAGTGCGTCTGGAATCGGCCGAAGCACGGGTTTTCGGTCCCGCTCGACGCGTTGTTCCGCGGCCCCTGGCGCGAGGTGTGCGAAGAGGCGATCGCGAGCGCGGGCGAGGTCGCGCCGTTTCTGGACGCCCGTGCGGTGGCGCGGCTGTGGCGCGAGGTCCTCGGGCGGCGCGCCTCGCGGCGTCTGGGCTATACGCTGGTCGTGCTCCTCCTTTGGCTCAAGGAGCACCGGTTTCATGCGGTAACATGAATGGTGACGCACTCGTTGACGAGTGTGGCGAAGATTAAGGCGTTGCACGTGTCTCGTGTTTTCGTGCCGTTGCAACATCGCAACGGCACGAAAACACGAGATCGAATAAAGGCAAAACCATCCTATTTGGTTCCGGCTATGCCGGTTTGGGAACACCCGCAATGCGCAGACACGGCCGCACCGAGCGCCGGTTGAAGAAGCTGCTGTGGCACATTCGCGTGCCGAAATGGGTCGATAACTGCGGCGTGCGCCTGCCCACTGACCACCCGTTGATCACTCCCGGGATCAGGCGCCAGATCTTTTTCGGCGAATACGAGGCCAAGGAAGCCGAGATCGTCTCCCGGCGCCTGGCCGATGACGATGTCGTGATGGAGGTCGGCGCCGGCATCGGCTACCTCTCCGCCCTGTGCGCCAGGCGCCTCGGCAACGGCCGCGTGTTTGCCTACGAGGCCAACCCTGCGCTGCTGGAGATCATCGCCGCCACCCATCGCGAGAACGGCGTCGCCCCCAGCGTGCGCAATGCGCTGCTTGCCGAGGGTGCGGGCAAGAGAACGCTTTTCATCGAACCCGAGTTCTGGGCCTCCTCGGCCCTCGCCGGTTCGGGCGCAGCGCAGCCGATCGTCGTGGAACAGGCCGACCTGAATGCGGAGCTTGCCGCGGTTTGCCCCACGTTTCTGATCGTCGACATCGAGGGCGGAGAAATCGAGTTCTTCGCTCTCGCCCGGCTCGACGGGGTGCGCAAGATCTGCGTTGAAACGCATCCGGGCATGGCGAGCGACGCTTCGCTTTCGAAACTGTTCAGCCGGCTCTTCGCTCAAGGGTTTGCGCTCGATTTCTCGCTCATCCGGAAGAACGTCTTCTATTTCTACCGCCCATAAGATGAGTGCGCTTCGCCTGTCGGTGATCATGCCCGTCTACAACGTGGCGCCATTTCTGCCGCGCTGCCTGGAGAGCCTGATCGCGCAGACGCTCTCGCCGGACGAGATCATCGCGGTGGACGACGGGTCGAGCGACGAGTGCCCCGCCATCCTCGCGGACTACGCTCGCCGCATGCGCAATCTGCGCGTCGTCCGCCGGCCCAATGGCGGGCTGTCGGCCGCGCGCAATACCGGACTGGAACACGCCGCCGGAAAATACGTGGCCTTCCTCGATTCCGACGATTTTGCCGAACCGGAACTGTATGCCACGCTGGTCGCAATGGCCGAGGCGGACGCGCTCGACATGGCGCTATGCAACGCCCTCTATTATTTCGAGGAGCGCAAGCCCGAGAGCCCTGTCTACACGGATGTCCCGGCAAGCGGGGTCGTGCCGGGGGCGCAATGGCTGAAGGAGCGGCTGCTCGCCAAGCGCTTCCTGCACATGGTGTGGATGCACCTGTACCGCAGGGACTTTCTCGAAAGGCTGCAGTTGCGCTTTGTTCCCGGCATGGTTCACGAAGACGTCATCTGGACCACGCGCGCGCTGCTGGCGGCCGAGCGGGTCCGCTACACGCCGGAGGCGCTCGTTCGCTACCGGATCCCGCAGCGCCGATTCAGCGTTGCCCAGAACCAGGCGCGGCTGGAGAGGATCGTCGCCAGCAGCGAATTCAATGCCCGCACGCTGGCGGGCATCGCCGGCGAGCAAGCGAAGGACCCGGCGCTGCGATCGGCTCTTGGCTGGCAACTCGTGGACGGCGGGTTTTCGCTCTTTCACAAGCTCGAGCAGATGCCCGACGCAAGCGCACGAAAGAAGCACCTCTCGCGCTTGCGAAAAGACGGCTGGTTCGGATTGCTCTGGCGTCACGCGAGCGGCCTCGCGCAGCGCCGCCGCATCATCCGGCTCTACCTGCGCGCGCTTTTCCCGGCGCGATGACTGCGGATTTGAGATCGGACGCGCCGTGAATTCCGCAACTGCCGACCGCCTCTCCTACCGGGCGTTCACGATCGGGCTTGCGCTCTACGTGCTCGTGCTGCCGGTGAAGCACACCATCGCCTTGCGTTACCTCGCGATTGCGATCATCGCCGCGAGCACGATCGCCTATCTCTGGTCGCACCGAAAGCGGCCGATCTGCCCGCTGGCGGGTGCCTGGATCGCCTATGCGGCGGTGGCGCTCGCTTCGCTCGTCTACGCGGTTGCGCCGACGGAGTCCCTCAGTGAAATCCGCGTCGAGGTCTTCTATGGCCTGGCGATTTTCGTCATCGCTGCGAGCTGGTCCCGCTCCCGCGACATCGTCACCGGCCTCGCCTACATGCTCGCCGCCGCGAACGCGATCTACGTCGTTGCCGCACTGAGCTACGCCAGCCTTTCGAGCACCATGCCCGAAATCGAGAGAATGCCCTCATGGGCGTTGGCAGGCGTCAATCCGAACTTCATCCTCACCGTACTGCCGCTCCTCGTCTATCTCGCCTGGAAGGCTTCGCGCGCGGGGCAGCGCTGGCGGGTCGCGGCGCTCGCCGCGCTGGTCGTCCTCGACATGGTCGCCCTGCTGCTCTCCTACAACCGCCAGGCCTTCGTCGTGCTCGCGGTGGGCGTTGCCTGCGGCGGGTCGCTCGTGCTCGCAATCCGATTCACTTGGCGCCGCTTCGCGGTCTTGGCCACGCTCATTGTGCTCATCGTCGCGATGGCCGGGGTGCAGATGGCCCGGCGCGAACCCTATCTCCCGGAGGAGCTCGCCCGCGCCAGCGTCGCGGCGGATCCGCGCTGGGCGCTGTGGCGTTTCTCGGCCGCCAGGATCGCCGAGCATCCCTTGACTGGAGGAGGGTTCGGGAGAGACGTATTCGCCAAGCTCTACCCGGAACTGAAGGCGCGCAACGGCATGCTCTGGCACGCCCACAACATGGTGCTCAACAAGGGGATACAAATGGGCCTGCCGGGGGTCATCGTTTGGCTCATCCTGTGGTTCTATGTAGCCAGGGAGTTTTTCGTCCGCATTCGAAGAGGCTCGCCCGATTTTCCGCTTGCCGCTACCGGGCTGGTCATCGTGGCGATGGTATTCGCGAAGAACATGATGGACGACGTCTTCGTACGCGACATGGCGCAGCTTTTCTGGCTGGTGACCGGCGCCCTGATCGGTTCCCTGCGCAGGACTTCCGAAGCGCGCGCGACGTGAGGGTCTGCCAAGTCAATCTGCAGGGGCATTTCGGCGGCGGCGAAGTCTATACGGCCGTTGTCTGCCGGGCGCTCGACCGGCTCGGTGTCGAGTCCTGCCTCTTCGCGCACCCGCGGGCGCGCTACTGGGAGCAGATGGTCATCCCGGAATCGACGAGAATCATTCGCGCCGACTCGCCCGAGGGTATCGCAGCCCGGCTCCCCGGCGGCAAGGCGATCATCCTCGGCCACGGCCCGCTGCCCCGAGCGGTGCTCGATGCCCGCGCGCAGGGCAGGCGTCACATGGCGATCGCGCACATGCCGCTGCAGGGACGGGATCCCCGATCCTTCGACGGCCACGAGCGGGTATTCGCGGTCTCCGGATGGGTCCTCGAAGGGCTGCTCGCAGCCGGTGTTCCCGCGTGGCCCGAGCCGCTCTACGGTGTCGCGGACCTGTCCTGGCGGCCAAGCGTCACGGAAACCAGGAAGAGGAGCCGCTACGACTGGGATCGGCGCAAGCTCCGCGACCGGCTGGCCGGCTGGGTCGAACCGCTCTTGGCGCCGTTTCTGCCGCGCCCGCTATTTGCGCGCCGCACCGGCCTCTCGCTCGGGGTAGTCTCGCGGCTCACGCCGATCAAGCAGTTCCCGCACCTGTTCGCGATTCTCGCGCCCGTGCTCACGCGCTTTCCCGGGGTTCATCTGGAAATCTTCGGCAGCGGCGGCTATCGATCGGTGCGCGACCTCGAGCGCGCTCTTGCCCCGTTGGGCGAGCGCGTGCGCTTCTGGGGCGAGCAGCCGGACGTGCGCGCAGTCTACGCTCATCTCGACTACCTGCTCGCGGGCCTGCCCGAGAAGGAGGCGCTCGGTCTCAACGTCATCGAAGCGCAGTTCTGCGACCTGCCGGTGCTCGCCGTCGGCGCGCCGCCCTTCACCGAAACGGTGTCTGAGGGCATCACCGGGTTCCTGTACCGCGATCCGCGCGAGGACAGGGGCGCGGATTTTGCGCGCCTGATCGAGCGCGTGCTGGCCATGCCGGACCGGCTGCACCCGGCGCGCGCCGAGGAGCACCTGGAGCGCTTTTCTTTCGACGCCTTCACCGAGCGCATCCGGCGCGTACTGGATGCTGCGCAACGCGAGTTCGACGCAGAGGCGGCGTGAAGATCCTCGTCATCCGCCGCGACAATATCGGCGACCTGGTGTGTACGACGCCGCTGCTGCGCGCGCTGCGGGAGCATTTTCCGCGCGCCTGGATCGGCGCCCTCGCCAACACCTACAACGCGCCGGTGCTCTCAGGCAACGCCGACGTCGACGAAGTGTTCGCCTACCGCAAGGCCAAGCACCGCGACGCGGGCGAATCGATTCTTGCGGCCTGGTGGCAGACCTGGAAGTTGATTCGCCGCCTGCGCGAAGAGTCGCTTGATCTCGCCATCGTCGCCGCGACCGGGAGGCAGCCAGCGGCGCTCAAGTTCGCCCGCTGGGTGAGGGCGCGGCGCGTCATCGCCTACGGCGAACCCGCCGACGGCATCGACGATCCGCTGCCGCCGGCCGAAGGCCGGCATGGGCACGAGACCGAGGCTGTGATGCGCCTGCTGCGGCCGCTAGGCATCGACGAAGCACCCGGCCCGGTGCGCGTGTTCGCCGATCCGGTGCTCGTGGAAAAGCTGAAGCACGACCTCGCGCCTGCGGGCGGCGGGCCTCTGGTGGGCCTGCACATTTCCGCGCGCAAGCCCTCGCAGCGCTGGCCCGTCGAGCGCTTTGCGGCGCTTGCGCATGCCCTGCACGCCTCGGGCGCGGCGCGCTTTCTCCTGTTCTGGTCGCCGGGTGCGGAAGAGCACCCGCAGCATCCGGGCGATGACGGCAAAGCGGAAAAGCTTGCAACGCTTTGCCGCGGCCTGCCGTTTGCGGCCTGCCCGAGCAAGCGGCTCGAAGATCTGATCGCAGGTCTCGCGCCATGCGATTGCGCCATCCTCGCCGACGGCGGCGCGATGCACATCGCTGCCGGGCTCGGAAAGCCGATCGTGTGCCTGTTCGGCGATTCGGGCGCGGAGCGCTGGCATCCCTGGGGCGTTCCCCACCGGCTGCTGCAGGCGCCAAGCCGGCAGGTGGCCGACATCCCGATCGAGGCGGTCGTGCAGGCTTATACTGCGCTGCTCGCATCGCGCTGAGCGCCCAGGGGAAGGCTGGTCTTGCCGGAATCGTCGACCATAAACTCGCAAATCCAAAGCTAACCTGTTGGGATCAGCGGTGCTGGATTTTGCTTTTCATCAATCTCAACGTTTTGTTCCGTTGCGAAGTCGCAACGGAACAAAGCGTTGAGACATAATGAAACCCCAATTCTCGCCAATGTCGTCAACGCTGGTCCGATAAGCACTTAATTTCACGCCATGAAAATACTTGTCACCGGCGGCGCCGGCTACATCGGTTCGCACGCGTGCGTCGAACTGCTGGCCGCAGGCCACGAGCCGGTGGTCCTCGACAATCTGTGCAACAGCCACCCCTTGGTCATCGAGCGGATCGAGGCCATCACCGGGCGCAAACCGGTTTTTGCGCAGGCCGACGTGCGCGAGGGCGCCGCGCTGCGCCCGTTGTTTGAGCGGCATCGCTTCGAAGCGGTCATGCATTTTGCCGGTCTCAAGGCGGTGGGCGAGTCGGTGGAGAAGCCGCTCGCGTACTACGCCAACAACGTGAGCGGGTCGGTCGCGCTGCTCGAGGCGATGGCCGAGTTCGGCGTCAAGACTTTCATCTTCAGTTCCTCGGCGACCGTGTACGGAGTTCCCGATCGCGTTCCGATCGCCGAGGACGCGGCGCTGCGGGCGACCAACCCCTACGGCCGCAGCAAGCTGATGATCGAGGAGATCCTGCGCGATGCCGCTGCGGCCGATCCCCTGCTGCGCGTGGCGCTGCTGCGTTACTTCAACCCGGTCGGCGCTCATGCAAGCGGCCTGATCGGCGAGAGTCCGCTCGGCGTGCCGAACAACCTGATGCCGACGGTGGCCCGGGTGGCTACGGGAGGGCTGCCGATGCTGAAGGTATTCGGATCCGACTACGTCACCCCCGACGGCACCGGCGTGCGCGACTACATCCACGTCGTGGATCTTGCCCAGGGCCACCTGGCGGCGCTCGATTATCTTGCCCGCCATGCCGGTGTTTTGACCGTCAACCTGGGCACGGGGCGCGGCTACAGCGTGCTCGAAGTGGTGCACGCCTTCGAGGCGGCCAGCGGCAAGCGCGTGCCCTACGACATCGTCGCGCGCCGACCCGGCGACGTGCCCACCTGCTACGCCGATCCGTCGCGGGCCGCAGAGTTTCTCGGCTGGCGCGCCCGGTGCGGGCTTGAGGAGATGTGCGCCGACCTGTGGCGCTGGCAGAGCATGAATCCGCACGGGTACG
>JACPRN010000286.1 GCA_016189945.1 Betaproteobacteria bacterium
ATGCCGTAGTCATAGGCGGCGACATGAAAGCGCGCGGTGCGCTGCCGCCGAAAGCCCTCTCCGAGCCGCCAGCAGCCCTCGGTCCACTCGTAGCGCGATCGGGTGCTCACCACTTTGGCGAGGTCCATGCCGGTGAGCCCGGGGAATTCGCTCGCCGCCGCCACCGCGCGCGCCACGTCGGCCTCGCCAAGCGCCGCTCCGGCCGGCAGCGCGAGCAGGCATCCGGACTGCGCGCCCTTTTCGCGCAAAATCCGCGTGAGCCGGCGCGTGTCGATTCCGGCGATCGCGACCGTACCGTGCCCGCCCAGGTAGTCGGGGAGGGCCTGCCGGGCCCGCCAGCTCGAAACCCTCGGCGGGCAATCGCGAACCACAAGCCCCGAAGCGTAGATCCCGTCGGACTCTTCGTCTTCGCTATTGACGCCGGTATTGCCGATATGGGGATAGGTCAGCGTGACGATCTGACGGCAGTACGAGGGATCGGTGAGAATTTCCTGATAGCCGGTGATGGCCGTGTTGAACACCACTTCGCCGGACGCCAGGCCCTCGGCCCCAATGGATTGCCCGCGGAAAATGGTGCCGTCGGCTAGCGCAAGGATGGCAGGTGGCCGGATAGGCACTAATACTCCAGGGTGGATACGAAAAGCGGGACTGGCTTTGAGCCGTCCCGCCCTGTGAAGCCGAGCGATGTTACCCGAAATTGCGCGGCCGTTCAACGAACGCGCTCAAAACCCGGGCGAACGGCGGGGGCTCTCGTCAGCGCAAGCCGAGAACGTCGTGCATGTCGTATAGGCCGGCGGGCCGGTCTTTCAGGTATCGGCAGGCGCGCAGGGCCCCCAGGGCGTAGGTCAGCCGGCTCTGCGAGCGCACGGTGATCTCGACGCGCTCGCCGGCGCCGGCAAACATCACCGTGTGGTCGCCGACGATGTCGCCGCCGCGAATGGCGTGGATGGCGATCGTTCTCGCGTCGCGCTCGCCGGTCAGCCCAGCCCGGCCGTAGACCGCGCAGTCCTTCAATTCGCGGCCGAGCGCCTGGGCCACCACCTCGCCCAGCTTCAGGGCCGTGCCGGAAGGCGCATCCACCTTGTGGCGATGATGCGCTTCGATGATCTCCACGTCGTAGGCATCGCCGAGGATGCGGGCGGCGACCTCGGCGAGCTTGAATGCCGCGTTGACGCCGATCGCCATGTTGGGCGCAAAGACGATGGCGATGCGCCGGGCCGCGTCGCTGATCAGGCTTCTCTGCTCGGCGTTGAACCCGGTGGTGCCGATCACCATCGGAATGCCCGCAGCCGCGCAGGCCTCCAGGTGCGCGAGCGTGCCCTCGGGCCGGCTGAAATCGATCAGGCAATCGGAGGCGGCCGCCAAAGCCGCGTCGGTTGCGACCTTCACCCCGCAGGGGATGCCCACCAGCTCGCCCGCGTCCTTGCCGATGCAGCCACTCGCAATCACGTCGAGCGCGGCGCTAAGATCGAGATCGGGCGAGCGCAGCACCGCTTCGATCAGCGTTCTCCCCATGCGCCCCGAGGCGCCGGCGATGGCGACCTTCACGGCAGATCGCGCGCCGGCGCCTGCACGCCCGCGGCCCGCTCGCCGGATACGCCGGCAGCGACAACGTCGCCTTCGATGCGCTTCAACCTGCCTTCCTCGAAAAACACGACGATGCGGCGATGCTCGACTTCGTAGCTGTTGGCGCGCTGGCGCACGAAAACATAATCCCAGCGGTCGGCGTGAAATATATCGGATACCAGCGGCGTGCCGAGGATAAAGCGCACCTGGTCCTTGGTCATCCCGGATTTCAGTTGCGCCACCATCTCCTGAGAAACGAAGTTGCCCTGCTGGATTTCGATGCGGTGCGGCGCGAGGTACGGCGCCTGAATCTGAGCGCATGCAGCCGTTGCGAGCGCCAGCAATGACGTCGTGATTTTCCTCATTGAAGCGCTTCTTGGGCCGGTCGAAACGCTATATGATAGCCGAAAGGACCGTCGAGGTTCCCGGGCGGGAACGAACGTGCGCTCGCCCTGTGCCGGGGCCTGCGGCCGCGGGAGGCGTCGTTGCGGCACGCGGCCGGCATTGATCCCGCCCCGCCGTATGCATGCAATCAGGCTTGATACTTGAACGACAAGAGCACGCGGGTGCGAAACGCCACGACCTTTCCGTTCTCGATCGCCATGTCCTGCTCGACGACTTCGGCAATGCGCAGATCGCGCAGCGACTGGGAAGCGGCCTGGACTGCGTTTTTCGCCGCCTCTTCCCACGAGTCCGGGCTGGTGCCGATCACCTCGACGATCTTGTAGACGCTTTCCAAGCTTTTCTTTATGCTCCTGATGCTCTTCTTGGCCATGCCATTCTCCTTTCGCGGTGGTCCGTCCCGCCAATTCTGCGCTAGAGTCGGGATCAATTCAATTTGCGAGGCGATAATCCTGTGGACAACCAGTTGAACTTGATACTATGGCGCCATGCCGACGCCGAGGACGGTGTCGACGATTCTGCGCGGGCACTGACCAAGCGCGGCCGCAAGCAGGCCGCGCAAATCGCAGCGTGGCTCAAGGAGCGGCTGCCGCAGGACACCGAGGTCCTGGTCAGTCCGGCCAAGCGAGCGCTGCAGACCGCGGAAGCCCTGGGACTCGCTTGCCGGACCACGAACAAGCTCGGTACCGGCGCCTCGGAGAACGACGTGCTCGAAGCCGCGCATTGGCCGCACCGGGACGGTACCGTCGTCGTCGTCGGCCACCAGCCGACCCTGGGCAGGGTTGCCGCCCTGGTGCTCTCGGGCAAGCCTTCGGACTGGCAGATCAAGAAAGGCGCTCTGTGGTGGATCACCTGCCGCAACCGAAGCGGCCAGGCCGAGGTGGCGCTGAAGGCGGCGATGACGCCGGACCTGGTCTAGCATGCAGCGGAAGTTGTTCAGAACGGAACCGCCCGTAGCTCGAGCTTCATGCCGAGCGAACGCCATTCGTCGGCTTCGCTCTCGAGAGCCGCTTCGGTGAGCGGGTGCTCATCGAGCCAGGAGCGCGCGATCGAGAGCTGGAATCCGGATTCGGTTGCCCGGCAATCGATCGCAGGCAGCGCGACATCCTGGCGCCTGAGGTAAAGCATCGCCGCCAGACGCAGGCAGAATATCAAGGGCCAATCGGCGCTGCGCGCCGGGAGCCCTTCGAGCTTTGCCAGCTTGCCCCGATGCGCGAGCACCAGGCGCGCGAGCCGCGCCTGTTCCGCCTGCGAAAATCCGGGCATGTCGGCTTGCGAAATGATGTACGCCGAATGCTTATGGTAGGCGGCGTGCGCGATCGAAATGCCGATCTCGTGCAAGGCGGATGCCCAGCGCAGCATCGGCGCATCGCCGTCGCCCGGCGCGCTCACCATCTCGGCGAAGAGCCTTGCCGAGAGCGCGCCCACACGCTCGGCCTGCGCCTGATCGACATGGTAGCGGCGCGCAAACTGGGCGACCGTGGCCTCGCGCATGTCGTGATGGGCGACGCGTCCGAGCAGGTCGTAGAGCACGCCTTGCCGCAACGCGCCTTCGGAGACCTCGACCTGATCGATGCCGAACTCCTCCATGACCGCGCTCATGATGGCGATTCCCCCCGGCAGGATCGCCGCGCGGTCCTCGCGCAGCCCGGGGAGCTTGAGCTTTGCGACATCGCCGGCCTCGATGAATGCCGAGCGAAGTTTCTTCAGCCCCGCCGTGCCGATGCCCTGCTCGGCCCAGCCGTTCGCCTGCAGGATCGCTGCGATCGCCCTTGCCGTTCCTGAAGAACCCACGGCCTGCTTCCAGCCGGTGCGCCGGAACGACTTGACGATCCATTGCAGCTCATTGGCGGCGGCAAGCTCGGCCTTCTTGAAGCCGGATTTGTCCAGCCGGCCTTCGGGAAAATACTCGAGGCTGAAGCTGACGCAGCCAATGGTGATCGACTCGGTCACTTCGGGGTCCAATCCGGTGCCGATAATGCATTCGGTCGATCCGCCGCCGATGTCGATCACCAGGCGCCGCTCCTCGGCAGGCGGTAGCGTGTGGGCGACGCCGACGTAGATCAGGCGCGCCTCTTCGCGTCCGAAGATCACCTCGATCGGATGTCCGAGAACGCTTCCGGCCTCCGCCAGGAACTGCTCGGCGTTCTTCGCCACCCGCAGCGCATTGGTTCCCACGGCCCGCACCGCACCGGCCGGGAAGCCGCGCAGGCGCTCGCCGAACCGACGCAGGGCGTCGAGCGCGCGCAATTGGGTCGAGCGGTCGATGCGCCGCTCGCGCGTCAGCCCGGCCCCGAGACGAACCGGTTCGCGAAAGCTGTCCAGGAGATAGATCTGCTCGTCGACCACGCGGCCGATCTGCAGGTGAAAGCTGTTCGATCCGAGGTCGACAGCGGCCAGCATCTCGTATTTCATCGTCATCGCGCCGTGGTCATCCCGGCGGCAACCATAGCACTGCCCCGAAGGCTCCCGCAATGCACAAAAACACCCATGCGCAGCCTTTTAGCCGCTCGATTAGAATAGCTTCGGACTCTTCCCCCCCCCCCGGCGATGCTCCAGGAAACCGCGGCCCGGCTCAAGCGAGCGGAACAGCATTTCCTCGCGCGTGAGGTGGGCATTCTCGCGTTCAACCGGCGCGTGCTGGCGCAAGCCGAGGACCGCCGCGTACCGATGTTGGAGCGGCTCCGGTTCCTGTGCATCGTCTCCTCCAATCTCGACGAATTCTTCGAAATCCGGGTCGCCGAACTGAAGGAACGGCTGCGCCTGGACGGCGGAGGCAGCACGGCCGAAACGTTCAAGGCGGTGAGCGAACAGGCGCACGCCATCGTAGCCGACCAGTACCGGCTGCTCAACGAGGAAATCGTCCCCGGACTGGCCGATGAAGACGTGCGCTTTCTGCTCCCGCCGCACTGGACCCGCGAGCAACGCCGCTGGCTGCACGAGTACTTCCTGCGCGAGATGATGCCGCTGCTGACCCCCATCGGGCTGGACCCGGCGCACCCCTTCCCGCGCGTGCTCAACAAGAGCCTGAATATCGCGGTGCAACTGGAGGGCCGGGACGCGTTCGGCCGCAGTTCCGGCAAGGCGATCGTGCAGGCGCCGCGGCTGCTGCCGCGCGTCATGCAGTTGCCCGGCCAGCTCACCGGCAGCAAGGGCTACCACTTCGTCCTCCTCACCTCCGTGCTGCAGGCCTTCGCCACCGCGCTGTTCCAGGGCATGGTGGCGATAGGCGCCTATCCGTTTCGGGTCACGCGCAACAGCGACCTGTTTCTCGACGAGGAAGAGATCAAAGACCTGCGCAGCGCGCTCGCCGGCGAGCTGCCCCAGCGCCACTTCGGCGACACGGTGCGGCTCGAGGTCGCCGAAGGCTGCCCGGCGGAAATGGAGGGTTTCCTTCTGGAGCAGTTCAATCTCGGCGGCCAGGACCTGTACCGCGTCGACGGTCCGGTGAACCTCGCGCGCCTGATGAGCGTCGCCGACATCGTCGACCTGCCCGCGCTCAAGTTCCGCTCGTTCCTGCCCGGCGTTCCCCGGGCGCTGGAGAAGCACGGCGACGTGTTCCGCGCGGTGAGCAAGGGCGACATCCTGCTGCACCACCCGTTTCAGTCGTTCAGCCCGGTGATCGAGTTCCTGGAACAGGCTGCCGAGGACCCGGAAGTCGTTGCCATCAAGCAGACGGTCTATCGCACCGGAACCGACTCCGTGATCATGAAATACCTGATCGACGCCGCACAGCGCGGCAAAGAGGTCACGGTGGTAGTCGAGCTGCTGGCGCGCTTCGACGAGGAGGCCAACATCACCTGGGCAGCCAAGCTCGAAGAGGTGGGCGCGCACGTCGTCTATGGCGTGGTCGGCTACAAGACCCACGCGAAAATGCTCCTGGTGGTGCGGCGCGAGCAAGGAGCGCTCAAGCGCTACGTGCATCTGTCCACCGGCAATTACCACCCGCGCACAGCCAAGCTCTACACCGATTTCGGCCTGCTCAGCGCGAACGAGGAGATCTGCGACGATGTCAACGAGGCGTTCAAGCAGCTCACCGGGCTCGGCCGCGCCCGCCGGCTGAATCATCTGTGGGTGTCGCCGTTCACGCTGCACGAACGCGTGCTGCAGGCGATCCGGCACGAGGCGAAGAACGCGCGCGCAGACAAGCCTGCGCACATCATCGCCAAGATGAACTCGCTCCTCGAACCGAAGGTGATCGAGGCCCTGTACGCGGCCTCACAGGCCGGGGTCAGGATCGATCTGATCGTGCGCGGCGTATGCGCGCTGCGCCCAGGAATCCCGGGGCTCTCGGAGCACATCCGCGTGCGCTCGGTGATCGGGCGCTTCCTCGAGCACTCGCGCATTTTCTACTTCCACAACGACGGTGCCGAGGACGTGTATCTCTCCAGCGCCGACTGGATGGAGCGCAACTTCTTCCGCCGCATCGAAGCGTGCTTTCCGGTGCTCGATCCCCGCCTCAAGCAGCGCGTGATCAAGGAAGGACTGAAGGCCTATTTGGCCGACAACAGCCAGGCCTGGGAAATGGACTCGAACGGGAATTACCACCGCAAGAAGGCAAGCGGTCGCGTGCCGCGGCCGGCCCAGGAGCAACTGCTCGCCCTGCTCGCAGCCAGGTAGCCGCGTCACCCCCACGC
>JACPRN010000275.1 GCA_016189945.1 Betaproteobacteria bacterium
CAACTGCGCAGGCGGCTTGAACAGCCCCTCGGCCGTGAGATTGTCCTTGAAAAAGCGGTTTGCCGCGCCGGGGATGCGGCCGCCTACCGGATCGAGCGTTTCGTTCTCGCCGCGAAAGCGATCGGGTGAGCGCGCGTCGAGCAGCATGACCTCCCGCTGCCCGAGCGAGGAGAGCACAAAGCGTGCATCCACTGCCGAGCGGCGCGGTGCGGCGACAAAGCGCGCTGGGACCGGCGTGCCCGTCTCTGCGCTCACGCGCCTGCCCTCGGCGAGCCACTTGCTCCAGCCGCCGTCGAGCACCGCGACCGCATCGTGGCCGAGCCAGCGCAGCATCCACCACAGCCGTGCGGCGAAGGCGCAGGCTTGTGCATCGTAGGCGACGACCTGCTTGCCGGCGTCGATGCCCGCGCGCGAGAGCGCTGCGGCGAAAGCATCGACTGCGGGCAGCGGATGGCGGCCGTTGGATCCGGTGAGCGGGGCAGCGAGGTCTTCGGCGGCGTCCAGATAGCGCGCGCCCGGGATGTGCGAACGCCGGTAGCCGGCGCGGCCTGCGTGCGGGTCGGCGAGGTCGTGGCGGCAGTCGATCACGACCCAGTTCGGGTCCGAGAGGCGCGCGGCGAGCTCGGCGGTGGTGGCGAGAGTGCGTAGGGGCATAGGCGCAGGATCTACCAAGGATCTACCCAACTCCGAAACGAGCCCTAAGCAGCAGTTTGCAAATGCGGCTCAAGGTGCTTGCGCACGTAGTCATGGAAGTACAGTATGCCGTCTTCCATCGGCGACTGGATCGGGCCGAAATCGTCCATGCCGGCTTCGCGCAGCGACTGGCGGCCGCGGTCGGTGCGCTGGCCGATGATTTCGTCCTCGGCAGCGGTCTCCAGGTAGGCAGCCTGCTGCGCCTCGACATAGTCGCGCTCGAACAACGCCAGATCTTCGCGGTAATAGAACTCGACCACGTTCAGGGTGCGCCCCGGAGACCGCGGGACGAGCGTGCTGATGACTATGGTGTTCGGGTACCACTCGAGCATGACGTTCGGGTAATAGAGCATCCAGATGGCGCCATGTTCGGGATCGCGCTCGCCGTGATAGCGGCGTACCTGCTCGTGCCATTTGCCGTAGACCGGAGTCCCTGGCCGGCTCAAGTGGTCCCTGGTCCCCAACACCTGCACCGAGTAGCGCTCGCCGAAGAGCCAGCGAAACTCGCTGCAGGAGACAAAGCCGGCCAGTCCCGGGTGAAACGGAACCACGTGATAGAGTTCCAGATAAACCTCGATGAAGGTCTTCCAGTTCTGCCTGCATTCGTTGACGATCACGCGGTCGAAAACGTAGCCGGAGGTCAGGTCGAATTCCCGCTCCATGCCTGCGCCGCTCAGGTCGGCGGCTACGTCGCGGCTTCCGGTGAACAACAGGCCGTTCCAGCTCCTCAGCGGGGTCCGGAACAGGTTCCGGCACGGATTTTCCGCGAACTGCGGTGCGCCAAGAAGCGTGCCGTGCATGTCGTAGGTCCAGCGGTGCAGCGGGCAGACGAGGTTGCGCGCGTTGCCGCGGCCCTCGACGATGATCGCCTGGCGGTGACGGCAGACGTTGGTGAGCAGCTCCACCCCGGTATCGTTGCGCACCAGCATCTTGCCGTGATCGGCCCATTCCAGCGTGTGATAGTCGCCGGGGGCGGGGACCATCAGCTCGTGGCCGACATAGCCCGGGCCGGGGACAAACAGGTGCTCTTTCTCCAGTGCCAAGATGCGCTCGTCCAGATACCAGGAAACGGGAAGCAGGGAGGTGCCCGGGGCGAGTTTCAGGGAACTGGCCAATTCGGTCATAAGGGTTTGTTGCCTCCGCGCCGGCGAAAAAAGGTGGGGCGGATTCTAGCCGTTTTGCACCGGGACTGCACCGCGGGCCGCTCCCCGCGGCGGTAGCCGCGCGCGCCGCATCAGAGCGCGACCCGGACAAGGACCTGATTTGGACGCGCGCTCGTGCTTGGCTTATCATGCATCCTTTTTCCGCGTCGGCCGGTTGCCCGGCTGCCCCTGTTGATGGCCAAGACCGCCAAGCCCGATACGCCGCAAAGCTTCGAGTCGGCCCTCGCCGAATTGGAGAAAATCGTGGCGAGCATGGAGTCCGGCGAGCTGTCGCTGGAGGGTTCGCTCGCCGCGCACAAGCGCGGCCTCGAACTCGCGCAGTACTGCCAGTCGGTGCTCGCGCGGGCCCAGCAGCAGGTCCGGGTGCTGGAGGAAAACGCGCTCAAGAATTTTCCCGGTGACGAGCAATCGGCAGAGTGAGTTTGCGCTCTGGATGGGGCGTGTTCAGACTCGCGTCGAGTCGGCGTTGGGGCGTTTTCTGCCCGCCCGCGACATCATTCCCGAGCGGCTGCACCAGGCTCTGCGCTACGCCGTCCTGGGCGGCGGCAAGCGGGTGCGCCCGCTATTGGCCTTCGCCGCCGGAGAAGTCGCCGCGGCGGATCCGGCCCGGCTGGAGGTCGTCGCTTGCGCGCTGGAGTGCATCCACGCCTATTCGCTCGTGCACGACGACCTGCCCTGCATGGACAACGACGTGCTTCGCCACGGCAAGCCGACCTGCCACGTGGAGTACGACGAGGCGACCGCGCTTTTGGTGGGAGACAGTCTCCAGGCCCTTGCCTTCCAGCTCCTCGCCGAGCATCGGCTCGCCGACGACCCGGCGAAACAGCTCGAAATGGTGCGAATCCTGGCCAGCGCCTGCGGCAGCCGCGGCATGGCGGGCGGGCAGGCCATCGACCTCGCCGCGGTGGGCAAGAGCCTCTCGCTGCCGGAGCTCGAACACATGCACATGCACAAGACCGGCGCGCTGATCCGCGCTTCGGTGGCTCTGGGCGCGCGCTGCTCCGGGGCGCTGGGCGCTCAGGAGCTGGCCAGTCTCGATGACTACGCCAAGTGCGTAGGGCTCGCGTTCCAGGTGGTCGACGACCTGCTCGACTGCGAGTCCTCGACCGCGACGCTGGGCAAGACCGCCGGCAAGGACGCCTCGAGCAACAAGCCGACCTACGTCAGCGTTCTTGGCGTCACCGACGCGCGCACGCTCGCGGGCGATCTGCGCCGGCAGGCCCACAGGGCCATCGCCGGGCTGAAGGACGGGGGCGGCAGGCTCGGCGAACTCGCCGATTTCATCGTCCTGCGCAACTTCTAGGCGACGTTAGGACTCCATGAGTACTATGGGACACGCATCGGAGATACCGGGAAAGGGCCCCGCCGCGGGCGCGGGGACGTACGACCCGGCGCTGTACAAGCTGCTCAAGACCATCGACGACCCGGCCGATGTTCGCCGCCTGGAGCGCAAGGATCTCACCCGGCTCGCCGACGAGCTGCGCGCGTTCGTGCTCGATTCGGTGTCCAGGACCGGCGGGCACCTGTCTTCGAACCTGGGGACGGTCGAGCTGACGATCGCGCTGCATTACGTCTTCGATACGCCGCACGACCGCATCGTCTGGGATGTCGGCCATCAGACCTATCCGCACAAGATCCTCACCGGCCGGCGCGAAGCGATGAGCCGGCTGCGCATGCAGGGGGGCATTTCCGGCTTCCCGAAGCGAAGCGAGTCGGTCTACGACGCCTTCGGCACGGCGCACTCGAGCACCTCCATTTCGGCGGCGCTCGGCATGGCGCTGGCCTCGAAGCTGAAAGGCGAGCAGCGCCATTGCATCGCGGTCATCGGCGACAGCGCCATGTCCGGGGGCATGGCCTTCGAGGCGCTCAACAACGCCGGCGTGATGGACATCGATCTGCTCGTCATCCTGAACGACAACGACATGTCGATCTCCCCGGCGGTCGGCGGACTCAACCGCTACCTCGCGCGGCTGCTCTCGGGGCGCTTCTACGCGGCGGCGAGAAAGGCGAGCGAGAAGGTACTCGGCGGCGTGCGGCCGCTGTGGGAACTCGCCAAACGCGTGGAAGAGCACGCCAAGGGGATGGTCGTGCCCTCGACGATGTTCGAGGAGTTCGGCTTCAACTATATCGGCCCGATCGACGGCCATGATCTGGATTCGCTCATTCCGACGCTGAAGAACATCCGCGCGCTCAAGGGCCCGCAGTTCCTGCACGTGGTGACCAAGAAAGGCCAGGGCTACACGCTGGCCGAGTCCGACCCGGTGCTCTACCACGGGCCCGGCAAGTTCGACCCCGCCGAGGGGATCAAGAAATCAGCCGGCGGCAAGCTGACTTTCAGCCAGGTCTTCGGGGAGTGGCTCTGCGACATGGCGCGCGTCGACAAGCGCCTGGTGGGAATTACTCCGGCCATGCGCGAGGGCTCGGGACTGGTGCGCTTCGCCGAAGAGTTCCCCGAGCGCTACGTCGATGTCGGCATCGCCGAGCAGCACGCGGTGACTTTCGCCGCAGGGCTCGCCTGCGAGGGCTTGAAACCCGTGGTCGCCATCTATTCGACTTTTCTGCAGCGCGGCTACGACCAGCTCATTCACGATGTGTGCATCCAGAATCTTCCGGTCGTGTTTGCGCTGGACCGCGCCGGGCTGGTGGGCGGGGACGGCGCGACGCACAACGGCGCTTTCGACATCGCGTTCATGCGCTGTGTACCCAACGTGGTGCTGATGACGCCCTCGGACGAGAGCGAATGCAGGAACATGCTCTACACCGCCTTCCAGCTCGACGGTCCGGCCGCGGTGCGCTACCCGCGCGGCGCCGGACCCGGCGCGGCGATCGAGCAGGAAATGCACGCGCTGCCGATCGGCAAGGCGGAAGTGCGCCGCCGCGGCAGGCGCGTGGCGATATTGGCCTTCGGCACGCTGCTCCATCCGGCGCTCGCGGCGGGCGAGGCGCTCGACGCGACGCTCGTAAATATGCGCTTTGCCAAGCCGCTCGATGAAGTTCTCATCGCCGAGATGGCCGAAACGCACGAGCTTCTGGTGACCATCGAGGAGCACGCGGCGGCCGGCGGCGCGGGCAGCGCCGTGGCCGAGAGCCTCGCTTCACGCGCCATCACCGTACCGTGCCTGCACCTGGGCCTGCC
>JACPRN010000278.1 GCA_016189945.1 Betaproteobacteria bacterium
CATGTCGTTGAAGCGATGACCCATTGTGCTGCTCCTCACATGCGTGCTCTGCATTCGTATTTTGCACACTCGCGCACCGCGCACCGCGCACCGCGCACAAGCATTTTGAGTCCTGATGCGGTTCATCCCCACGCGCGTGGGGAACACAGGCACATCTTCCGCACGCGTGCCCCTTCGATACCGCGGAGCTGCTCGACCGAGCGGCGCTGCGGGGGCTCTTCGCCAAAGCGCAGCGCGTACATCTTTCGCACGACCTTCAGCCGGAGATCGGGAACCAGGGCGAGCTTCGCCTGATAGAGCAGCCGGTCGGCGCGGGCACCGCCGGGTTGCCCCGCCGAATACAGTCGCACGCCGGCCTCGCCGATCCACACGAGCGACGTGCCCACGCGCGCCGGCAATGCGCACGCGGCACGCGCCACGCGCGTGCCGGGTTCGAGCATGATACAGGCCACTCCGCCCACCGGCACGTGCGTGCGCACGCCGGTCTTATCAGCGGACCGGCGTCCGCGACGACGATTTCAGCCAAACTCGGCGATCAAATTCCCGGAGAAGTCAACGGTGGAGAACCGCACGGCCCCATTCTTACCGCGGTGCTGCGTATAGGCATCAGCTGCGAGGGTCGCTTCCATC
Organism: Betaproteobacteria bacterium; assembly: GCA_016189945.1. Lineage (GTDB taxonomy): Bacteria > Pseudomonadota > Gammaproteobacteria > Burkholderiales > SG8-39 > JACQTO01. The sequence continues at coordinate 631 of JACPRN010000278.1, forward strand.
ACCCGAAAACCCAAGCGCTCAGCACGGGGCGCCACACGGCGCCTACCACAGTGACAGATTAGCGCACGATTTGCCGCCCGTACTTGTTTCTCTCTCACTCCCCGCCCGCAAGCCCAAGCGTGCGCCGCAGCTCGCGCAGGATCGCCGGGTCAAGCGGCGGGCGCATTTTCGCCCCATCGCGCTCCATCTGCAGCAGGAGCGCTTCGACCGCTTCGCGCCCGTCTGCGTCGCCCACCGCCTCGCGCGGGGTGCGGTTGCCGAGCGCCGGGATCTTCTGGTCCACCCAGCTCACGTAATGTGCGCGCACGTGTTCGGCGATCTGCGCGGCAACCGCGGGATCGCGCATCAGGCGATCGTGATCCGTTTCGCCGCCTTCGGCAGGCGATTTCTCTTTGTCCGCCTTGCCGCGAGCTCGGGCTGCGCGAGCCTCCTCGATAAGGTCCTCCGGCGATTGCAGTTGAGTTCCGACATGGCGCGCGTGCCTGCCCAGGCGCTCCTTGATCAGTCGGCGCAGCTCCGTGGCGCGCTTCTTCGAATTGACGTTGGCCGTGAGCTTGCCGCCGTCGATGTGGATATGGCCAAGGATCGTGTTCTCCCAATGCTTGTGCATGGCGTTGCCCGGGCGCCGCCAGGCCAGATCGACCCGCGCAAGCCTGCCCGAGGCGTCGTACTCGGCGTTCTCTCCGGCCTCCTCCGCGGGCAATCCCGCCGCGAGGTCCTTCAGCGCCTCGAACGCCTCCTCCGGTGAATCGATCGCGTATTCGATGGTGTGCAGCAGGAGCGGCTCGCCGTCCGTGTTTTGAATCTGCGGCATTTTCGGATCGAGAATTTCGCCGACGATGCCGTGATAGGCCGCGAGCAGCTCGATGTCGATTTCGCGCAGTTCCTCCGCTCCGAACGCCCCTCCCCGCGGCGTCACGTAGCGCCGGCGCAGCTCGATCAGCTCGACCTTGTGTTGCGGCGGAATTGGCACCGGGGACATGCCGTCGAACACCGTAATGCCATCCACCGTGACCGGGTGCGCGAACAGAATGTCCCCGACGCTGAATTGCCGCGAGCCCAGATGCTCGATCACGTCGATTTCCCTTGCGCTCAGGACATCGCGGATGCGCACCCCCTGGCCCGGTTCGCAGCGCAGCACTTCGTGGAAACTGAACGCCGCCTCGCCGCAGGCTTCGAGGTAGCGCCGCGCCAGCGGATCGAGGCGGGTCCCCTTCGCGGCGAGGTAAGCCTGGGCGACAGTGGTCTTTTGCGCCTCGGCCGCGACCGCGGTCTCGCGCTCGTCCGGGATCCAGTGATGCAGGAACCAGGGAAGGAACACCATCAGATGCGGCGAGGCCGGATCGAAGGGCTCTTCCTCTTCCGGCCAGAGGTTGAACTCCTGCCACGCCTCATGCACGCCTTCGGGGCCGAAATGGCGCTTGGCGCACTTGAGCAGCTCATCGACCAGACCGTGCGTGGCGCGGTTGAGCCGGATCCAGCGCGGGTCTTCGGGCGGCTCAGCCTGAACGCCACCGCAGCAGTGCTTGTATTTCCTGCCGCTACCGCAGGAGCAGGGATCGTTTCTACCGAGTTTCATCGCCGGTCCGAGTTGCGCGTGCATGCGCACTTTACCACCGGGGCGCCGGCTGTTGCGCAAGCCGTTCGTCGAGCGCTTCGATCCAGTGCTTGACCGGAACCTCGGCCTCGCTTGCCAGGTGCGCTTGGCAGGCAATGTTCGATGACACGATCATCTCCGGCAGCCCGGAGGCGAGCGCGGCGAGCTTCGCGCGCTTCAGTTGCCGCGAGAGTTCCGGCTGCAGAATCGAATAGGTGCCGGCCGAGCCGCAGCACAGATGCGCATCGGGAACGTTCGCCAGTTCGAACCCTGCGGCGCCAAGCACGCGTTCGGTGACGCCACGTATCTTCTGGCCGTGCTGCAGCGTGCAGGGCGGATGGAAGGCGATCCGGGGCGCGGGCGTCAGGGGTGCGTCTTTCGAACCCGAGCGCTCTTCGATGACCCGAACCAGCGTCTCCAGCTCAGCGGCGACGACTTCGGAGATGTCCTTCGCGAGAGCGCTCACCCACGCCGCTTTTTCCGCGTACGCGGGATCGTGCGCCAGCGCGTGGCCGTAGTCCTTCACCATGGCGCCGCAGCCGCTGGCGGTGATGACGATCGCTTCCGCCCCCTGCTCGATCGCCGGCCACCAGGCGTCGATCAGGCGGCGCATGTCGCCGAGGCCCTGGACCTGGAAATCGAGGTGGTAGCGCAGCGCGCCGCAGCAGCCCGCGCCGCGCGCTTCGATGAGGGAAATCCCGAGCCGGTCGAGGACGCGCGCCGCGGCCGCGTTGATTCCGGGCCCGAGCGCGCTCTGCACGCAGCCTGCGAGCGCGAGCATTTTGCGCGCATGACGCGGCTGCGGCCACGCTTCCGAAGCGGCGCTTTTCGCCGGGATTTTTTTTGCCAGCGCTCCCGGCAGCAGCGGCCGCGCGAGCCGCCCGATCGCAAGCAGCGGCGCAAAAAGCGATCGGCGCGAAAGCACCGCGGCAAGCCCCCGGCGCATGAGCACCTGCGCCCGCGGCCGCCCGACGCGCTCGGAAACGAGCCCTCGGCCGATGTCGAGCAGATGGCCGTAGCGCACTCCCGACGGGCAGGTCGTCTCGCAGGCGCGGCAGGTGAGGCAGCGGTCAAGATGGAGCCGCGTCTTCGCGGAGGCCTGGCCGGTTTCCAGCAATTGCTTGATCAGGTAGATGCGTCCGCGCGGGCCGTCCAGCTCGTCGCCGAGCAATTGGTAGGTGGGGCAGGTCGCGGTGCAAAAGCCGCAATGCACGCATGTCCTCAGGATCGAATCGGCTTCGCGGCCCTGCGGCGTGTCCTTGATGAAATCGGCGAGGCTGGTCTGCATGGCTTCGGGTCAAAAGTCCCTGTACATGCGGCCGCGATTGAAAATCCCCTCCGGATCGAAGGCCCGCTTCAGGTTGCGGTGAAGTTTCGCCAGCGCCGGGTCGAGCGGCTGGAAAACGCCCGCCGACTTGTCGCTAGAGCGAAAAAGCGTCGCGTGTCCTCCGGCGCGCCTCGCCGCCTCGCGGATGGTGCGGGGATCGGCGTTCGAGGAGAGCCAGCGCAGCGCCCCGCCCCACTCGATCACCCGCACGCCCGGGAGCGCGAGCGCCGGGGCGCTCGAGGGCACCGAGATGCGCCACAGCGGGGCTTCGCCTCCGAAACCCGGGTGTGTCTGATCGCGCACGCTCGCCCAGAAACTCTTCCCGTCCGCAAGCGCCTCGCCGCCGAGCGCCTCGCGCGCGGCGCGCACTGCCGCGCCCGCCCCCGATAGCCGCAGCGTAAGCCGGTCGTTCTCATGGCAGCTCGCCGATATCGGCAGCGGCCGGCCGGCCCAGCGGTTCAAGGATTCGATTGCGCGCGCTTCGGGCATCTCAAGGCGAACGCTCATTTCCGCGAACGGGAGCGGCAGCGTCTTGATCGAGGCATCGACGATGAGGCCCAACGTTCCGAGGGCGCCTGCCATGAGGCGCGAGACGTCGTAGCCGGCGACGTTCTTCATCACCTGGCCGCCAAAGCGCAGCACCTCGCCGCGGGCGTCCATGATCCTCACCCCGAGCAGGAAGTCGCGCACCGCGCCCGCGGCCTGCCGGCGCGGCCCGGAGAGCCCCGCCGCCACCATGCCGCCGAAGGTCGCCCCGCCGCCGAAATGCGGCGGCTCGAAAGCGAGCATCTGGCCGCGCTCGGCCAGCGCCGCTTCGATTTCGGCAAGCGGCGTGCCGCAGCGCGCGGTGATGACCAGCTCGCTCGGATCGTAATCGACGATGCCCGCATGATCTCGCGTGTCCAGCGGCTCGCCCTGCGGCGGCTCGCCGTAGAAGTCTTTGCTGCCGCCGCCGCGGAGCATCAAGGGGCGCTTTGCCGCTGCTGCGGCGCGCACCGCTCCGGCAAAGCGCTCGAGCGCCTCGCTCATGGCGGAAGATCGGGGTCGGAGCGACTTGTCACCATGACTTTGCAGGTCGTGAAAATTGCGCTTGGGGAAAAATTACTGTGACCTCGATCTTTCGGGATCATTGATGATGGTTTTTGCTTTTTATCAATCTCAACGGTTTGGTGCAGTTGCATGCAACTGCACCAAACCGTTGAGACGAATTTGAAAACCGAATTCCTGCCAAGCCCGTCAACACCAGCCGGATAAGCGATCAAAACCGCGGCAGGTCCGGAAACGGCACCCGCCCGCCGTGCACGTGCATCTTGCCGAGCTCGGCGCAACGGTGGTTGCTCGGGACCGCCTTGCCCGGATTGAGCAGCGCCTCGGGGTCGAAGGCGCGCTTCACCGCATGGAACATCTCCAGCTCCTCCGGCGAGAACTGCACGCACATCTGCTTGATCTTCTCCACGCCGACGCCGTGCTCGCCGGTAATCGTGCCGCCGAGGGCCACGCACAGCTCGAGGATCTCCCCGCCGAATTCCTCGGCGCGCGCGAGTTCGTCGGCCACGTTGGCGTCGTACATGATGAGCGGATGCAGGTTCCCGTCGCCGGCGTGGAACACGTTCGCGCAGCGCAGGCCGTATTTTTTCTCCATCGCGGCGATGCCGCCGAGCACCTCGGCCAGGCGCTTGCGCGGGATCGTTCCGTCCATGCAGTAGTAATCCGGCGAGATGCGCCCGATGGCCGGGAAGGCCGCCTTTCTCCCGGCCCAGAACCTGAGCCGCTCGGCCTCCGACTGCGAGACGCGCACCTCCGCGGCGCCTGAGGCTTTCATCACCTCGATGATGCGGCCGATTTCTTCGGCCACCTCTTCGGGCGTGCCGTCGGATTCGGCGAGCAGGATCGCGGCCGCCTCCAGGTCGTAGCCGGCGTGCGCGAACTGCTCGACGGCGTGCGTCGCCGGCCGGTCCATCATCTCCAGCCCCGCGGGCAGGATGCCGGCGCCGATTACGGCCGCGACCGCGTTGCCCGCCGTTTCGACGTCGCCGAAGGAAGCCATGACCACGCGCGCGGTCTGCGGCCGCGGCAGCAGCTTCACCGTGACCTCGGTGCTTACGGCAAGCAAGCCCTCGGAGCCGATCGCGAGCGCGAGCAGGTCGTAACCCGGCGCGTCGAGCGCTTCGGAACCGAATGTCACCGGCTCGCCCTCGATCGTGTAACCTTTGACGCACAGCACGTTGTGCACCGTGAGACCGTACTTCAGGCAGTGCACGCCGCCGGAATTCTCGGCGACGTTGCCGCCGATGGTGCAGGCGATCTGGCTCGAGGGGTCGGGTGCGTAGTACAGGCCGAACGCGGAAACCACGTCGGAGATCGCCGCATTGCGCACCCCGGGCTGGACCACGGCCACGCGCGCCAGCGGATCGACCCGCAGGACACGCATGAATTTCGCAAGCGACAGCAGCACGCCGTCGCCCATGGGGAGCGCGCCGCCCGAAAGCCCGGTGCCTGCGCCGCGCGGCACCACCGGAACGTCCATCGCGTGGCAGGTCTTCAGCACGCGCCGCACCTGCTCCTCGGTCTCGGGCAGCGCCACGACCATCGGCAGCCTGCGGTAGGCGGTCAGGCCGTCGCACTCGTACGGCCGGGTATCCTCCTCCTCGTACAGCACCGCCCGCTCCGGCAGAAAGGCGCGCAGCGCAGCGGCCACTTTGCGCTGCCTTGCCGAATCGATTACAGGTAGCGCCTCGCCCACGTCAGGCCCTGGTCGGTGTCACCGATCGGATTGTATTCGCAGCCGATCCAGCCCTCGTAGCCGAGGCGGTCGAGGTGCGCGAGGAGGAATTCGAAGTTGATCTCGCCCGTTCCCGGCTCGTGCCGGTCGGGCACGTCGGCGAGCTGCATGTGGCCGATCCTCGGCAGCAGGCGCTCGACGGTCTTCGCCAGATCCCCTTCCACGATCTGCATGTGAAAGATGTCGTACTGGAGCTTCAGATTGGCCGCGCCGACCGCATCGATCACGTCGATGGC
>JACPRN010000281.1 GCA_016189945.1 Betaproteobacteria bacterium
CACCGATTCGAGCAGGTAGGTGTTGGGCCGGTTGGCGAGCTTGAGATAGACCGAGAGCGGTGTCTCGAGATCGGCGAAGGTCTCGAGAACGAGCGGTACGCGGTTGAAACCCTGGGCGGCGAACTGCCTGAATTCGGCTTCGGTCATAACGGCTTCCTGCGAGAAGAACTGCTGCCAAATAGACCGGGGGCGATCCCGGCGGGCACGGTCAATGGTCTAGCTGCGCCAGGGGCGCCAGCCTTGCCAGGGTTCCCATTTTTCGGCAGCTTCGCGGAACACGACTGAAGGCGATCGAAGGATACTGGAGAAAGAGCCTGCACTGTATAGCAAAGCGCTGAGGGTTGTAAAGGCCGCCCCGCTCTTCCCCGCCAGGCGATGCCATCTCCGTACCCCGAGGCGTGCGCGCGAGCCGCACGCGCATGAGCCAGCCGGCGCTCGTTAGACCGAGGCCAGCGCCCTGCGCATCGCCGCGATGCTCGCGGCGTAATCGCCGGAGCCGAAAATGGCCGAACCGGCGACGAAGGTGTCGGCCCCGGCGCTTGCGATCGCGGCGATGTTCTCGATCTTCACCCCGCCGTCGACTTCGAGCATCAGCTCGCGCCCTTGGCCGCGCATTTCTTCATCGGTGCGCCTGCGCACCAGGCGAACCTTGTCCAGGGCGTGCGCGATGAACTGCTGCCCGGGAAAGCCGGGATTGACCGACATCACCAGCACCAGGTCGAGCCGGTGAAGCACGTGATCGAGGCAGCTCAAGGGGGTTGCCGGGTTGAGCGCAAGACCGGCCTTGCAGCCGGCCTCGTGGATCAAACCAATGGTGCGGTCCACGTGCTCGCTTGCTTCGGGGTGGAAGCTGATGATGCCGGCTCCGGCCTTGGCGAACTCGGGAATGATGCGGTCGACGGGCTTGACCATCAGGTGCACGTCGATCGGCGCCTGCGTGAGCGGGCGGATCGCCGCGCACACCAGCGGCCCGATGGTGAGATTGGGCACGTAATGGTTGTCCATCACGTCGAAGTGGATCATGTCGGCGCCGGCGGCCGCCACCGCGCCCACCTCCTCGCCCAGCCGCGCGAAGTCCGCGGAAAGAATGCTCGGAGCGATACGGTAGGTACGCATTGGAACCGGTGAAAATCCTATCGGTGGACTCGGATTTGGCGCCGCGCAATTCGGTTGCGCCATGGTAACCAGGGAATCATAATACTCAACGGCGTCGAGCAGAACAAATTTCGGCGATGCGCCGGCGGTTGAACGGTGGTTCGAGCGGATTGACAGGGAGGCAGCGTGAGAGGACTCAAAGACAAGGTCGTGATCGTCACGGGCGGCGGCAGCGGCATCGGCGCAGCGACTTGCAAACGGTTCGGCGAAGAGGGCTCGGTCGTGGCCGTGTTCGACGTGAACAGCGAAGCGGCGGCGGCAAGCGTCGCCGCGGTGCGCTCGACCGGCGCCAGGAGCGAAGCCTACGTGGTCGACATCACCGATCAGGCGCGCGTGAACGCGGCGGTCGCCCAGGTGGAGCGCGATCTCGGTCCCGTGGACGTGCTGGTCAACAACGCCGGCTGGGACCGCGGCGGAAATTTTCTGGACATCGACCGCGCGCTGTGGGAAAAAATCATCGCCGTCAATCTCTACGGCCCGCTCCACATGCACCACGCGGTGCTCAGGTCCATGAACCAGCGCGGCCGCGGCAGGGTGGTCAACATCGCCTCCGACGCCGGCCGGGTGGGTTCCTCGGGCGAATCGATCTATTCATTCTGCAAGGGCGGCCTGATCGCCTTCACCAAGACCCTGGCGCGCGAGTTTGCGCGCAAGCAGATCACGCTCAACGTCGTCTGCCCGGGGCCTACCGACACCGCGCTGTTCCGCGATTTCTGCGGCGAGGGCGAGTACGGCGACAAGTTGAGGAGCGCCCTGGCGCGCGCGATCCCCTTCGGCCGCCTGGGCCAGCCCGGCGATCTGCCCGGGGCGATATGTTTTCTCGCCAGCGACGATGCGGCGTTCATCACCGGCCAGGTGTTGAGCGTTTCGGGCGGCCTGACCATGGCCGGATGAGGCAAGCGCCTCAAGGGGCGCCTGACCGCGATTGGCATTGCACAACAGGGGAGAAGATCATGCTCGCTTTTCAGTCCACGACAGCGCGTGCAAGACCGAGCCTGCGCGTTGCGGCGCTTGTCCTCGGGACCACTTTGGCGCTTGTCGCGGCCGCGCCGGCTGCCGCGCAGGCGTGGCCGGAGAAGCCCCTCCGCCTGGTGGTCGCGTTTCCGGCGGGCGGCATGATCGACATCTACGCGCGCACGCTCCAGCCGCGGCTCACCGAGGGACTGGGCCAGCCGGTGATCATCGAGAACCGCGGCGGGGCAAGCGGAACGCTCGCGGAGGCGACGCTCGCCAAGTCGCCACCCGACGGCTACACGATGATGATGAGCGCGGACCTCCCGCCGGTGAATCCGCACCTGTTCCGCAGCCTCAGCTACGAGCTTTTCCGCGACCTGGCGCCGGTGTCGATGCTGCTCAGAATCCCGCTCACGCTGATCGTGCATCCGTCGGTTCCGGCCGGCTCGGTGGCCGAATTCGTCGCCTACGTGCGCTCGCGCCAGGGGAAATTTGCCTACGGCACCCCCGGTGCGGGCACGAGCAACAATCTGCTGATGGTGTTTCTGAAGGAGGCCACCGGCATCGAGATGACCCACGTGCCCTACAAGGGAGGCGCTCAGGTGATCACCGACCTGATTGGCGGCCAGGTGCAGGCGACGATGATCGCGATCACGCTCGCGGCGCCGCAGGTGCGCGCCGGCAAGGCGCGCCCGGTCGGCATGACCGGAGACAAGCGCGCGGCATTGCTGCCGCAGGTGCCGACCTTCGTCGAGTCAGGCTTCGCCAATTTTCCCACGGGCCAGTGGAGCGGATTGTTCGTGCCTGCTGGCACCCCGGCTGCGATCGTGCAGCGGCTGCACGCAGAGTTCGCCAAAGCCATCCGCGCACCGGAAGTCCAGGCGCGCTTTCAGGAAGTCGGCGCCGAGCCGGTCATGAATTCCACGGCCGAATTCACCGCGTTTCTGCGCGCGGAACACGCTCGCCTGGGCAAGCTGATCCGCGAACACAAGATCAGCGCCGATTGAGATTGCATAAGCCTAAGAAATCGGGACCAACGATGGTGTTTCTTGCCTTTTTTCAATCTCACCGTTTTGCGTAGTTGCTCGCAACTGCGTAAAACGGTGAGACCCAATGAAAAGCGAATTCTCGCCGACTGCGCGGAGTCTCGCTTGATCGGCTAGGAGATCTTTTCACCATGCTGCAGTTTTTCATCCAAGGGCGCGGCGGCCAGGGCGCCCAGACGGCCGGCACCATTCTGGCGCAGATGTTCTTCCAGGAAGGAAAAGAGGTCCTGGTCTACTCGACTTACGGCGGGGCGCGGCGGGGAACGCCGGTCAGCTC
>JACPRN010000282.1 GCA_016189945.1 Betaproteobacteria bacterium
CGCAAACACCATCCGGCTTCACCGTGTGCTCCGTGCGGCGCCCGAAAGAATCTATCGGGCCTTCCTCGACGCCGACGCAATGGTCAAGTGGCTTCCGCCGAACGGCTTCACCGGCAAGGTTCACCATCTGGATGCCAAAGTCGGCGGCGCCTACAAGATGTCGTTCACGAACTTCACCACAGGCCACAGCCACTCTTTTGGCGGAGAGTACCTTGAACTGGTGCCATACGAACGCATTCGCCACACGGACAGGTTCGACGACCCGAACTTGCCCGGAGTAATGCAGACGACGGTATCCCTGAAGAAGGTTTCCTGCGGGACCGAGTTGGACGTAGTGCAGGAAGGGATACCCGACGCCATTCCGCCCGAGGCTTGTTATCTGGGGTGGCAAGAATCGCTTACGCTGCTTGCGAAGCTCGTCGAAGCCGAGATTCCAGGATAACGACGCCAAAGCCCAAAACCTTCGCATGAACCCTCAGGCCTCAGGTGCGCGCTGCGATCAAATGGCTTGGTTTTTTACTCATCGCGATCGCGGTGGCGGTCCTGCCGGTCGCCGCCTGGATTTCCGGACCGTGGTGGATTGCCGCGATCGTGCTGGGTCTGGCAGGCGGCGTCTTCCTCCTATTCGGTTTCACGGGCCGCGCCCCCGGCGGCGGCGATCCGCCGCCGTAGCCGTCCTGCCATGCAGATCGGATCGGCCTGCTTGAAAAGGCGCCGGAGAGTATCCCGGCCCGCTCACCAGGCCGCCGGAGCGATCTCGCCGCCCTGCTTTTCGGCCACCACGCTCAGCATGTCCATGTCCGGCATGCCCCTCATCAACCGCGGCGCCTTCATCACCATGGCCCTGGGCACCCTGCCGATGAGGTGTTTGATGCGCCCGCCGTTGTCCGGGAAAACGTCGAAGATCCCGTACTTGCCGTCATCGAGATGGATGGCGAACCAGGCGGTCGTTTCCGGCTCTTCCTCGACCAGGGGCTGCGCATCGCGGAGAAACGCTTCGGCCTCCGTTTGGTGGCCTTCCTGTGCCGCGAAGGTGAGGAGCATTCCCTTGGTGTCGGCGTCGACCGGCGCGCTCTCCGGCAGTTTGGAAGCGACCACGTCCAATTTATGGATTTCGGGCGGTTTCGCGAACAGGACGTCGGATTTTTCCAGGAGGGCCCTGGCGACGGGGCCGCGAAGATGGGCGTCGCGGCTTTCGTCGTCGGGGAACACGTCGAAGATGCCGTACTCCGAGCGACCGAATCGGATCGCAAACCATGCGGCGGTGTCCGCCTCCTCGCGGACCATCGGCAGCGCCGAGAGCAGAAATTCCTCCACCTCCCGGTCCTTGCCTGCCCGGGCTTCCAGTTTGACGAGTAACCCTTTGCTGATCATGAGTTCTCTCCTCTGTTCAAGTGGCGCGGCGCCGCTGAACTTGCTGGCCGCAAAACAACATTGAGTCAAAACGCGCGGTGAAGTTCGATCCGCCGCGCGGCCTGCGCTGCACGCGGGCGCGCGAAAAGCGTCGTATCATCACGCGCACCATCTCAAGAGCCTTGGGGATCGCAACATCAGAAAAATGGTCAAGTACGGATGCGTTGGCGCTGCGGCGCTGCTCGTTGCCGGCGCGGCCGCGCAGGCTCAAACCGGCGCTGCGAGCACTTACGCGGCGCTGGCGCCGATTCTGGCCGAGCGCTGCGTCGTGTGCCATTCGGGAGATTCGCCGCCCCTGGGTCTGCGGCTCGACACCTTTGATGGAATTATCGCCGGCAGCCGCAAGGGGCCCGTGGTGAAATCCGGCGACGCTTCCGGGAGCGAACTCGTCCGCCGCCTGAAAGGAACGAGCGCGCCGCGCATGCCGATGACCGGACCTCCTTTTCTCGCTGATGAGCAGATCGCGCTCTTCGAGCGCTGGGTGTCGGGCGGGCTGGCCAGGGGCGACCCCGGAGCGGCGCCTGCCGCGGCGAAGTCGGTTCCCGAGCGGCCGGCGGAGGGCGAACCGGTGACCTACCGGCACGTCGCCCCGATTCTCGCGGCACGCTGCGCCAAGTGCCACGCCGATAACGGCCTGATGGGGGCCGCGCCGGAGGGCTATCGGCTGACCTCACTCGCGGCGACGCTCTCGAGCGCGGAGCGCGCGCGCGTGGTGCCCGGACGCCCGGAGGCAAGCGAACTCCTGCGCCGCATCCGCGGGCAAGCGCTGCCCCGGATGCCCTACGACGGTCCCCCTTACCTCGGCCGCGACGAGATCCGGATGATCGAAGACTGGATCGCTCAAGGCGCGCGCGATGCTAGAGGCAAGGCGGCGGCGCTGCCGGCCGGAGCCGCGCTGCGCCTCCACGGCAGGCTCGCTCCGGGCTGGCGGCTCGATGCGCTTGATCTGGCGCTCACCGCGGGAACACGGATCGACAAATCGCCGCGGCCGGGCGACTATGTCGAGGTCCGCGGCCGAGTCGATCCGTCGGGCAACGTTTGGGTCGAGCGGCTCAGAAGGCGTTGAGGTCACTGGGAGGTTGACATGCGATCGGGTTCGAAAGGCTGTTGGTTCACGGGAATGCCGGCATGGGCGCTCCTCGCCGCGCTCGTGCCGGTTGCAGCGCTTGTGCTCGGGCCGGCGCGGGCCCAGGACGAGGGTGCCCTTGCCCGCTGGCTCGCGGCGCCCCACCGCAGCGCGGGCAACGCGGTGCGCGACCGCTTTCGCCATCCGCTCCAGGTGCTCGCCTTCCTCGGCGTCAAGGAGTCGAGCACGGTGGTGGAAATCCTCCCGGGGAGCGCCGGCTATTACCTGGAGATCCTCGCGCCCTATCTGAAGGCAAGAGGCCGCTACATCGCCGCGAGCCGCGACGAAACCGCGGCGCCCCAGTATCTTGCCGACCACCAGAGGCTGCTCGCGCGGCTTGCGGCCGAACCTGCCCTGTACGGCGCGGTCCTGGTCACGAAGTTCAACGCCGACCGGCACGAAATCGCGCCGCCCGGCAGCGCCGACTTCGTGCTCACGTTCCGCAATCTGCACAACTGGATCGATCGCAAGGAGATCGACGGCGCGCTGCGCGCCTTCCACAGGGCGCTCAAGCCCGGCGGCGTGCTCGGCGTCGTCGATCATCGCGGACGCGCCGACCTGCCGCAGGAAGCGCAGATGAAGACCGGGTACGTGCGCCAGGACTTCGCCGTCGCGCTGATCGAGAAGGCCGGGTTCAGGCTCGCCGGGTCCTCCGAGGTCAACGCCAATCCGAAGGACACGAAGGACCATCCGGAAGGCGTCTGGACCCTGCCGCCGACTTATCGCCTGAAGGACAAGGAGCGCGCCAAGTATGCGGCCATCGGCGAAAGCGACCGCTTCACGCTGAAGTTCGTGAAGCGGTGAGGGCGCGAGGAGACAGTCGATGATGATCGACAGGATCGACCACCTGGTGTTGACGGTCAGGGACGTCGAGGCGACCTGCAGGTTCTACGCGCGGGTGCTCGGAATGGAAGTGGTCACCTTCGGCGCGGGCAGGAAGGCGCTCTCGTTCGGCCGGCAGAAAATCAATCTGCACCGGCACGGCAATGAGTTCGAGCCCAAGGCCGACCAGCCGACTCCCGGTTCATCTGACGTGTGCCTGATCGCCGCGGTTCCCGTCGCCGATGTGATCGCGCATCTGGCCGCATGCGGCGTCGCCGTTCTCGAGGGCCCGGTCGAACGAACCGGCGCAACCGGTCCCATCGTATCGGTGTATTTCCGCGATCCGGACCGGAACCTGATCGAGGTTTCAAACTACGCGTAGCGTTCGACGCGGAGGCGTTCGTGCTCAGGACCAAGTCGGTGTGGACCGCCATCGATCGCAGGAAAGACGGCCTTCGAATCCTGGTCGCGCGGTTTCGCGGCCGCGGGGTGCCCGCCTCGCGCTACGACGTCTGGATGGCGAGCCTGGGGCCGAGCGAGGACCTCCTGCGCCGGGTCCAGTCCGGCGCAATCACCTGGGCCCGTTTCGCGCGCGCGTACCGCCAGGAGCTGTTCGCGGACGGCCCGATCGACGAATTGAGCCGGACGATCAAGAATCACGGGCAGAAATTCACGCTGCGCCTGATCCGCAGGCTCGCGCAAAAGGACGCCGTGACGCTGCTGTGCCACTGCGCGGAGGACCAGCCGCATTGCCATCGGCACGTTCTGCGCGCGATCATTCTCGGCGCGTGAGGGCCGGCGAATTCCGGCGCGCACAGGGGCAAGCCTCATCCTCGCGTGGGCGCGCGGCCTGCGCGAGGTCGTGGCGTAAGCGGCGGCGCGCCAATCAGCGCGTCCGCGGGGTGATGAAAGTTCCCTCCAGTTCGGAGAACAGGAACGGTTTTTTGAGCACCCTGCGAATGCCCGCCGCGCGGGCGGCGCGCGGAATGTCCTCGGACGAGTCGCCGGTGATCATGATGCAGCCGTGTCGAATCGGCAGGTCGCGCAGTTTCGCGAACGTTTCCAGGCCGTTGATTCCGGGCAGGCGATAATCGAGGATCAGCACGTCGGGGAGGAACTCGCGCGCAACCGCGACCGCGGCCTCGCCGCTGTGGACGGCCTTCACCTGCGCCTCGCCCCGGCGCAGATAGGCCGCGAGGCATTTGGCGAGCTCCGGCTCGTCCTCGACAATCAACACTTTGATTCCCGGCAGCATGGCGATCTCTCGTGACTGGGCGATCTCTTTATATCAGGGCGGATCGGACAGGAACATGACGGCTGAATTACATTGCTGTTATCCAGGCGCTCGGGGTCGGGTTGGCCGCGCCAACCCAACCCCTGGCCTCTCCTGCCCCCTGCCTGTGCCAACGCGCCAGCTCCATCCCGCTCAGAGCGTTCGCGGATCGCTGGAGGGCACCGCCGGCCCGACCCCCGGTTCCGAACACGCGTCGACCCCGGTGTCGAATCCCTGTGGGTTGCCTTCTTTCAGGTAGCACGAATCCACGTAGCTCACCCCTTCGGGCCGGGGGTCCGGGGTCGGCAGCACGGTGATGTGCACGTCGTCGATGCCGGCGTTGCTGTTGCCCTTGATCAAGTCATAGCGCAGCAGCATGGCGTTGTCCTCGTGGACCGTGTTGTGGCAGTGGTTCACGTAGGCGCCGCCGAACTCGCCGAAGGTAACCTGGAAGGTGACATTGCCTCGCAGTTTGCCCACCGTCCAGACATCCTTGCGTTTGTTGAGTTCCATGGCGCTGATCCGGCCCCCTTTGCTGTCCCGTCTCAGGGTCTTGCCCTCCTCGAAGTGGAGATGCAGGGGATGGCCCCAGCCGCCGCCCGACTTGATGGTCCAATGCTCGACATCGCCCGGCCGCGGCAGATTGGAGACGCGCCGCATGTCAGCCTGGTGCCCAAAGAGCACGGGCGCGCCATTCACCTTCATCCCCCAGGGCTCTTTACCTTCCGGGTGATCATAGGGGAGACCTCCGCCATCGGCACCTCTGACCAGCTCGATCTCCCGCGTTCTGACCGGCTGGACGGTGGGGATTTCCCAATCGGCACCGGGATCGTTTACCAGGCTCATGTCATTGGCGCCGCAGGAATTGGCGATGGTGTTCATCGCGCCCGGCTCGTCGATGCTCGGGACCGCGCTCGCGATCTTGAACTCCATGATCGCGCCCACCGCGGGATCTTCGCTCTGCGCTCTGGCCGTAAGGGCGTCGCGCATCGTGAGGGGCGCGTCCGGTCCCCTGCCGTTGGAGAACTTGGCCATGTTCACGAGGTAGAGCTTCTGCCCGACTTTAAACGGCGAGAAGTCGATGACGAAGTCGTAGCGCTCCGCCGTGCCCTGAATGTCCATTTCCTTCAGGTTGCGCACGTAGCGCGGGAAAATGTTGCCGTCGTTGGCAATCACCGTGATCGGCACCGCCTTCGCTTTATTGGGATCGAGGCTGTCGGCGACGCCGAGCTTGATCCAGCGCGACATGCCCGCGCTCAGGGTGCGAAAGCGATACTTCCGCGGCAGAACGTCCAAGGTCGGCTTCCACTGGTAGTTGACGTGCAGCACGTCGCCCAGGAACCCGTCGGTGTCGAAGATCTCGAAGAAGAGCTGCCCGTCGGGGTTGAAGGCGACGTCCTGGATGGCGAGATAAACATCGAAATCGCGGTTGCCCCAGGTCTTGCCGTTGCGCCAGCCGCTCGGGAGGCGCAGATTCACCTTGTCTGCCGCAGCGTTATCGAGCGGCCTCTCGTAGCCGCGATCGGGCCCGCTGAAATACTCGAGCAGCGCGGCAGATCCCTTGTAGACGTTCTCGGAGGTATAGGAGATGCGGTGATCGTGGAACCACAGGGTGCCCTGGATTTCGCGGAAGTCACCCGGCACCGGGATGATGCCGCCGTCCTCGGTGGGGGTCGAGGCGCGAGGATCTCCCCTCCTGACCCTGAGAAGCTTGTCCAGATCGCGGCCGCGCGAGTCTTTCAAGCCGGCGTCGCGCCTGGCGAGCATCAGGCTGTAGTTGTAGTCGTAGTATTCGCCGGGGAAGAAGTGGCAGTTTTGCGCGCCATCGCTCTCGGCGCCATTGTGTCCATTGTGGTTGTGGATCGCCGGTTCCTGGCGCCCGAAGCCGCTGTTGGTGGTATTGCCGCAATCGGGGAAGCAGGCAGACCCGAATTGGGGGTCATAAAAGGGCAGGTTATTGAAAATGCGGTTGACGACGGTTTCGCCGTACCGGGCCTGCAACAGAATCGGCGGAAAGCTCCCGCGCACGAACCGCTCCTCGCCGAAGGTCCAGACAGCGCTCGGATTTTGCGCCGGCCAGTGGTTGGCGAGGTTGTAGCTCAAGCCAGGCGCGATTTGCCCAAGCGACATCCTAAAGCCCACTGGGGGCAATGGGTGCGATACCTCTCCATCCGGCCCCGCCTTTGCATTGACCAGCTCGTCCCAGCGCTGATGCGCGAAGGCCTCCCCCGGTGCGCGGCCTTCCTGCGGGCCGGTGGTCCCGCTCACGGAGACATTACCGGTGTTCGCTCCATTGGCGAGGTTGACCGTGTGGCGAATGGTGTTGGTGTTCGCCCGGCGCATCGCCGGTGCCTCGCCCATGCCGTTGGGCCAGAGCAACCAAGCATCGGAGCCTCCGGTCGAGGTGAGCGGATGCCGCGTCAGATTGTGCAGCCGCAGCAGCGGTTGAACGAAGGGCCGATCGCCGGGCGCGGGCACCGGGCTTCGCGGGGTGCCCGTCGGGACTTCGGCAAAGGCGCTCTTGGCAAAGGGGCTCAGGCCGTGGATCGGAATCAGCAAGCCGCCGGCCGTGACCATCCCCATCTTGATCAGGTCTCTGCGGGTGATCTGGCCGAGCGAGCGGGCTTTGACGATCTCCACCCGGTTCTTGCGCGCGTTCTCCGCTTCGCGCAATCGCGCTTTCGAGTCTTTCCGTGGAAGAAAAAACATTTCAATTCCTCCTGCCAAGAAAAAATCAAAATGCCGAGGGGCGCAACGTCGTGTCAGCCCTTTTGCAGACAAAAACGCGGAAAAACTTCAGCGCTGCTGGTGTAACGCGGCACCATTCCGGCGTCCCTGCGGCGTGGCCATGCGCTGAGCAGCGAGGGCGATTCTTTTCACGCTCACTGCCTGAAGACGGTCACACCCACTCTGCCGTTTTAGCTCAGCGACACCAACAGGACCATGACGGGGGTATTACATTTCCGCAACCCGGGTATTACAGATCTTGTAATCCATGGGTTTTGGCGATGACTGGGAGCGAGGAGGAAGAAGTGGTGTGTTGATTGGCGTGCGCGGCAGGGCGCGCGCCGCCTTGCCGTCGCGGCGCCGCTCTGGCGTCAGTGCGAGCGAGCGAAGCAATCCCGTTGAAATTCGAGATTGCTTCGTCGCTTCCCGATTCGATCGGCTTATCCCCGCCCGAGGCCGTCGTCCCAGGGGTGGGTCGGCACGCGGCCCAGCCTGGGCAGGGACTCAAGCCGTCTGTGCGCAGCGCGCGTGCCCCGGCAGCAGCCGGCGGGGAAGTCGGCCGGCAAGCGCGCGCCGAGTTGTTTCTCCAGCTTGTCGGCCTCGCCGAGTAGCCGCGCCACGAATCGCGAATTGGCTTCGCCGGACACGCAAGGGGTGTAGCCAAGGCTCAAGGGATCGAAAGGCATGCCCGCGCCGACGCTCGCGAGCTTGCGCGCGAGCGACCAGAAAGGTCCCATCATGTGCCCCATGGCAAGGCCGACGTGTTCCCGGGAGCCGCGGCCGTATCCCTGGGCAAGCAGGCTCAGCATGATCCAGTAGTGCAGGTTGCCGAGCCAGGCGAGCGCAAGCGTGTCCGGGTCCTGAATCTGCTTTTCGTGACCGACATAGGCGGTTGGGTTGATCGGAAGCTGCCGAGCCGGGTAGTGCGGATCGGAGACAGCGCGGTTCCACACATTGGGCCGGCCGCCGAAGCCCTCGTGGGTTCCCATGAAAAAGCGCTTGAAGAACTGGAAGTGCCCGATCTCGCCGTCTTGCTTGATCTGATGCAGCGCACCTATCCATGGCTGCAAATCGGGCAGGCTTTTATCGCGTGCGGCGATCAGCTCCTCCACCGCCGCGATCACCGCATCGTAGAGGCTGCCGACGTAGTTCGGACGCACCCCCCCATCCAGAGCTCGCACCAGCTCAACGCAAAAGGCGCGATCGGCCGGGGTCTTCGCGTTGCGGACGTCGGTGGCGCCAAGTGGCGCCTCGGTCCACGCGTACTTGGCGAGGGAGGCGCGGCTCGCCGGCTCGAGATTGAATCGGAAGGGATAGATCTCGGGCTCGTAAGGGAAGTCCTCGCGAACGAGCGTCGGCGCAGCGCCGAGGGCGACCAGGAATTGGTTCACCTTGCCGAGGTGCTGCATTTCCTGGATGCAAACCCCGAGCAGGTCGTTGGTGTTGGGCGCGCCGTAGCCGACGACCCCCGCGTAGATGGGCTTCACCGAAAATGCGCAGTACAGGTATTGAATCATCAGCGAGTGCTCGATTTCTGCCGCCTCGTGCAGCAGGCGCACGAGTTCCAGGTACGGATCGCTGAAGTCGCGCACGATGCGGCCCGGTGTCGGCGTCACCCCAGGGGCGGCGCCCGCGCGAGGGTGCTTGAGGCCTTCTGCCGCTTTTGTCGCACCGGCGTGCGCCTCGGCGCCGAGGCCGCCGAGCATGAAGACCGCAGGAACGGCAGCGCCGTGCGCGGCAAACCGGAGCAGATCGCGCCGGCTGGCGCTCTCGCACGGGGGGTCTGCTTCCGTTACCCGCACGCGCGAGGTCTTGCGAGAATTGGGGCCGATGGGAGTGAAGCGATCGCTGTCCTTCTGTTTCATGGTTTTCTCCTCCGACTTTCAGTTCATTTCCAGGTCGTGATGGGAGAC
>JACPRN010000283.1 GCA_016189945.1 Betaproteobacteria bacterium
AACCTGTCGCTTCTCGCCGTCGTTCCCGCGATCGCGCTCGCCTGGAGGTATCGCTCGATCATCGGATCGGTGCTTGCCGGCGTCGCGGCGATGGCGCTGTTGCGCGCGCTCGCGGGGTGAAACAAAAAGGCCGGGCTTGCCCGGCCTTTCTTTGGAATCGTGCGCGGCTCAAGATCCGCGGCGCGAAATTATTTCAGGTGTTTGCTTACCAGTTTGGTCATCTCGAACATCGATACCTGCTTCTTGCCGCCGAAGATCTCCTTCAGCTTGTCATCGGCATTGATGTTGCGCTTGTTCTTGGTGTCCTGGAGTTTGTTCTTCTTGATGTACGCCCAGATCTTCTTGGTGACTTCCGTACGGGGCTGGGGGTTCGAGCCGATCACCGCGCCGAGAGCGGCGCTCGGTGTCATCGGCTTCATGAACGCTTCGTTTGGTTTGCGTTTCGCGCCAGACTTCTTGGCGGGTTTCCTAGCTGCCTTCTTCTTGGTGGCCATCCTTTACTCCCTCTCAGTGTGCGGGTGGTAATCCGGGTTGTGCACGAGTGGTGCGTGCGCGCAGAGAATGCTTCAGTTGGCGCGCGTTGTCAATAACCTGCGCGGCGATTGTTGCGCGCAGCCGACAGGCAAAATCTCGCCCGGCGTGCGCGAGGGCTCGGCCCTATAATTGCGGCGCATTCCGGCCGCGCGAACGCGCGCGCGGTCCCGTGAACGTTAGCGAGAATTCCCGCATGCGTGCTTCCCACAAGACCGTTGCCATACTCGCCGGCTTGCAGGCGCTATTGTTTACCGGCAACTCGGTCGGCATCGCCATCCATGGGTTGGCCGGTCTTGCCCTGGCGGAAAACAAGGCGCTTGCCACGCTTCCGGTCACCGGCTGGGTGATCGGCGCGGCAATCGCCACCTTTCCGGCCTCGCTGCTGATGAAGCGCATCGGCCGGCGCGCCGGCTTCACCGTGGGCGCGCTGATCGGCGTGGTGGGCGCGGGGATCTGCTCCGCAGCCGTCGCCCTGGGCAGTTTCTGGCTGCTTTGCCTGGGCACCATGGTTTTCGGCGCCAACAACGGCTTCGGCCAGTACTTTCGTTTTGCCGCCGCCGACGTGGCGCCTCCCGACTTCAAGAGCCGGGCGATTTCGCTCGTGCTCGCCGGCGGCCTGGTGGGCGGGCTCATCGGCCCTGAGACGAGCAAGCTCACCGTGGATCTGCTCGCGACCCGTTACCTCGGCGCCTACCTGTCCCTGATCGGGTTTCTGCTGGTTGCGCTGGCGCTGGTGCAGTGGCTCAAAATCCCGCCACCGCCCGAGGAGGAGCGCAGCGCGGGCGGGCGAGCGCTCGCGCTGATCGCCGCGCAGCCGGCATTCTTCGTCGCGGTGTTGAGCGCCGCCTTTGCCTACGGCGTCATGAACCTGCTCATGACGGCGACCCCCCTTGCGATGGGGATCTGCGGCCATCCGTATGCGGCCGCCGCCTTCGTCATCCAGTGGCATATCGTCGCCATGTTCGCCCCGTCGTTTGTCACCGGATCGCTCATCAAGCGCTTCGGCGTCCTGAACGTGATGCTGGCCGGCGCGGCGCTGCTGTTCGTCTGCGTGGGCATCGCCCTTTCCGGAATCGCCGTAGCGCATTTCTGGTTTGCCCTGGTGGCGCTCGGCGTGGGCTGGAACTTCCTCTATATCGGCGGCACCACCCTGCTGACGGAAACCTACGCGCCCGCCGAGAAAGCCAAGGCGCAAGGGGCCAACGACCTGGCGATCTTTCTCGTCATGGCGGTTTCCTCCTCGGTCTCCGGGGTTCTCCTGCACCGCAACGGCTGGGAGATCCTGAACTATCTCGCGCTGCCGTTCGCGGCCGCGGTTGCCGTCGCCCTGCTCTGGCTCTCGGCCAGGCGCGGCCTGGGCGTGCGCACGGCATGACGCGCGGTTACGCCCTCGACCCGCAGGCAAGATCCCTGCTCGAGCGCGTCGCCCGCGCCGGCGTCCCGCCGTTTCACACGCTTGCGTCGGAGGAAGTGCGGCGTCTGTTCCGGGAGTCGTGCCGAGCGCTGCAGCCCGCGCCGCCGGGAGTTTCGGCGCTTGTCGACACCGCCTTCGAGGGCCCCGGCGGAAGAATCGGCGCTCGCCTCTACCGTCCCATGGGGCGAGGCGAAGGCGAGGCGTTGCCGGTGACGGTGTTCTTCCACGGCGGCGGCTGGACCTTCGGCGATCTGGACACCCACGATTGCACCTGCCGCATGCTCGCGAACTTCGGCGGCTTCGCCGTGGCCTCGATCGACTATCGCCTGGCGCCGGAGAACAGGTTTCCGGCTGCGGTGGACGATGCCTTCGCTGCAGTGCGCTGGATCCTGGCCGAGGGACCGGCGCTGGGGCTCGATGTGCGCCGCATCGCGGTCGCCGGGGACAGCGCCGGCGGCAACCTCGCCGCAGCAGTGGCGCTGCTCGCGCGCGATGCGGGCATCGCGCTCGCCATGCAGGCGCTTTTTTATCCGGTGCTCGACCTGCGCGCCTCGACGCCTTCGCAGAGCGAATTCGCGCGCGGCTATCTGCTGGAGCGCGAGACCATCGCGTGGACGCGCAGCAACTATCTCGCGCGCGAGGCCGACGCCGTCGACCCGCGCGCCTCCCCGCTTCTGGCCTCCGACCACCGCGGCCTGGCGCCGGCGTACATCGTCGCCGCAGGTTTCGATCCCCTGCTGGACGAGGGCGCAGCCTATGCCGACAGGCTCGCTTCGGCCGGAGTTTCCGTGATCTACGAGTGCTTCGAGGGCATGGTGCACGGCTTCATCACCATGTCCGGCGTGCTCGCTGCCGGCGGCCACGCGCTGTACCGCGTCGGCTACGGCTTGCGGCAGGTGTTTCAGGCGTTGCGCTAGAACCTGCCGCCGACGACGAAGAAGACGAACTTCGCCGATTCGAGGATGACATTGCGCGCGGCTTCCCGGTCGCCCCACCAGGGATCCGGAAACGGCTCGAAGCGGCTGCCGAGGACGCGGAAACGCTCGCGCGCAAGCTCCCTGCCGATGATGAGCCGCGATCGTCCGACGTGATAGGGCGATGTCACCACCAGCGCCGAGCCGCTCTCGCCCAACTTCCGGCGCAGCGCCGCCGCCTCCTGCGCGGTGCTCACCAGGTCGCGCCCGAGCAGAGTGATCGCGGAATCGGGCACGCCGTTCCTCACCAGCACCTGGCGCGTCAAATCCTCTTCGCGCGGATAGGGGACGCCGATCCTGTCCAGGCGCTGCTCGAAGCGGGCGCGAATGGGCGCGGTGATGAAAACGCGCGGCGCCAGCCCGGCGCGATAAAGCTCGGCCGCCTCCAGCGCGCGCGTCGGATCGCCGCCGAGAACGACGATGGCGCTCGCGGGTGCGGGCTGGTCCGCGCGCGTGAGCCAGTCCGAAATCAGGAACACGGCGGCGATTGCCGCGGCGGTTCCCCCGGCGGCGAGAAAGAGAAACGCGAGCGCACAGCGCCTGAAGCAATGCATAATGGCACCGTTGTCGATGGGAATGGGCGGCATTGTAGCGAGTCGGCGGGGGCCGGGGCGGATGGCGAGGGCGAGAAGATGGCCGGCGGGCGGGGCGGCCGCGGTCGAGATCAGCGAAGAGGAAGGCGTGCGGCTGCTGCACATCGGCGGCGATGCGATCCAGAGCGCGATCCGACTTGACTCCCCCGATGCGCTCGAACTCGATTACACGCGCGCCATGATGGCATTCCTGCTGTTTCATCCGCAGCCCTCTCACATCGCCATGGTGGGCCTTGGCGGGGGCTCGATCGCGCGCTTTGTCCACGCGCGCATGCCGGGCTCGCGCATCACGGTGGCGGAAATCAGCGCCGAAGTGATCGCCGCGGCGCGGCGCTATTTCGGGCTGCCCGCCGATGACCGCCGGCTCGCCGTGGTCGCCGCGGACGGCGCCTCGTGGGTGCCGCGGCATCCGGGAAGCGCCGATGTGCTGCTGATCGATGCCTTTGCGGACGGCGTGCCGGCGCTGCGCAGCGAGACGTTCTACGCCGCGGCGCGCGCCGCGCTAAAGGCCGGCGGAATCCTGGTCGCCAATTTCATCGCCGACGATCGCAGGCTCGGGACATGGCTGGCGCGCATCGCGCGCAGCTTCGGCGGCCGGATGCTGCGGGTCGAGGCCGCCGATCGGGTGAATCTCATCGCGCTCGCGTTTCGCGACGGGCCTGCGCGGATCGCCTGGAGCGAACTCAGGGCGCGCGCGCGCGCTCTGCAAGCGTGCCACGGCCTGCCTTTCGCGCTGCTTGTCGCTTCGCTGAAGGCGCTCAACGCGCATACGCCGCGCCACCTCCTGGTTGCGCCCGAATGAATCGCGGCCGCGGATCTTGCTTGCGCGCGCGCGCCCTGGCCGCGATGGCGCTCGGGTTCTCCGCGACGGGGCTTCCCGGCTGCGCGCTGCTCGGGGAACCCGAGCCCACGATCATCACCGCGGGCGAAGCGTGGACCCACCTGCCCGACGTCCCCTTTGTCGTCAGCGGCGAGGATGCGGTCGGCGCGATGCTCGAGCTTGCCGGGGTGGGCGCGCGCGATGTCGTCTACGACCTGGGCTGCGGCGACGGGCGCATCGTGATCGCGGCCGCAGCGCGCTACGGCGCTCGCGGCGTGGGCATCGACATGGATCCGTATCCGCTCGGCATGGCGCGCGCGGCTGCCCTGCGCGCCGGCGTCGCCGATCGCGTGCGCTTCATCCGCGGCGACCTGTTCGAGGCCGATCTGCGCGGCGCGACCGTGGTGACGCTGTACCTGTCACCCGAAGTCAACCAGAGACTGCTGCCCAAGCTTCTCGCCGAACTGCCCGCAGGGGCACGCATCGTGTCGCACAGGTTCGACATGGGCAAAGCCTGGGCGCCGCAGAAAACGGTGCGCCGGGGGGACGCGACGATCTACTTGTGGACCGTTCCGTGATAAGGGGTCAGGTCTTGAATCTTGCATTCCTTGCAAGATTCAAGACCTGACCCCTAGCGGGCGATGGCGGCTTCGATCTCGGCGAACGTGTGCGCCAGTTCCGTCGACGCCAGAGCGACGCCCAACTGGCGCGCGATCTGCGACAGCGAAAAGATTCCGCGCACGGTTTCGCCTGAGCCCTCCCGGCCCGAGTCGGCGACCAGCGCGTGCTGGCGGCCGGCCGCTTTCAGCGTGGCGACGATGTGGCCGACTTCGGCCGTGGCGACCTCGTCATAGAGCAGGACCTCGAGTTTCTCGCGCGGGGTCATGATGTCGCGCACCAGGATATCCTCGCGCCTGATGCCCCGCTCGACGGCGAAGGTCACCGGCCGCTCCCCCGAAATGTCGTTGGCGGTGATCAGGCCGAGGACGTGGCGGTGCTCGTCGGTCACGAGGAGCAGGCGCACGCCGCGCCGGATCATGAAGCGGTGCGCCACATCCATCGGCGCATCGGCGTCGATGGTCGCCGCCGGAACCTGGCGCAGGTCGGTCATCACCCGCAATGCGGGCGAATCCAACAGCACCCGCTCGTGGGACTGGAAAGGGACCTCGAGCTTCGCGCTCCTGGCGAGCAGACGGTAATCGAGCAGCTTGTAGTTGCGGCCGTTCATGATGGCAGGCAAATCCTTACGGCGATGGATTCGATCGCCGATCGCCTATTCGACTATAGATGAACTCGCAGCGCGGGGCAAAGCGCCGGGCCACTGTCCGCGGCAGGCGCGCCGATCTTCATACCGTGAGCGCGATCTTGCCGATGTGCTTGTCCGACTCCATGAGGGCGTGCGCGCTTGCGGCCTGATCCAGCGGAAAGGCCTCGAAGACCATCGGCCGGATCTTGCCCGAGGCGATCAGCGGCCAGACGCGCTCGCGCAACGCCTTTGCGATCGCGCCCTTGAACTCGATCGGCCGGGGCCGCAGCGCCGAACCGGTGATCGACAGGCGCCGGCGCAGGATTTCGTTCAGGCTGACGGTGGCCTTGGCCCCGCCAAGCATGGCGATGATCGCGATGCGGCCGTCGTCGGCAAGGCATTTCAGCTCGCGATCGACGTAGTCGCCGCCGACCATGTCCAGGATCACGTCCACGCCTCGGCCGCCGGTAAGCTCCTTCGCCACAGCGCCGAAATCTTCGCTCTTGTAGTTGATGGCGCGCTCGGCGCCGAGCAGCTCGCAGGCGCGGCACTTTTCCGGCGTGCCGGCGGTGACGAACACACGGTGGCCGAGGGCGCTGGCCATCTGGATCGCCGCAACCCCGATACCCGAGGCGCCGCCCTGCACGAGCAGGGTTTCCCCCGGCGCAAGCCGCGCGCGATCGAACACGTTGGTCCATACGGTGAAGAATGTCTCCGGAAGGACGGCGGCCTGGATCGGCACCAGTCCCTCGGGGATGGGCAGGCATTGGGGAGCGGGCGCCGCACAGTATTCCGCGTAGCCGCCGCCGCTCACCAGGGCGCACACCGCATCGCCCACTTTCCAGCTCGTCACGCCTTCGCCCAGCGCGACCACCGTGCCGGCGACTTCCAGTCCGGGGATGTCCGATGCACCCGGCGGGGGCGGATAGTGGCCCATGCGCTGCAGGACATCGGGCCGGTTGACTCCTGCGGCTTCAACCTTGATCAGCACTTCGCCCGGCCTCGGCTGCGGCATGGGCCGCGTTCCCAGTTTGAGCACTTCGGGTTTCCCGGGCTGGGTGATTTCGACGGCGTGCATGGTTTCTGGCAATGTCATGGCTTTCTCGGCGGCGATGTTCATCGGGTGGGAGGGGCGGATTCTAGCCTAGCTGAACCGCGCGCGGATCGTCGGGGCAATGGCCCCATCGCAAGCGCGGGGTTTCACGCCTTGACATGCTGGAAATCATTCCTATTTAATGCACAATGGGAGTGCAATAACTCCGCGTCTGAGGAGGTTGTCATGAACCTCGTGCGCTTCGCGTCGCTGATGCTGCTATCGTTCGTCGCGCTTGCCGCGCAAGCGCCTGCCGCGGAGGAGCCGCCCGGCCGCGCCAAGGCGCAAGAATCCGGGGATGAAGCGCGCACCAGCGAGCGCGCCGCCGAAGAAACGCTTTCGGCGATCGTTCGGGTGAAAATGAAGGGGATTCCCGGCGCGCGCTCGAATGAAACTCTCGGCAGTTCGCGCGAGGGCACCGGCGTGGTCATCGACGACAAGGACCACATCCTGACCATCGGCTACATCGTCATGGAGGCCGATTCGATCGAGGTGACCACCCAGGACAGCCGCACCGTGGCCGCGACGCTGGCGGCATACGATCACCAGAGCGGGTTCGCGCTGCTGCGCGCGAGCGCGCCGCTGAAGGTCAAGCCGATGGCGCTCGGGGACTCGGCGCGCCTCGAGGCGAGCGAGCCGGTGATGGTTCTGCCCTCGGGCGGGCGCGAGGAAGCGAGCATCGCCTACGTTGTCGCCAAGCGCCAGTTCACCGGGAGCTGGGAATACCTGCTCGACAGCGCGATCTTCACCACGCCGCCGATACTGAAGTGGGCGGGCGCGGCGCTGGTGAACCACGACGGAAAACTGGTCGGCATCGGATCGCTGCTGGTGCGCGACACGCTCCACCCGGGACAGCCGCTCCCCGGGAACATGTTCGTGCCGATCGACATCCTGAAGCCGATCCTCCCCGACCTGATCGCGCGCGGCAAGCGCTCGGAGCCCCCGCGCCCGTGGCTCGGCCTGGCGACCGAACCGGTGCAGGGCAGGCTGTTCGTGACGCGCGTTTCGCCCGAGGGCCCGGCCGATCGCGCCGGGGTCAAGGCGGGCGACATCGTGATCGGGGTCGGAAGCGCATCGGTGAGCACGCACGAAGACCTGTACCGCAAGGTCTGGGCGTTGGGCAGCGCGGGGGTCGAGGTGCCGCTCAGGATGCTGCAGGGCGTCGATCTGCGCGAGCTGAAGCTGCGCTCGATCGACCGCTTCGAATATTTCAAGAGCAGGCCGACGTACTAGGCTGGCGCGGTTGCGCCGCGGCCCGTGCTAGCATGGCCGCAATGACGCGCAGAGCGGGCCCGCTCACGCGCCGGACCCACTATCCATGAACGAGCAATTTGTCGGCACCATGCCCGTGCAGGAGCGCCATCGCTTCGACGAAGCGGTGCTGGAGCGTTATTTACGCGAGCATGTGCCCGGGTTTTCGGGACCGCTCGAGGTCGAGCAGTTCAAGGGCGGGCAGTCCAATCCGACTTACCGCTTGAGCGCCGGCGGCCGGCGTTACGTGATGCGCTCGAAACCCGGCCCGGTGGCGAAGCTCCTGCCCTCGGCGCACGCGGTGGAGCGCGAGTACCGTATCATCACCGCGCTCGGCGGCACCGGCATTCCTGTGCCGGGAACCTGGTGCCTGTGCGCGGACGAGAGCGTCATCGGACGCGCTTTCTACGTCATGGACTGCGTCGATGGGCGGGTGCTCTGGGACCAGTCGCTGCCGGGCATGAGCAAACCCGAGCGCGCTGCGATCTACGACGAGATGAATCGCGTCATCGCCGCGCTGCACCGGGTCGACTTTGCCGCAATCGGGCTCGCCGACTACGGCAAGCCGGGCAATTACTTTGCGCGCCAGATCGGCCGCTGGTCCAGGCAGTACCAAGCCTCGGAAACCGAGAGGATCGAGGCGATGGACAATCTCATCGCCTGGCTCCCGGGGCATGTTCCCGCGGGAGAGGAAACCACCATCGTGCACGGCGACTATCGCCTGGACAACCTCGTGTTTCATCCGAGCGAGCCGCGCGTATTGGCGATCCTCGACTGGGAACTCTCCACCCTTGGCCATCCTCTGGCGGATTTTTCCTACCACTGCATGAGCTGGCACATCCCGCCCGGGCGCTTCCGCGGCATCGGCGGGCTCGATCTCGCCGTCCTCGGCATCCCGGGCGAGCGCGAATACATCGCCGGGTATTGCCGCCGCACCGGGCGCGAGCACATCGACAACTGGAATTTCTATCTTGCCTACAATCTGTTTCGCATTGCGGCGATCCTGCAGGGGATCATGAAACGGGCGCTGGAGGGCATCGCCGCGAGCGAGCAGGCGCTCGAGGCCGGCAAGCGCGCGCGCCCGCTTGCCGAGCTGGGCTGGCAGTACGCGCAGAAAGTCAACTGAGAGGAACGCATGGATTTCGCCTATTCGGAGAAGGTTATCGGGCTGCAGCGCAAGGTGCAGCGCTTCATGGATGACAACGTCTATCCGAACGAGAAGCGCCATCGCGACGAAGTCGCGGCCAACCGCGACAAGGGCAACCCCTGGGTGCCGCTCAAGCTCATCGAGGAGCTGAAAGCGAAAGCGCGCGCCGAAGGGCTGTGGAACCTGTTCTGGCCCAAGAGCCACGGCGGCGAGCTGAGCAACCTGGAGTACGCGCCGCTGTGCGAGATCATGGGCCGCGTGTACTGGGCCCCGGAGGTGTTCAACTGCAACGCCCCGGACACCGGCAACATGGAAACCCTCATCCGCTACGGCAACGAGGAGCAGAAGAAGACCTGGCTCGAGCCGATCGCCGACGGCCGCATCCGCTCCTGTTTTGCCATGACCGAGCCCGATGTGGCCTCGTCGGATGCGACCAACGTGCAGGCGAGCATCGTGCGCGCGGGCGGCGATTACCTCGTCAACGGCCGCAAGTGGTGGCTGTCGGGAGCGCCCGACCCGCGCTGCAAGATCTTCATCTTCATGGGCAAGACCGATCCGCAGGCCGCCAGGCACGTGCAGCAGTCGATGATTCTCATCCCGCGCGATGCCCCCGGGGTGACGGTGCTGCGCGCGCTCGGCGTCATGGGCTACGACGAGGCCCCGCACG
>JACPRN010000279.1 GCA_016189945.1 Betaproteobacteria bacterium
AGGGCGATGGCGATCATCCACACCACCTGATAGGAGCCGGTCGCGTCGAACAGGTAGCCGCCCAACCAGCCGCCGAAGAACCCGCCGACCTGGTGCGAGAGAAACACCAGCCCCGAGAGCATCGCGAGGTGCTTGACGCCGAACATGCCCGCGACCACGCCGGTGGTGAGCGGCACTGTCGCGAGCCAACCGAAACCGAGCACCGCGCCGAACGCATAGGCCGACCAGGAGGTGAGCGGAAAAGCGAGCAGCGCGATGATCGCCAGGCCGCGCGAGGCATAGATCGCTGCGAGCAGGTACGTTCTCGGAAAGCGGCTGCCGAGCCAGCCCGCGCCCCATGAGCCGAGAATATTGAACAGCCCGATGAGCGCCAGGGCGACGGTTCCGTCGGCCGCCGTGAGTCCGCGGTCAAGCAGGAAGGCGGGAAAATGCGTGCCGATGAAGACGATCTGAAACCCGCAGGTGAAGTATCCCAGCGTGAGCAGCCAGAAGCCGCGCTGCGCAAAGGCCTCGCGCAGCGCTTCGGTGAGCGTTAGGCCGCTCGCCTGGGGCTGCGAGCCGTAGCCCTGGTCGTGAACGCCCAGCGACAGCGGCGCGACCAGCGCCGCCAGCGCTGCCAGCACGAGCAGCCCGGTAAACCATCCCTGCCAGGTGATGATCGCGAGCGCAAGCGGCAGCAGCGCGAACTGGCCCACCGAGCCCGCGGCGCTGCCGATGCCGAGCACCATGCTGTGCTTCTCGGGGGGGAAGTTGCGGCCGAAAGCGCCGAACACGGTGCTGAAGGTGGCGGCGCTCATCCCCAACCCGACCAGCACGCCCACGCCCAACACGAACACGAGCGGCGTCGTGGCGGTTGCCATGCACAGGACGCCCGCGGTATAGAGGATGCCGCCGATAAACAGCACGCGCACGGCGCCGAAGCGGTCCGCAAGCATCCCGGTGAAAGGCTGCGACAGGCCCCAGAGCAGATTCATCAGCGCCGCGCCCAAGCCGAACACTTCGCGGCCCCAGCCGTGATCCATGCTCATCGGCTGCAGGAAAAGGCCGAAGGTGTGCCGGATGCCCAGCGTGATCGACAGGAGCACGCTCCCGCACACGAGAACGACCATCGGCGAATGCCACCGGCTCACGGACATTGTCCCCCCGCAAAAAAGAGGGGAAGGATAAGCGCACGCCGAGAGGGCGGTCAATGCGAAAGCTGGATTGAGCGAAGAGCCCGCGGCCTTTTTGCTAACATGGGTTCTTCTCGAAGCGGAGCGATTCGGAGCCAGCGGTGCTGATTCTGCCGTTGTCAGTCTCCACGTTCCTGAGCAGTTGCGAGCAACTGCTCAGGAACGTGGAGATCATGGAAAACCAAATAGAAGCCAGGGTCGCTGACTTTCGTGCGCTGTGCGCGGTACGAGAGCGATGCGTTTTTCGGTACTGGGTAAGATGCTGACAAGGATTCTTCCCTTTCTGGCCTGGCCGCGCCCGACGCCGGAGTCGCTCAGGGCGGACCTCATCGCCGGCGCGACAGTCGCGCTGGTCGGAATCCCGCAGGCCCTCGCCTACGCCCAGCTCGCCGGCATTCCGGCGTACTACGGCCTGTACGCAGCCCTTCTTCCCTGCATCGTCGGAGCCCTGTTCGGCTCTTCGGCGCAGTTGTCGACCGGCCCGGTCGCGTTGACTTCGCTTCTCACCGCGGCAAGCGTCGCGCCGCTCGCGCAGACCGGCAGCGGCCACTACGTCGCTTATGTGGTCGTGCTCGCGTTGCTCTCCGGGGCGCTGCAGCTTGCCTTCGGCCTCATGCGGCTCGGCGTGTTGCTCAACCTGCTCTCGCATCCGGTGCTGATGGGTTTCCTGAATGCCGCAGCGATCCTCATCACCCTGTCCCAGGTTCCGGAATTGCTCGGTTTTTCGCTCAGGCAGGGCGATCATTTCCTGCTCGACATGTGGCAGGGCCTGCACGATTCGCCCGATATCCATTATCTCTCGCTTGCGTTGGGGGTCTGCGCCCTCGCGCTGCTGCTCGCATTCCGGCGCTTTGTGCCGAAGGCCCCCGGTGTCCTGCTCGCGGTCGCACTGCTCACCTGGGTGAGCTATGCCATCGGCTTCGCAGAGCACGGCGGGCGCGTCGTGGGAGCGATTCCGCAAGGGCTCCCGCGCCCGGTGATGCCCGAGATCGAATGGCCGATCGTGCGCGATCTGCTTCCGGCGGCGTTCGTGATCGCGCTCATCTCCTTCATGGAAGCCGCCTCGAGCTGCAAGGTGATCGCCGCCAAGACGCGCGCCGTCTGGGACGAAAACCGGGAACTCGTCGGCCAGGGCCTGGCCAAAATCGCAGCGGCAGCGAGCGGCACGATGCCGGTGAGCGGCTCGTTCTCGCGCTCGGCGCTCAACCTCGCCTCGGGCGCTCGAACGGGACTGGCCTCCGTCGCGTGCGCGGTTTTCGTCCTGCTGACGATCGCGTTCCTCACGCCGTACCTGTACCACCTGCCCAAGTCCGTCCTCGCCGCAATCGTCATGCTCGCACTGTTCGGCCTGATCAATCTGCGCAGCTTCGCCAAAGCCTGGCGCGCAAGCCGCGACGATGGTATCGCCGCGGCTGCAACCTTTGTCGCCACTCTGGTATTCGCGCCCAATATCCAGAACGGAATTCTCACGGGCATCATCCTTTCGCTCGCGCTCCACCTGTACCGGGGAATGCGCCCGCGCATCGTCACCGCCGGGCTGCACCCCGACGGCACGCTGCGCGATGCCGCCCGTTTCGGCCTGCCGCCGATCCACCCAAGAGTGCGCATTATCCGCATCGACGCCTCGCTCACCTTCGTCACTGCCTCGCATTTCGAGGAGGCGGTGCTCAAGGTCGAGCGCGATTCGCCGCGGGTGCAATTCATGCTGATTGCCGCAGGCGGCATGAACGAGCTCGATGCGACGGGGGTCGAGCTGCTGCGCAATCTCGCCCTGCGGCTGAAGGAGAACGGGATCACGCTGGCGCTGAGCGCGGCGAAGAAACAGGTCCTCGAGGTGATGGAACGCACCGGACTGGCGGGGCTGCTCGGCGCGGAGAACATCTATCCGACCGACGCCGCCGCCGTGGCGGGATTGCGAGCGCGTTGCTCTGAGCCCGATTCGGCACAAGACGTTGCGCGAGAGCCGCTGGCCTCGAGGCGTTGAGATCGCTCTCGCGCGGCCCGGCTTGCACTCAAGGGCGCGCATGCCGCGCCCTGCGGTACGGAATGGCGTTCAGGAGAACCCCCAGCGCCATGGCTGCAAGGGTGAACAGGACACCGAAAGCCCAAGCGTGGTCGTGCGCCGCATTCCAGACCCAGCGTTCCAACCCGGCCAGGCGCACTCTGAAACGGGCGACGTCGCGCCCGACCACCCTGCCGGATCGCACCAGCAGGGTCTCCACGCTGAAGGTCCCGACCTGAATATCGCTTGGCAGGGGCAGCGTCGCGATGAACAGCCGTTTTCCGAACATCTTGATCGCGCGATCATCCTCGCGGTAATCCCCCCGCTTCTCCTTGAGGCGGAAAAAAGCCTTGCGCCAGTCTTCTGCCGCATGCGCCTGCAGTTGGGGCTCGATGCGCACCGTCGCGCCCTCGAGCAGCAGTCCGTGCTTCTCCTGGTCGGCCCGCGACAGAAGCGAAGCGATCGGCCGCGTCGCATAGAGCAATAACACGCTCGGCGCCCCGGCCACCCTGACCCTGTCGCCGCCCATCCAGAAAGGCCCGAGCTTGATCTGGCGCGAGAGCGTCACCTCCTGCTGCGGCCCGACTACCTTGATGATCAAATCGCCCGCACCCTCAATCGCTCCCACTGCCTTGAATTCGGTCCCGGCAAAGTCCGTCGTGATGTCCACTTGGTCCTTTTCCGGAACCACCACCAGGGGTTCGCCAGCCCTGGACTGAATCGCGGCCATCCAGGCCGGCAAGACGACGAGAAGACATAGCCAGCGACGCATCAATGCACCTCGATGCTCATCTCGTAGGGCTCGCTGGGTGCAATGACCAGCGCCAGGGTCATCTTGACTGCCACCGCCACCACCACCAGCGCAAGGATGAGGCGGAGTTTCTCCCCCGGCAGGCGCGCGCCGAGCCATGCGCCCAGTCTGGTTCCGAACACCGAGCCGAGGATCAGAATGCCTGCCAGCAACGGATCGACCGAATGATTGATGCCGGCTTGCATGACGCTCACCGCCGCGGTGGTGAAAAGCAACTGAAAAGTGGATGTGCCGACCACGATCCTGGTCGGCATCCTAAGGAGGTAGAGCATCGTCGGCACCATGATGAATCCGCCGCCGACGCCCATCAGCGAGGTGAGAATGCCGGCAGCCCCGCCCAAGGCGAGCGGCGCCGCCGCCGGCAGGCGCACCCCCGAGACCGGGAAGTCCGTTTGCCAGCGCAGGCGCTCGGTCCGCGGCGGCGATCCGGGCGCGGTGGCGCTGCGCGCAGCGGCTGCGGCGGGCGCCGCGCGCCGAACGACGGCGCGCAGCGATTCGATCAGCATGCCGGCCCCGATGATGCCGAGCAGGACAACATAGAGAAACATGACCACGTTGCCGAAATGACCTTCGCGCACCAGCAACCGCGCCGCGAGGACACCGCACGCTCCGCCGGCCCAACTGCCGATCGCGAGGAGGAGCGCCATCTTGAAGTCGATGTTGCCGTGACGCCATTGCAGGTAGCTTGCGCCGGAGGCGGTGCCCGCGATCTGCGCTGCGCCGCTGGAGACTGCGACGATCGGAGGAACGCCGGTGAAGATCAGGAGCGGCGTGATCAGAAACCCCCCGCCCACCCCGACCAAGCCCGAGAGAAAGCCGACCAGCGCCCCATAGGATGCGATGAGCGCGATGTTGACGTCCATGTGCGCAATCGGCAGGAATATTTCCATGAAACTCCGAGCGGCGAAAGGCTACAATGGCAAAAGATCATTTTACTCATTGGCGATTCCGGGAAGAAATCCGGTTTCGTATAAGGTGCGCATGCGGCTAATTCGGGCTGCAGTCAGCCTGGCGTTGCTCGCCGCGCTGCTCGGCGCCTGCGGCGGCTCGGCGCCCAAGCTTGCGCCGCTCGCATCGGACGCCGTGGTGCTCGCGTTCGGCGACAGCATTACCGCGGGCACCGGCGCGAACGCCGTCCAGAGCTATCCCTCCATGCTCGCTTCGCTCATCGCGCGCAAGGTCGAAAGCGCCGGTGTGCCCGGCGAGACCAGCGCCGCCGGACTGGCCCGCCTTCCCGAGATGCTCGACTACTACCGGCCGCAACTGGTGATCATCTGCGAGGGCGGCAATGATTTCCTGCGCAAGCTCGATGAAAAGCGGGCCGCGGACAACATCCGTGCGATGGTGCGCACCGCGCGCGACAAGGGCGTGGCCGTACTGCTCGTCGCGGTGCCCAAGCCCGGCCTGTTACCCTCACCTCCGGACTTTTACGAGGAGATCGCCGCCGAGTTTCGCATTCCTCTGGAGGCCGCGGCGCTGAAGAGAATCATGCGCGACAACGAGCTGAAGTCCGACCTCGTGCACCCCAACGCCAAGGGCTACGCGGAGCTCGCGCGCTCGGTGGCCGAGGTGCTGAAGAAAAGCGGCGCCATCTGAATGGGACGCTCGGATCGTTCGCATGAACGCATTCGTCGCCATCGTGTTCGCAAGCCTGCTTTCGCGGCTCGGCTACCAGATGGCGCGAAGCCCGGTGCTCCCCACCTTTGCTGCCGATCTCGGCGCCTTGCCCGAGCTCATCGGCATCATCGTCGCCGCCTCGACC
>JACPRN010000289.1 GCA_016189945.1 Betaproteobacteria bacterium
AGCCCGCCCCGATCACCGCGACCGGGGCCGGCCTCACGCGGTGACCCAGGTCTTCCAGGCGATCCAGAGCTTCCTCAAGGGGGTGAGCGAGGTCCTCCGTTCGAGCACGCGGTAGCCGTCGCTGCGGATTTCCTCGAGCAGGTTGCGGTAGATCGCCGCCATGATCAGCCCCGGCCGTTGCGCGCGGCGGTCCTCTTCGGGCAGCGCCGCCAGCGCTTCATCCGTGCAGCGCTCGGCGCGTTCGGCCTGGAACTCCATCAGGCGCGCAAAGCTCTCGGTGTGCCGCCGGTTGAGTATGTCGGCAGCGGCCACGTTGAAGCGGCTCATCTCGTCCAGGGGGAGATAGATCCGGTTCTTGCGCGCGTCCTCGCCGACATCGCGGATGATGTTGGTGAGCTGGAAAGCGAGCCCCAGTTTTTCGGCGTACTCGCTCGTCTTCGGATTGGCGTAGCCGAAAATCTTCGCCGCCAGCAGACCGACGACCCCGGCGACGCGGTGGCAGTAGAGCCGGAGTCCGGCGAATTCGGGGTAGCGGTTCTGGCTGAGGTCCATCGCCATGCCGTCGAGTATCTCCGCCAGATGCTGCTCGCGGATGCCGAATGCCTCCAGCGCGGGACGCAGGGCGCGCGTCACCGGATGCTGCGGGCGCCCCGCATAGAGCTGCTTCACTTCATCGCGCCACCAGTCGAGCCGCGCCTTGGCGACCTGCGGATCGCCGGGTTCGTCCACCGCGTCGTCGACTTCGCGGCAGAAAGCGTACAGCGCCGTGATCGCCCGCCTGCGTTCCGGCGGCAGGAAAAGGAACGAGTAATAAAAGGAGGAACCGCTCTGCGATGCTCTTTGATGGCAGTATTCGTCTGGGGTCATCGCGTCAGCGCCGCGCGGGCGAACATCATCGGCCAGTCCCAGGGGCGCAGCACCGGCCGCCGCCGGAATACGTCGCCGCGCACTCCTTCGAGCTTTTCCAGGATCCGCAGGCCGCCTTGCACGATCATGCATAGCTCCATTCCGATTCGGCCCGGCAGGCGCTTCGCCAGCGGCGCGCCCGATTGTAGCATCGCGCGCGTGCGGCCGATCTCGAAGGCGAGCAGGTCCGGCCAGCCGCCGCCTGCGTCCTGCGCGGCAATCTGGCTTTCCGTGACGCCGAACCGGGCCATGTCATCCTGCGGCAGGTAAATGCGGTCCTTGCGATAGTCGATGGCGACATCCTGCCAGAAATTGGTGAGTTGCAACGCGGAACAGATTGAATCGGACCAGGCGACGTGCTCCTTCAGCGCCGCGCCGTAGAGGTGGAGCATCAGCCGGCCCACGGGATCGGCGGAGCGCCGGCAATAATCCATCACCTCGCCGAAATGGGCGTAGCGCCGCTTGTTGACATCCTGCGCGAACGCATCGAGGAGATCGAAAAACGGCTCGAAAGGCAGGTCATAGGCCCGGATGACCGTCGCCAGCGATTCGAATAGCGGCGATCGGGGCTCCCGATTCTGCTGCAGGACGCGCAATTCCGTCCGATATTGATCCAGGAGCCGCAGCCGCTCTTCGGGCGCCAGGGCGCCTTCGTCGGCGAAGTCGTCCGCGTTGCGGGCGAAGCGATAGATTACGGATACGGGGCGGCGCAGGGGTGCCGGCAGCAAGAACGAGGCGACCGGAAAGTTTTCGTAATGCTTTTGCGGCATTGGACCTTGAGACGGTTGGAGCGCTCAACCTACGCTTAGGTTCCTTTGATTTTTCAAGTACTTCGCGGTGTCGAATACTGACAGTATAGGGGCTTTGGAGTACAATGCGTCCGCGTTGAAAGGTCCGCCGCGGACCTTCCCGCGAAGGTGGCGGAATTGGTAGACGCACTGGATTTAGGTTCCAGCGCCGTAAGGCATGGGGGTTCGAGTCCCTTCCTTCGCACCACGCGCCGCCGGCAGGCAGAGTGAGCATGCAGACAAATCTGGAAACGTTGGGCCAGCTTGAGCGGCGCTTGACCATGGCTGTGCCGGCCAAGGACATCGACCGCGAGGTGTCGGAGCGGCTGAAGAAGCTGTCGCAGACCGTGCGCATGCACGGTTTTCGCCCGGGAAAAGTGCCGATGAAAATCGTGCAGCAGCAATACGGGCCGCAGGTGCGCTCCGAAGTCATCGGCGAAGCCGTACGAAAAGCCTTCGATGAGGCGATTCGCGAACAGAATCTGCGGGTTGCGGGCTACCCGCACATCGAGCCGGGGGACGCCGAGGGGGACGCCGAGCAGCTTTCCTTCAGCGCGACTTTCGAGGTCTATCCCGAATTCAAAGTCGGCGATCTGGGCGCGATCAGGATCGAGCGGCCGGCGCTCGCCGTCGGCGAAGCGGAGGTGGACAAGACCATCGAGATCCTGCGCAAGCAGCGGGTGAAATTCGACGAAATCGGGCGCGGCGCGCAACCTGGCGACCGGGTGACGATCGATTTTGCCGGCACCATCGACGGCGCGGAGTTTCCCGGCGGCAACGGCATCGACGTTGCGCTGGTGCTGGGCGAGGGCCACATGCTGCCGGAGTTCGAGAACCATCTCAAGGACCTCGCTGCGGGGCAGTCGGGCGCGTTTACGATCGCTTTCCCGGCCGATTATGCGGCCAAGGACGTCGCCGGCAAGAGCGCCAGCTTCACGGTGTCCATGAAGAAGGTCGAAGAGCCGAAACTGCCGGCGGTTGACGCCGAATTCGCCAAGGTGTTGGGGGTGCCTGACGGCGACCTCGCGAAAATGCGCGAAGAAGTGAAGGCGAACGTGGAGCGCGAGGTGAAAAAGCGCGTGCACAACGACCTCAAGCAGAAATCCATGCAGGCGCTGGTGGACGCGACCCCGCTCGATCTGCCCAGGTCGCTGATCGACATCGAATTGCAGAACATGGCGCGGGCGGCGCGCGCCGAGCTCGAGGGCCGCGGCATCAAGACCGACAAGCTTCCCTTCAATCCGGAGATGTTCGAAGCCCAGGCCAAGCGCCGCGTGGCGCTCGGTCTGATCGTCGGCGAACTGGTCAAATCGAACGGAATCGCGGCCACCGCGGAGCACGTGCGCGAGCTGGTCGAGGAGCATGCACAGAGCTACGACAAGCCGGGCGAGGTGGTAAAATGGCTTTATTCCGAGCCGCAGCGGCTGTCGGAGTTTCAGGGCCTCGCGCTCGAGTCCAATGTCGTCAAATGGGTTCTCGATCACGCCAAGGTCGAGGACAAGGTGGTCAGCTTTGACGAGTTGATGGGAAGAGCGGCATGAACAGGAAGCAGGGCGGCGCGGAAGCGTTGCGCCTCGGAACGTGCGCAGCGGACGCGCCGCATTGCGCCGGCTCCGCTGTGCAGCTTCGCAGGCACGGGCGCTTCGCCGGCGCCCCACTGGGGATGCGACCGGCGGCGATTGCCGCCAGCCGCCGACAGCGCGGCGCGAGATGTTGCGGCAGCGCAACGGAGGCGGCGGCATGATCTGGCAGTCTCCACACACGCTGCACGCCTCCGGGCCGCAAGCCTCCGCGCAGGACGCGCGGGGCCTGGGTCTGGTGCCGATGGTCATCGAGCAGAGCGGGCGGGGTGAACGCGCCTACGACATCTACTCCCGGCTGCTCAAGGAGCGCGTGGTGTTCCTGGTCGGGCCGGTGGACGAGGGAACGGCGAACCTGATCGTCGCCCAGTTCCTGTTCCTCGAGTCGGAAAACCCGGACAAGGACATCTACTTCTACATCAACTCGCCCGGCGGGTCGGTGTCGGCGGGACTTGCGATCTACGACACCATGCAGTTCGTCAAGCCCGACATTTCGACGCTGTGCGTGGGACAGGCGGCGAGCATGGGCGCGCTGCTGCTTTGCGCGGGGGCCACGGGCAAGCGCCACTGCCTGCCCAATTCGCGCGTCATGATCCACCAGCCGATGGGCGGGTTCCAGGGGCAGGCCTCCGACGTCGAGATCCACGCCAAGGAAATCCTCTACCTGAAGCAGCGGCTCAACGAGATCATGGCCAAGCACAGCGGACAGGACGTGGCGAGGATCGCCCGCGATACCGACCGCGACAATTTTCTTTCCGCCGATGAAGCCGTCGCGTACGGCCTCGTCGACAAGGTGCTCGTCTCCCGCGCGGAGGCCGGCGCATAACGGCCTGGGGGCGTCACTATGAGCGAAAAATCCGGCGGCGAAAAACTCCTTTATTGTTCCTTTTGCGGCAAGAGCCAGCACGAGGTGCGCAAGCTCATCGCCGGCCCGTCGGTGTTCATCTGCGACGAGTGCATCGAGCTGTGCAACGACATCATCCGCGAGGAAAGCGCAACGGACAAGGGAGCGAAGACCGCCAAATCCGACCTGCCCACGCCGCACGAGATCTGCGAGATCCTGGACGAATACGTGATCGGTCAGGAACAGGCGAAGAAGATCCTCTCGGTCGCGGTCTACAACCACTACAAGCGGCTCAAGCACCTCTCGAAGACCGACGAGGTCGAACTCGCGAAATCGAACATCCTCCTGGTGGGCCCGACGGGCTCGGGCAAGACGCTGCTCGCGCAGACCTTAGCGCGGCTCTTGAACGTGCCCTTCGTGATCGCCGATGCGACTACCCTCACCGAAGCGGGCTACGTCGGCGAGGACGTCGAGAACATCATCCAGAAGCTGCTGCAGAACTGCGATTACGACGTCGACAAGGCCAAGCGCGGCATCGTCTACATCGACGAGATCGACAAGATTTCCCGAAAATCCGACAACCCCTCGATCACGCGCGACGTTTCGGGCGAAGGGGTGCAGCAGGCGCTCCTGAAGCTGATCGAGGGAACGATCGCTTCGGTTCCGCCGCAGGGGGGACGCAAGCATCCGAACCAGGATTTCGTTCAGGTGGACACGACGAATATCCTCTTCATCTGCGGAGGCGCGTTCGACGGTCTGGAAAAGATCATCCGCAGCCGCTCGGAAAAAAGCGGTATCGGCTTTTCCGCCGACGTGCGCAGCCTGCAGAGCGGCAAGGACATCAGCGAGGTGCTCAAGACCGTGGAACCCGAGGACCTGCTCAAGTACGGCCTCATCCCGGAATTCGTCGGCCGGCTTCCCGTGGTGGCCACCCTCGAGGAACTGGACGAGGACGCGCTGATCCAGATCCTGACCGAGCCCAAGAACGCCCTCATCAAGCAGTACTACAAGCTCTTCGCCATGGAGGGGGTCGACCTCGAGGTGCGAGCCCAGGCGCTGCAGGCGATCGCGCACAAGGCGCTCGCGCGCAAGACCGGGGCCCGGGGCTTGCGCTCGATCCTCGAGCAGGTGCTCCTCGATACCATGTTCGACCTCCCCACCATGGAGAACCTGTCCAAGGTCGTGGTCGATGAAGCGATGATCGTCGGCGACGGAAAGCCGCTGCTGATTTACGCCGACCAGCAGAAAGTCGCCGGCTCGGCGTGAGCCCGGGCCGGCTCGGGGAGTTGCGCGGGGCAGTTTCGGCGCTTGAATTTTGGCTGCGACATCCCCAGTATCCTATATTCGTCGATACCCTTAGGGGTGCAAAATGGCAAGTCATCCCGAGCATACCGCAGACATGATCGAATTCCCGCTCTTGCCCCTGCGTGACGTGGTGGTATTCCCCCACATGGTCATACCCCTGTTCGTCGGACGGCCCAAGTCGATCAAGGCGATGGAAATCGCGATGGAATCCGGCAAGAACATCCTGCTGGTGGCGCAGAAATCGGCCGCCAAGGACGAGCCCGCAGCCGAGGATCTGTACAAGATCGGCTGCATCTCGAACATCCTGCAGATGCTCAAGCTCCCCGACGGCACGGTCAAAGTCCTGGTCGAGGGGAGCCAGCGCGCGCAGATCGATTCGGTCACCGATCAGCGCACCCATTACGTGGCCGACGCGGTGCCGATCCCGCTCGATGGGGTCGAGTCCACCGAGGTCGAGGCGATGCGCCGGGCGCTCGTCGCCCAGTTCGACCAGTACGTCAAGCTGAACAAGAAGATCCCGCCGGAGATTCTCACTTCGCTTGCCGGGATCGAGGAAGCCGGCAGGCTTGCCGACACCATTGCCGCGCACCTGCCGCTGAAACTCGAGCAGAAGCAGCAGGTGCTGGAGATGTTCGATGTCAAGGCGCGCCTGGAGCACCTGCTTTCGCAGCTTGAGACCGAGATCGACATCCTGCAGGTCGAAAAACGCATCCGCGGCCGCGTCAAGCGGCAGATGGAAAAAAGCCAGCGCGAGTATTACCTGAACGAGCAGGTCAAGGCGATCCAGAAGGAGCTGGGCGAGGGCGAGGAAGGCGCGGACCTGGAAGAGATGGACAAGCGCGTCAAGGCCGCGCGCATGCCCAAGGAGGCGCGCAAGAAGGCCGAGGCCGAATTGAAGAAATTGCGGCTCATGTCGCCGATGTCGGCCGAGGCGACGGTGGTGCGCAATTACGTCGAGACCCTCGTCAACCTTCCGTGGAAGAAGCGCAGCAAGATTTCGCGCGACATCGGCGCCGCCGAAAAGATCCTCGACCGCGACCACTACGGTCTGGAGAAGGTCAAGGAGCGGATCGTCGAATACCTCGCGGTGCAGAGCCGCGTCGACAAGGTCAAGGCGCCGATACTGTGCCTGGTGGGCGCCCCGGGGGTCGGAAAGACGTCCCTCGGCCAGTCGATCGCGCACGCGACCAACCGCAAGTTCGTGCGCATGTCCCTTGGCGGGGTGCGCGACGAGGCGGAGATCCGCGGCCACCGGCGTACCTACATCGGCTCGATGCCGGGCAAGATCCTGCAAAACATGACCAAGGTCGGCGTGAGGAATCCGCTCTTCCTGCTCGATGAAGTGGACAAGATGGGCATGGACTTTCGCGGCGACCCGTCCTCGGCATTGCTCGAAGTCCTCGACCCGGAGCAAAACCACACCTTTACCGACCACTATGTCGAAGTCGAGTACGACCTGTCGGAGGTCATGTTCGTCGCCACGGCGAACACGCTCAATATTCCGCCGGCGCTGCTCGACCGCATGGAGGTGATCCGGCTCTCGGGCTACACCGAGGACGAGAAGATCAACATCGCGCAGCGCTATCTTTTGCCCAAGCAGATGAAGAACAACGGGCTGAAGAAGGACGAGTTGCTGGTCGCCGAGTCGGCCATCCGCGACATCATCCGCTATTACACCCGCGAGGCGGGCGTGCGGAGCCTGGAGCGCGAGCTGTCCAAGATCTGCCGCAAGGCGGTGAAGACGCTGGTGACCAAGGCGCCGCAGAAGAAGATGGCCGTCACGGCGAAGAACCTGGAGAAATTCCTCGGCGTGCGCCGCTACAGCTACGGCGTCGCGGAAAAGAAGAACCAGGTGGGCCAGGTCACGGGACTCGCCTGGACCGAAGTGGGCGGAGAACTGCTCACCATCGAGGCCGTAACCATGCCCGGCAAGGGCAAAATGATCACCACGGGCAAGCTCGGCGAGGTGATGCAGGAGTCGATCCAGGCCGCCCTCACCGTGGTGCGCAACCGCTCGGCGCGCCTCGGCGTGGCGGAGGACTTCTACCAGAAGAACGACATCCATATCCATCTGCCCGAAGGCGCGACGCCGAAGGACGGCCCCAGCGCCGGCAGCGGCATCTGTACCGCCATGGTTTCGGTGCTCACCGGGATTCCGGTGCGCTCCGAAGTGGCCATGACCGGCGAAATCACCCTGCGCGGCGAAGTGCTGGCGATCGGCGGGCTGAAGGAAAAGCTGCTTGCGGCCCATCGCGGGGAGATCAAGACCGTTCTCATCCCCGAGGAGAACGTGAAGGATCTCGTTGAAATTCCGGACAACATCAAGAATCGACTGGATATT
This sequence comes from Betaproteobacteria bacterium, assembly GCA_016189945.1. GTDB lineage: Bacteria > Pseudomonadota > Gammaproteobacteria > Burkholderiales > SG8-39 > JACQTO01. Next base: position 7,765 of record JACPRN010000289.1, read on the forward strand.
ATTCCGGTGAAGTGGATCGACCAGGTGCTCGAGCTGGCGTTGGAGCGCAAGCCTGAGCCGCTCAAGCCGAGCGCGGCGGTGCCTGCGGTGCCCCCGGCCGCGGAAGACACGGCGTCCTCCACCGTGATCACGCATTGAACGGCGCGCGATTCCGCCGGCAAAGGACAGGGGCGCGGCCGCTTTTTTCTTCGACCTATGTCAGCAATCTTCTTGACACGGAAGTTTCGCGGTTGCTATAAAGTGCGAACAGGGAGCGAACACTGCGAGATGCGATCACTGTTTTTGTAGTGAGGAAACGTTCCGGCTGCGGCGCGCGAGCGGGTGCAAGGATCCGACCGGAACCGTTCAGGTCGTCATTAACCGAGATTCTGTAGGGGAGATTCAGTGAACAAAATCGACATCATCGACAACGTCGCAAGGTCGGCCGACATATCGAAGGCCGCAGCAGGCCGGGCGCTCGAGGCCACGGTGACCGCCATCAAGACGGCGCTGAAAAAGGGAGGAATGGTCACGCTGGTGGGGTTCGGCACTTTCTATGTCGGCAAGCGGGCCGCGCGAACCGGCCGCAACCCGCGCACCGGCGCGGCGATCAAGATCAAGGCGGCCAAAGTGCCGAAGTTCCGCGCTGGAAAGGCGCTCAAGGATGCAGTAAACTAGGGCCCCTTTCTTTTCGGGCCCTTGGCGCATCGCGGGCCGGCCCGATGCAGTGGAAGGGGTGCTTAGCTCAGTTGGTAGAGCGTCGCCCTTACAAGGCGAATGTCGGCGGTTCGACCCCGTCAGCAC
>JACPRN010000284.1 GCA_016189945.1 Betaproteobacteria bacterium
CCCGACGAACTGCTCGAACAGCGCGCCCAGCACGCGAGGTGGCAGGCGACGGCCTTCCTCGGCCGCGGCCCGGCGCACGCCAAGGTCGAAGAACAGAAAGCGGGACGATTTGGTGAGCTTCTTGCGCGTGCGACTCTCCGACAACGCTTCAATCCGCTCCGCGATCAGACAGTCCTCCAGGATTTCGTAGTAGCCCGCGACCGTGGTGTGAGGCACGCCGAGTTCCTGCGCGATGCCGCGAAAATGGCTGATGTTGCCGGCTTCTAGCGCCGCGAGTTGCAGGAAACGCGAGAACGTCCCCAGATTGCGCACCAGCGCCTCGGCCCGAACTTCTTCCTCCAGATACAAGGTTGTGTAGGCACGCAAATCCTCCTCGCGCGCCGCGTCATCGGCGGCAAGCGCGATGCCCGGCAAGCTGCCGTACAGCAGCGCTTCCTCTAGCGTGGTCGGGACGCGCTCCGCAAGCGACAACGGGTCGAGACGCAAGGGCAGCAGCCGACCCGGCAACAGGTTGACGCCGCCGCCGCGCCGCAGTTTGCGCGCGGACGAACCGGTGAGAACGAACTGGGCCAGTCGCCGGTCCACCAGGTCCTGCACGACGTTCATCAGTTCGGGCACGCGCTGCACTTCGTCGAGTACGATCGCCGGCCGGCGTCCGCCCGTCCTCGGGGCGAGCGCCTCGATTTCCGCGCCGAGCAGATGCGGCGCTCGCTCGTAGCGCTGGCGCACCTCCGGCCGGAGAAAATTCAGCAGCAGATCGGGCTTCAGCTTCTCCACCAACGTCGTCTTGCCCGTTTGGCGCGGCCCGAGCAGCAGCACGGATTTTTGCCGACCCAGCGCATGGCGGACGCGGGGCTCAATCATCCGAGGGATGGTTTTCATATGCTCCATTTTCGCCGAATTTGGAGCTTTGTCAAGCCGTGCACAGCACGGCAGATTTCAGCGCCAGGCGGTCACCCTTGTTTGCAGCACCGCTGCGCAGCGACGCCGTCCACTTTGCGTTGGTCGATCGCAATTGGACGTCATTGAGATGTTCGCCGTTTTGGTGAAATGCGTCTTTGCCCCTCCCGCGTGTATCCCAGAGAGGTATGAAGGTGCCTCTACGGCACTGCTAGGCAGCTTGCCTTTCGGCCCCGGGGCGGTGCAGAATCCTGCACCATCATTCTGCCAGGGAGTCGTCATGGCAAGGATCGCGACGAAAGACATCATTCCCATCTCTCGGGCGCGCGCGCGCCTGACCGAGCTCGCCGATGACGTCTCGAAGTCGGGGCGGGAAAAGGTGTTTACCAGGAACGGCGAAAGCTATGTGGCCCTGATCACCGCCGGCCAGCTCGACGACTACCGCCGCTTCAAGGAGGCCGAGCACTTGTCCATGCTCAAGGCGCTGGTCGAGGCAGCCGAAGACATCGAAGCCGGGCGCGTCTATACCTGGGACGAATTCAAACCCCGGCTTGGCCGATTGCGCGCGAAGGCGAAACGCATTGCCGGCGCATGAGCGCGCCACGCCGCCCGCCGGTCGTGGTGACGCGGCGCTTCGAGCGCGCGCTTGAGGCGATTCTGGATCATTACGACAGCCTGCGCCACCTGCACCCCGACGCGGGTTCGCGTGCGCTGGGGCTGATTGATCGAGTCGAGGTCGAACTGCCTCAGCTTCTGGCGGCGCATCCCGACCTTGGCAGGCCCGCGCAACTGAGCCTGATGCAGGACGAATCCGAGCGACACTGGCTCAAGCGCCTCGCCCGCTGACGGCACGCCGCCGCTTGCAGGCGCGCGAGTGGCTGCTCGGCGATTTCTGGATTCTCTATTACCGCGCCGCCGGCGCGGTGTACCTCGCGTCGGCACGGCATGAGCGCGAGGCGGAGTACCGCTGAGCGGCCACCTTGAGCGCAGCGCCTCCGCCGCACCCGTGCGATCGGCGCCGGGCTGAATCGGATTCTTCGACTGCCCGCCGCGTGCAGAGGGCGCTCGCGACATTCAAACCGCCTTCTTCCCCTCGCAAAGATTCACCAACTCCGCCAGCGCCAACACCTGCGGCCGCCGGCCGCGCGCCTCGCGGAGCTGTTTGAGGACGCCGGCGTCGGTCAGCCGCCGCAACAACTGCGTGACGACCGGTTTGGTCGGCATCCTCGGGTCGCGGAACAGGTCGTTCGAGGCAAAGATCGGCTGGGAGAAAAGCCGGTCGAGCAGCGGCACGGCGTATTGTGAGCGCGTGAGCGCGATCGCTTGCGCCTTCAGGCGCTCGTAGAGCGCGAGGATACGCCGCACCTTGTCGCCATTGGCTTCCGCCTGCACGGCAATGGCACGAAGAAAAAACGCCGTCCATGCGTTCCACGCCTGCGCTCCGTTCAATGCGCACAGCCGCACAATGTATTCGGCCCGGTGGTCTTCAAAGTACTGCGATAAATAAAACATCGGCCGCGACAGCAGCTTCTTATCGTAAAGAAACAGCGGCACCAGCATGCGACCGATCCGGCCATTGCCGTCGCGGAATGGGTGAATGATCTCGAACTGGGCGTGGATAAGCGCGAGCTGCACCAGGGGATCGAGTTCCTCGCCGCGCCAATAGGCTTCCAGATTCGCAAGCAGAGCCGGCAGGCGCGCGGGCAATGGCGGTATGAACCGCGCAGCCTCGATCGGGGCGCCCGGAGCGCCGATCCAAACCCGCGTTCGACGAATCCTGCCCGGCGTCTTGTCGCGGCCGCGAACGCTGTCGAGAAGCACCGCGTGCAGGCGCCCGAGCAACTTCAGGCTGAGGGAATTGTTTTTCAGTTCCCGCTCGGCGGCGCGCAGCGCGCGGCGATAATTCAGGATTTCGCGGATGTCCTCACCACGCTCGCCGCTGCTTGCCGGCTCGCCCGCTTCAAAGCGCAACACGTCGCTGAGCGTCGCCTGCGTACCCTCGATCTTTGAGGACAGCACCGCCTCCTGAGTGGTCAAGGGGGAGAGGAGCAAGCCCGGGTCGGGCAAGCCGTGGAGGATGCCGTCGTAGCGCGCCAGCTCCCGTGTCGCCCGGCCGATGGCTGGGACGAGCGCGCGCCAGTCGAGGTCAGCGCGGGGCAGGCGCTTCGGAAGGAAGGGTTTGACTGCCGGCATGATGCCCGCCAGTGTACAGCCATGTTGAGTAAAGGAAAAGCCGTTTTGCTTTACCCAAACGAACGTTGAGTAAAGCAGCCTTTACTCAGCCGGGGCAGCGTCAAGCGATAGGAGAATCAGTCCGCCCGGCTTACTCCACCGGCCACTGCAGCTTCACGATCTTCTTCATGTCGAGACGCCCGGCGATACGCTCGGCGGTCTTCGCCACCTCGCGCATCACTTGATCCTGGTCGATCTTGGTCAGGCGCCCGTCGCGAACGACCTGCTCGCCGGCGACAAATACTTGTTTGACGGTGTTGCCGGTGGCGCTGTAGACCAGGTTCGACACCGGGTTGTAGAGCGGCTGCCACTCGGACACGGTGGCGTCGAAAAGGACCAGATCCGCTTCCTTGCCGACCTCGACGCTGCCTATGCGCTCGGCAAGCCCGGCGCCGCGCGCGCCGTTGACGGTCGCCATCTCGACGGCATGCTCCGGAGGCATCACCCGCGGATTGATCCGCGCCTCCTTGTAGCCGCAGGCGCAATGGCGCATTTCCTGCACGATATCCACCGCGCCGGAGCACGCATGATCCGAGCCGAGGCTCACGTTGACGCCCAATGCCATGAGCTCGGGCAGCTTGCCGACGGTGATGTTTCCATATCCGTTGTGCACGCTCGAGGTCGGCGCGGCCACCAGCGTCGGCTTGCGTTTGGCAAGGATTGCGACTTCGTGCGGCTCCAGCCAGCCCGAATGCACCAGCAGCATGGATTCGTCCAGCACGCCAAGCGATTCCAACCGTTCGATTTCAGGCTTGCCGCACTGTGCAACGCTCGAATCGTGCGTGGAGTAGGCAAAGCAGGCATGCGTCTGGAGGAAGGTGCCGTATTTCTGCGAAAGCTTCTTCAGGCCGAGGATCAGTTCGTCGGAAGCGTTGTTGAGGCCCCTGAACGAGGCGCTGGTGGTAATCCGCCCGCCGAAGCCGGAGCGATATTTGTCGAACAGTTCCTCGGTCTTGGCGAGGCACCGTTCGGTGGATTCGATCATGGCTTGCGGCAAGAGCCCCAGCACCGACTTGGTCTTGTCGAAGCA
>JACPRN010000285.1 GCA_016189945.1 Betaproteobacteria bacterium
ACGGCGGCAAACCGGATCTACGCGGAGCCGGCGGCGAAAAACCGCTACATCCTGCGCGGCGGAAAGCTGCTCGCGCTGCCGCTTTCGCCGCCCGCGCTGCTGAAGACGCAACTCTTCTCGGCGCGGGCGAAACTCGGGCTGGTGCGCGAGATCTTCGTCGGCCGCTCGGCACCCGATGAAGAGGAGACGGTGGCGCAGTTCGTGCGCCGCAGGCTGGGCGCAGAGTTCCTCGACTACGCGATCAACCCGTTTGTCGCCGGAGTCTACGCCGGCGATCCGGAGAAGCTTTCCGTGCGCGCCGCGTTTCCGAAACTGTTCGACATCGAGCAGCGCTACGGCAGCCTCATCCGCGGCCAGATCAGGGGCGCCAAGGAACGGCGCCGCCGCGGAGAGGTTTCGAAACAGGCGGCGCCGATGCTCTCGTTTCGCGACGGCATGCAGACGCTCACCGACGCGATCGCCGCGCGCCTGGCCGACCTGAGACTTGGCACGCGCGCAACCGGGCTCGTGCGCTTCGAGGGCTCGGTCTGGGAAATCAGCGCCTCGGGTCCCGGCGGCCCGGCGGCAATCCGCGCCAATGCACTGGTGGTGGCGACGCCGGCGCTCGCCGCTGCGCAACTGGTGAAGCGGCTTTCGCCCGGCGCTGCCGCGGCGCTGGAGGCGATTCCCTACCCTCCGGTCGCCTCGGTGGCGTGCGCGTATGCGCGCGCGGACGTCGCGCACGCCCTCGACGGGTTCGGTTTCCTGGTGCCGAAGAAAGAACGGCGGCGCATCCTCGGCACGATTTTCTCGAGCACGCTGTTCCCCAACCGCGCACCGGACGGCACGGTGCTGCTCACGACTTTCGTCGGCGGCATGCGCCAGCCCGAACTGGCGCGCGCCGACGAGGCCGGCATCGCCGCGCTGGTCGAGGAAGAACTCGCCTCGCTGCTCGGCGTACGCGCCGCGCCGCGACAGCGCTGGGTGAATCGCTGGGAGCGGGCCATTCCGCAGTACACGCTTGGACACCTCGCGCGCATCGCGGCGATCGAAGCGGCCGAGCGGGCGTTCCCCGGGCTTTTCTTCTGCGCCAATTACCGCGGCGGAATCTCGGTTGCCGATTGCATCGGATCGTCGCGCGCTGCGGCCGACCGCGTTGTGCAGCATCTGCGCGCGCGCGCCTTGAATCAGTAGTCGCCGCGCTCGAGAAGCGTGGTGACCCGCGGATATCCAGCCTACCTGATCTGCCTTGCGCGCGGCATCGCCACGTACATGGCGATCATGGCGAGCGAACCGGCAACGCCCATCGCCGCCACCGCCCAGCGGGCGCCCAGAAGCAACGACAGCGCGCCGATCAGCATGCTTCCCAGGGTGACGAGCACCTGATTCATGCTGAATATCGCCACGGCCCGGCCGCGGAATCCGGGCGGCGCGTAGGACTGGATCACGGTTTGCACCAGGGCGTTGGAATGCACGTGGCACAGTCCTGAAAAGACCATCACCGCAAGCGACAGCCCGAAGCTGGACGACGCGGCGAAGATCGCGACCAGGAAGCCGTAGATCATCGACGAACCGAGCATCAGCATGCCTCTGGCAAGCTTGTGCCCTGCGGATGCGATAAGCGCCGAGCTTGTCACCGCGCCCATGCCCATCGCGGTGAGAAGCAAGCCTTGCCCGCTGGCGCCGACCCCAAGCAGATCCCGTGCAAACACGGGCAGCAGCGTGGTGAACGGAGCGATCAGAAGCGACGCGAGCATCGTGCACAGCATGCCGGCGCGAACCGGCTCGCTGCGCCAACTGAATTTCCACCCCTCGATGATGCTCTGTGCGAAGGACTCCTTGGGGGGGTTGTGAGCACCGCGCGAGTGGGACTGAAGCGGGCGAAGCTGCACGGTCCATAGGGTCGCGAAGAACAATAACAGGGCCTGCACGGAAAACGCACTTCCGGTGCCGGATACGGCGATGAGCGCTCCCGCCAACGCGGGACCGATGATTCGCGCCGCGTTGAAGATCAGCGCGCCCAGGCCGATGGCATTGGTCAGATTTTCCGGCGGCACGGTATCGGAGACCATCGCAGCCCGCGCCGGAAACTGAAAGACCTGCCCGGCCGCCACCAGCAGGGCCGCGACGTACACGTGCCACGGGCGGATCAGGCCGGTAAACACGAGCAACGCCGTCGCGGCGAAGACGATGCCGTTCAAGGCCTGGGCCAAGAGCAACTGCGTTTTGCGCGAATAGCGGTCCGCGGCGCTCCCTGCAAGCGGCGCCAGAAAAAGAAAAGGAATCACCTGGATGCCGCGTACCAGCCCGAGCTGAACTGCCGAGTCGGTCAGCTCGTAGATGAGCCAGCCGCGGCTGACTTCGTCCATCCACGTTCCCATGTTCCCCGAGATCTGGCCGAGCGAGAGCAGGCGGTACTCGCGGTAGCGGAACACCTCGAAGGCGCGAAGACGCAGGAGCGCGGCCAGGAATCCATGCATTCCGGCATTCTATAGTGTCGCGGTCATCCGCCGAGATTTTGACAGCCGCTCCTTCCTTTGCTAAGTTGACTCCACGTCGGGCACGGCGGCCCGCAGCATCGGCTTCCGATCCCAACATCACGCAACGAGGAGCGATCATGAAATCCAGCCATGCATTCATCGCCGCTCTCAGCTTTATGTTCGCGGCGAGCGCGGGCGCACAGACCAAGTGGGACATGCCGACACCCTATCCGGCGACGAACTTTCACACCGAAAACATCATGCAGTTCGTCGCCGACGCGGAAAAGGGCTCCGGCGGCAAGCTCAAGATCACCGTGCATGCGGCGGCCTCCCTGTTCAAGGCGCCCGAGATCAAGCGCGCGGTGCAGGGCGGCCAGGCGCAGATCGGGGAAATCCTCATCTCCGGCTATTCGAACGAGGACCCGATATTCGGCGTCGACTCCGTTCCCTTTCTTGCCACGAGCTACGCGCAAGCGGGCAAGCTCTGGCGCGCCTCGCGCAAGGCGCTCGAGTCGCGCTTCGCCAAGCAGGGAATGTTGCTCCTGTATTCGGTTCCCTGGCCGCCGCAGGGTGTGTATTCGACCAAGCCGATCAATTCCATCGCCGACATGAAAGGCTTGAAGATGCGCGCGTACAACCCGTACACCTCGCGCATCGCCGAGCTGGCAGGCGCGCAGCCGGTCACCATACAGGCCGCCGAGCTTGCCCAGGCAATGGCCACCGGCGCGGTGAATGCCAACATCACTTCCGGCGCGACCGGCTACGACACCAAGGCATGGGAGGTGGTAAAGAATTACTACGACACCCAGGCGTGGCTGCCCAAAAATATCATATTCGCCAACAAAAAAGCCTTCGACGCGCTCGACAAGGCGACGCAACAGGCGATCCTCAAGGCGGCCGCTGCCGCCGAGACACGCGGCTGGAAGGTCTCGGAGGAGAAGAACAAGTGGTACCTGGAGCAGCTCGCGAAGAACGGCATGAGCGTTTCACCGCCCTCGCCGCAGTTGAAGGCCGACCTGAAGAAGATCGGCGACACCATGACCGCCGAGTGGATGAAGACCGCAGGCGCTGA
>JACPRN010000024.1 GCA_016189945.1 Betaproteobacteria bacterium
CGCCTCGCCGAACATCTGGCGCACGCCCTCGACGAGATTCAAGCCGCCGCCGGCAAGTCCCGGTTGCCCGGCCGAGATTTGCCCGCCCGAAGTATTGAGCGGCAGCGTGCCCTTGTACGACAAATCGGTGTTGAGGATGAAATCGGAACCCTTGCCGCGCGCGCAGAAACCGATGTGCTCGAAAGTAAGCAGGATGGCGATCAGGAAATCGTCGTAGGGTTGAATCATGCGGATGTCTTTGGGCGTCATTTCCGCCTCTTTGAGCGCCCTGGGCCCGGACACGACGAAACCGGACTCGGTGATGTCGGCAAGCTGATCGGCGCCCTTGTAGTTGGTGATCTCGCCGTAGCCGACCGGGTGAATCATCTTCTTGACGCCGAGTTTCTTCGCATTCGCGGTCGAAGTCACGAGCACGCCGTTCGCGCCGTCGCACACCATCACCGAGTCGAGCATCCGCAGCGGATAGGAAACGTACTTGGAATTCAGGTACTCCTCCTCGGTAATCGGCTTGCGCAGCTTGTCGCATGCATTCGGGTTCAGCAGCGCGTGATTGCGCTGCGTGACGGCGAGCTTCGCCAGCGCCTCGTCCTTGAGCCCGTACTGGTGGCGGTAGCGCTGCGTGATCAGTCCGAAGGCGCCTACCGGGCCGCGCAATCCCACCGGGTACAGGAATTCATGGCGCCACGCGCCCTGCTCCGGGTAGTGGCTGCCGGTGGACTGCGCGTCCGAGGCAACCACGAATACGGTCTCGCACAGTCCGTCGCGGATTGCCGCCGCCGCGCGCGCGATGGCGCCGTTTCCCGAGGCGCCGCCCAGGCCGTTCACCTGCGTCCACAGCGGCGAGAGCCCCAGCACCTCGCACATGTACACCGGCCAGAACGGGTTGCTCGTCTCGCTCATGGTCTCGGCTATCGCCAGACCGTCGATCTTGTTCTTGTCGATCCCCGTTTGCGCGAGGATCTGGTCCAGCACCTCGGCGGCCAATTCGTAGGAAGTGCGTCCCCCGCGTAGCGTTACCTTGGTTTCGCCATAACCGATGATGGCGATGTCTTTTCGCTTTGCCATTTTCTTCCTCTGTTGGAGATCCGGCGATGTCCCGGGCGCGGTAGCGCGCCGGTTCCTGTGAGTTCACGCTGCCGGCAGGGAATATTAACATTGAACAGGGCTCCCCGGGGACGGCCCCGCACAACCGTGGTACAGTAGCCGCAACAAGAGAAGAACAAGCAGCAACAACTTCGCGAGGAGATCCTGATATGTCAACGCTGCTGCCGCGCATCGCCGCGCTTGCCGCCGTGCTTTTTGCCGGCGCAGCCGCCGCGCAATATCCGAACAAGCCGATTCGCCTGCTGGTTCCGTTCCCGGCCGGGGGCGCGGCAGACATCGCCGCGCGCGTCGTCACGCAACCCATGTCGCAGGCGCTCGGCCAGGCGATCGTCATCGACAATCGGCCGGGCGCCGACGGCGCCATCGCCGGCGACGTCGTGGTCAAATCCCCCGCCGACGGCTACACGCTTTTTTTCGCCACCAGCAGCGCGATATCCGCGGTGCCGGCGCTGCGCAAGAACCCGCCCTATGACCCTCTGACGCAGTTCACGCCGATCACTTCGATCGGGCGCCTCACCGTATTCGTGTTCGTGCACTCGAGCGTGCCGGCGAAATCGATCGCCGAGCTGATCACCTATGCGCGCGCCAACCCGGGCAAGCTCGAATACGGAACCGGGCACACCACCGGCATCGTCGCCACCGCGCAGTTCAAGTCGCTCACCAAGACCGAAATGCTGCACGTGCCCTACAAGGGCGACGGGCCGGCGCTCGCCGACCTGGTCCAGGGCCGCATCAAGGTCATATTCGCCACGCCCACGGCAGTTCTGGGCCATGTCAAGGAAGGCCGCGTGCGTGCCCTTGCCACGCTCCTCGATTCGCGCAGCCCGCTGCTTCCGCAGGTGCCGACCATGGCCGAATCGGGGCTGCCGAAATTCAACCTTGCCGCATGGGCGGGCATGTTCGGGCCGGCCGGACTGTCCAAAGAAGTCGTCGAGCGCATTTCGCGCGAGGCGAACATCGCGCTCAAGAGCCCCTCGGTCATCGAGCAGCTCGCGCGCCAGGGCTTCATGCCGGTGGGGTCGACTCCGGAGAGCTTCGCCGCCTTCATCAAGGAGCAGCATGTCTCCTGGGGACAGTCGATCAGGGACGCGGGGATTCAGCCCGATTGAGGGCAAGCCCGGATCGCCCCTTTGGCCGGTTGGCCAATCTCCATTTTCAAGCGGCCCGATTCACTGCAGCGAGCGCCCTTCACCCGCCTCCTCAACGGTCCGCCCGTCGCGGATGCTGTAGAGGCGCTTGAACGTCGGAATGATCTTCTCGTCATGGGTCACGACGATGATGGCGGTCTGGTACTGCGAGGCCATCTGCTGGAGGATGCGCATCACGGCGAGCGCCCGCCCGCTGTCCAGCGGCGCGGTCGGTTCATCGGCCAGGATCACCGGCGGCTTGTTCACCAGCGCCCGGGCAATCGACACCCGCTGCTGCTCGCCGCCCGAGAGTTCGGAAGGCAGTGCTTTTGCGCGGTGCGCCACATCGAGTGCCTGCAGCAATTCCGCAGCGCGCTCGCGCGCTTCGCCATTGGGCCGCCCCGCCAGCATGGGCAACAACGCCACGTTGTCGGTCACGTTGAGAAAGGGGATCAAATAAGGCGCCTGGAAGATGAAGCCGATGCGGTCGCGGCGCAGCTCGCGCAAGTCGGAGATCTTCCATCCCTGGTCATAAATGACGTCGCCCCCCAGAGTCATGCGGCCGCGCGTCGGCTCGATTACCGCCCCCAGGCATTTGAGCAGTGTGGTCTTGCCCGAACCGCTCGGGCCGATGAGGCCGATCACCTCGCCGGGCACGACGCTCATGTTCACGTCCTTGAGCGCATCGACGGCGGTCGAACCTTTCCCGTAACGTTTGCTCAATCCTTCGATGTGAATGCCGACATCGGCAGTCATGTCAGCCCCCGATCGCCGTCGCCGGATCGACCTTGAGCGCCGCGCGTATGGCCAGCGTGCTGGCGAGAACACAGACCACCATCACGATGACAAAGCCGCGCGCGGCATCGGCCGTTTCGAGCAGCACGTACTTCGGGAAGGCCGGCCCCCAAATAGTCGCGGCGATCTTGCCGACGGCAAAGCCGATCAGCCCCAACCCCAGTGCCTGTTGCACGATCATGCTGGCGATAGTGCGGTTGCGGGTACCGATCAGCTTGAGCACGGCGATCTCGCGGATTTTGCCAAGGGTCATGGTATAGATGATGAAAGCGACGATGGCCGCGCTGACCACGGCCAGAATCACCAGGAACATGGAGATCTGTTTGGCCGCGGTGGCGATCAGCTTCGCGATCAGAATGTCCTCCATCTGTGCGCGCGTAAACACCTGGAAATGTTTCCAGCGGCGGATCTCCCGGGCCACCGCCTCGGGGATGCTGCCCTCGGCTACCTTGACCAGTACTGCATTGACGTTGCGGTTGCTGGTCTGCGAGGCATTGATCGCCTCCAGCAGGCCCGGCACGCCGGGACGATTGAGTGCGGGATTGGCGGCGGTGCGCGCGCGCTCGTTGACGATGGCGTCATTGTCCCTGAGAAATTGCGCCTCCTGGGCATCCTTGAGCGGAATGAACACCATC
>JACPRN010000292.1 GCA_016189945.1 Betaproteobacteria bacterium
AGCACGTCTGTCCGGTAGGGTAATTCCAGTTTGCGCCAGAAGTCTTCCCGGTCATCGCAGGAGTGAAAAGGCGAGGTCAGGCCCAATACGAATAGATCCTGCAGGCCGGCTCTCTGCGGAAGCCGCGGCTTCGACGGCGGGTAGGGAAGGTGGTAGCCGACCCACATTCCGACCTGCATTAGGCCGTCAGGGTCCGGGTGCGGCACGTGATAGGGGCGGCCGGTTTCCGGATGGCCTTCACAGGTCGGATTGAATCCCAGGCACCCGCCCACGACGTCGGCTGCGCCCACCAGGTGATTGAGAAGATCGATAGCCAGAAAGTTGTACAGCGAGTTCATGTGCGCCTGCGCGCCGCGGAACGCTATCGCCGCCACCGGCCGGTACGGAAGCGTGACGCCCTTCACCACGATGGTGCTGCCGATGCGCGCCTCGCGCGCGAATTCCGAAGCGAGACGGCGTATATTTGCCGCCGGTACGGTAGAGATGCCCTCCGCCCATTCCGGGGTGAATTTCCTCAGGTGCCGGCGCAATAAGTCGAAGGACGGCCGGCAGCGCGCGCCGCCGACTTCGAATTCGCCTTCAAGCGCCACGTCGGCGGAGGCTACCTCGGCATAGGGCCGGGCTGCGCTCGCGCGCGTGTCCCACACCAGGGGCTTGCCGCTCGCCGCGTCGCGCAGGTAGCGCTTGTCCGGGCCGATCAGGTAGGGGCCATTGGTCTTGGCCTGCAGATAGGGTCCATCGAAGATGCCCAGCTCGTTCGCGATCACGTTGCACAGGGCCAATGCCAGTGCGCCGTCGGTGCCGACGCGTATCGGCACCCATTCCGTCGCTTTGGCGGAAGCAAAGTTGCACATGGGATCGACGACGACCATCTTCATGCCGCGCGCCCTTGCGTCCGAGGCGAGTCTCATGTTCGAGGCCGAGGCGTGGCCCGCGCTATGGCCCTTTGAGGCGCCAAAGTACATCGCGTAGTTGCAATGCTCGAAATCCGGGACGATCGACCACGACGCATGCATGATCCCGCTGATGAGGTGCGCGCCGTTGCCGCAGTGCAGTCCGCCGCCAGAGGTCGACATGTTGGGCGTGCCAAACGCCGCCCCGAAAGCCATCAAGGGCGTGCGCGAGGCAAACACCGTCGTGGTGCGATGGATGAGAAGCTTGCGCGGATCCTCCGTGCGCAGGCGCTTCAGGACTTCCGTGATTTCATCGAGCGCCTGGTCCCAGCTTATTTCCTTCCAGCCCGGATCCTCATCGACTCCCTTTTTCGGGTTGGTGCGCCGCAGAGGCCTGGTCAGCCGGTTGGGATCGTAATGCGACATCAGCCCGCTCACGCCCTTGCCGCACAGCCGTCCCCTGCCAACGGCGCTTTCCGGATTGCCTTCGATCTTGACCACGGTTCCGTCCACGCGGTGCGCGCGAATCGAGCAGGTGCCGTAGCAAAGCGCACAAGTCGAGGGAACCCACTGGTCGTCGCGCTCGGCCCTAGCTTCGTTGCGGGCAACGTTCATTGGTGAAATCCTCCCCGTTTATCCATGATCGACCGACATCGGCAGGTCCATTCTAAATCACGAATAGAGATGGTAAGATGAAATTTAGAAGGGGTACGGGCTGCTACGATGCCCCGCAGCCGATGAAAAGAGACAACACGAATGCCTTATGTCGAGAGTGCCGGCGGCAAACTTCATTATGAAATTTTCGATCTCGTCGCGCCTTGGGAGACGCGGCGCGAAACCATAATTTTCCATCACGGGATCGGTGCCGACCCGGGCGTCTGGACCGAGTGGCTGCCGGCGCTCATGGACCGCTACCGGGTGGTGCGCTTCGACATGCGCGGTTACGGCCGCTCGCACATTCCGCCGGCGGACTTCAACTGGTCGCTCGATCTCATGTGCAACGACATCCTGGCCGTGGCCGACGCGGCCGGCGCCGAGCGGGCGCATCTCGTCGGCGAGTCGATCGGCGGCACGATCGCGCTCTGCTGCGCGATCAAGAACCCGGCGCGCGTGGCCACGCTCACGATCAGCAACGGCGCGCATCTCGGCGCTTCGATCCTGCGCGTCAACGAATGGCGCAGGCAGATCGACGAGCAGGGCATCAAGGCCTGGTCCGATCAGTTCATGAAGGACCGCTTCTACGAGGGGGCGCTGGAAGAACCGAAGCGCGCCTGGTACGCGCGGCGCCAGGAGGAGTGGACGCGCGATTCCATCCTGAACACGCTCGCGGTGCTGGTGGGCACCGATCTGCGGCCGCGGCTTCCGGAGCTTCGCTGTCCCGTGCTCCTGATGCACGGCGACTCGAGCCCGTTCATTCCGGCCGGGATCCTGACCGACCTGCACAAGTGCATTCCGGGATCGCGGCTGCAGATATTCGCGCACGCGCGCCATGGACTGCCTTTTTCGCACGCCAAGCAGTGCGCCCGGACGCTGCGCGAATTTCTCGATTCCTCGGCCTAGGCCTCGGCAAGCCGTTACGAAGAAGGCCGTTTCGCTTTTTCGTCAATCTCGTGTTTTCGCGCAGTTGCGAAGTTGCAATTGCGCGAAAACACGAGACCCATGCAACACTACCTCCCCCTCGCTCAGCTTCGATCTACATCGCCAAGTGGAAGTGCTTGACGTCCTTGCGCTTGGCCACTTCCCGCACCAGGTCCGCAAGCGGCCCCGCCGATACGGCATCCGCGAGCGGCATCGGACCGGCCGCGCGCAATGCGCGGATGTGCTCGGGCATGAACAGGTACTCCAGGAGCATTTCCTCGTCGGACGCGAAGGGCCCGTTTTCGCGGCGGAAGCGCTCCAGCGCCGGCTCGAGCGTAAGGCCGGGTCGCACGGTGATGGGTTGCCTGCCCGTGCGCCGCGTGACGTCGTCGAGCAGTTCCTGGTTCACCGGCGCCGGTGTCCGGCCGTAGTAGCCCAGCACCAGCCGGTCGACCTCATTCAGCGTCACTTTGTAGCGGCCGTAGAGCACGTTGAGCATCGCCTGCGTGGCGATCACCTGGGAAAACGGCGTGACCATCAGGGACCAGCCCAGATCGGCGCGCACCGCCGGGATCTCGTGGAACACTTCCTCCATCCGGTTCTCCAGTCCCAACTGGGCCATCTGGCCGCGGAATCCGGCCATCATGCCGCCGGGAATCTGGTGAGCATAGAACGAAGGGTCGTATTCCGCGGGCTTGCCCGTGGGCTTGTTGTGGCGCCTGGCCACCTCGAAAAAATAGTCCTCGATCTCGCGCATGGCCTCCTCGTCGAGTTCCACCGCGTGGCCTGCCCGCTTCAGGTCGCGCACCATGGAGCTGGTGGCCGGCAGCGAGAACCCGTTGGCCAGGGCGCGCGAGGCGGTCCAGATGCCTTCGGCCCCTTGCTGGACGGCCTCCAGGTTGGTCGCCGGCCCCAGACCGGTAACGCAGTGCGAGTGGCAGTACAGCGGGCGGCCGGCCGAGGCCGCCTTCATCGCCGGCGCCAGGGAGTGCGCCCGCTCCGGGGTGAGGATCCCGTTCGGGTCCTTCAGCACCAGGATATCGGCCCCAATTTCGACCAGTTCCTTCGTCTTCTGCACGAAGTGCTCGTCGGTGTGCACCGGGCTGATCGAGTAGACGATGCCGCCCAGGACGCTTGCGCCCGCCTGGTGAGCCGCCCGCATCGAAACCTCGAAATTGCGGATATCGTTGAGGCCGTCCAGGAAGAAAAAACGGCTGATGCCGGCGGCGGCGCAACGCTGAATGAACAGCGCCAGCATGTCGTCGGGGGTGAGCGCCTTGCCGACGGAAAAGCCGATGCAGATGCTGATCATCTGCATCGGCGTGCGCTTTACGCGCTCCCGGATCAGGCGCTGGCGCTCCCAGGGGTTTTCCTTCAGGTAGCGCACGCAGGCGTCGCTGCCGCCCGTGCTCATGCATTCGATCGCATCGTAGCCGGCGCGATCCATCGTCGCCAGGATGGGGAGCATCATGGCCGTGGTCATTCGCATCGCCCACAACGACTGATGCCCGTCGCGCAAGGTGGTTTCGATCAGATTAACTTTCCGCCCCATGCCGCCTCTCCTGAAAGCGCAAAGGTCACGCCAGCGGTGACCCCGATCTACATCTTGCTAAAGCGGGCAACGTCTTCCTCCAGGAGCCTCACCATCGGGCCGCGCTGCGGGTCGTTCTTCATTCTCTCCCAAACGCCCTTGCGCACGACGTCTTTCATCTTCTGCAGCTCCGCGCTCGGTAATTCCCTGACCGCGATGACCTTTCTCAAGCTTGTAAGGCTGGTGTCTTGCGCCCTGGTATACGCCGTGTCGGCAAAGGCAATCGTGTCTTTCCCGGCCCGGTTCACCGCGTCCTGAAGGTCTTTGGGCAGTCCGTCCAGCCACTTCTTGCTCGCAAGCAGACCGGAGAAGAAGACCGTGTGCGCGGTAAGCGTGTAAAACTTCGTCACTTCGAAATATTTCATCTTGTAGAAGACGTCGGGCGGCATCTCCACGCCGTCGAGGGTGCCCTGCTGCAACGCGGTGTACACCTCGCCCAGTTCCATCGGTCGGGCTACGGCGCCCCAGTCCTGGTATGCGCCCACTCGCGGCGGAGAGGGAATGACTCGAAACCTCTTGCCCTGCAGGTCGGAGATCGCGTTCACCGGAAACTTAGTGACCAGGTTCGAGGGTCCGATGCCGTGAAAACCCATCACGCTGATGCCCTTTTGCGCAGCCAGTTCCGTCATCCTGGCCGCGGCCTTGCTCTGGCTGGCGAAGGCGGTCATTTTGGCTGGAGCCCCCGGAACCAGGAAAGGCAGGTCGAACAGGGCAAGCTCCGGAACGATGGGGGCCATGAATCCGGATGGAAGGATCAAGCCGTGCACCGAGCCGGCCTGCATCGCCGCCAACATCTGGGCATTGCTCCCCAAAGCCTCGCCTTGGCGGGCGGAGGCCTTGAGGCGGCCGCCGGAGTACTTGGTCATCAGTTCGGCGAACTTCTCGGCAATTTCCGCCTGGGTGTCGTTCGCCGTCGCCACGCCGACAAGCACGTTCATCGCCGGCTTGGTCTGCCCTAGTACGGCACCGGCTGCAAACAACGACGCGGCCACGAAGGCCACGCTCAATGTTGACTTCATGACTCTCCTCCTCCAAAAAAATTCCTCGTCGCCGCCAGCAACGGTGACGAGGCACATGATCCCGCGCGGGAAGGTCCCTCCGAAGCGCGCTTAGCGTAGCACATTCGCAAGTCTTATCGCAGACGCAATTCGTTGACCGCAACCGTGACCGCTGTTACCCTCGTTCTAAACCCCCTTCTCAAAGCAGAAACGAAAGTCACGCGTATTCCGAGGGAGGCAGAACCCACTGTGGGAAAAGAGCGGTTAGTGACCATCCGTGTCAACGGCCAGCCCGTGGAGGCGCAGGTCGAGCCGCGGCGTAGCCTGCTCGACTTCCTGCGCGAGGACGCCGGTCTCACTGGCACCCACACGGGCTGTGAGCACGGCATCTGCGGCACCTGTACGGTGCTGGTGGATGGCGAGGCGGTCCGCTCCTGCTTGATGCTGGCGGTGCAGGCGAACGGGCGCGACGTATTCACGGTGGAGGGCTTGGCTCGGGGGGAAAAACTGCATCCGCTGCAGGAGTCGTTCTGGAAGCATCACGCCCTGCAGTGCGGCTACTGTACGCCGGGGATGCTGATTGCGGCCTACGATCTGCTCAAGCGCAACCCGAGCCCCACTGAAGCTCAAGTGCGGGATGCACTGGCAGGCAACATCTGCCGCTGCACGGGATATGTGCAGATCGTCGAAGGTGTGCTCGAGGCGGCAGCGAACCTGAGAGAGAAAGCGGAGACGCCGCATGGCGAACCCTCCGTATAAATGGATCTCGCAGCGGGTTCGCGTGCGGGAGGACCGCCGTTTTCTCACCGGGCAGGGCCGCTACGTCGGCGACATCAGGCTCGCCGGCATGCTGGAGGTGGCGGTGCTCGCAAGTCCTTACGCCCATGCGCTGATCAAGAGCATCGACGTCGAGGACGCGATCAAGCAGCCCGGGGTGGTGCTCGCGATAACCGGCGCAGATCTCGCTCGCGACACGGATCCGATTCCCCAGTTCCTCGACCTCCCCAGGGTGCGCTGGTATTCGCTCGCGACCGACCGTGTCCGCTTCGCCGGGGAAGGCGTCGCCGCGGTGGTCGCCACCAGCCGCGCCGCCGCTGAAGACGCGCTCGATTTCATCAAGGTGGAATATGAACCGCTGCCGGCGCTGGCCGACCCCGAGGCGGCCATGGCGCCGGGCGCGCCGGTTCTTCACCCTGATCACGGCAGCAACATCGCCTGGCAGGGGGCCTGGACTTGGGGGGACGTCGACGGCGATTTCCGGCGCGCCGACCGGGTGGTGAAGACAAGGCTGCGCTGGAGCCGCCACTCCGGCGTGCCTCTGGAAACCTTCGGGACCGTGGCGGCGTGGAATTCCCGCCTGGAACTACTCGATGTTTGGGCTTCTCATCAGGCCCCGGCGCTGAGCGCCCAGATTTCCACCGTTCTGCGTTTTCCCAGCAATCGCATCCGGATCCATGCGGACCTCGATGTCGGCGGCAGCTACGGCGCGAAGCGTGGCCAGAAGCAGATCGCGTTGACGACTTATCTGGCGATGCGCACGCGCCGGCCGCTGCGTTATCTGGAGGATCGGCTCGAGAACATGGCCGCCGGCGACGGCCACGGCCCGGACCGCGTCTTCGACGCCGAGCTGGCGCTCTCCCGGACTGGCGAGTGCCTCAGCTTGCGCCTGCACACGGTTGACGACGTGGGTGCCTACGTCGGGCGCGGTCCGCTCCAGATCGCCAAGTGCATTACCGCGATCGTCGGTCCTTACCGGATCGGAAGCGTTCGCTACAGCGGCCTCGCGGTGATGACCAACAAGACCAACCAGAACCCCTATCGCGGCTTTGGCCAGTCACCGCACAATTTCGTCCTCGAACGCCTGATGGACATGGCGGCAACCGAACTGGGGCTCGACCGCGTGGAAATTCGCCGGCGCAATCTCATTCCGCCGGAGGCTTTCCCCTACCTGATTCCAAGCGGCAGCCGCTACGACAGCGGCGACTATCCGGCGGTCCTGGACAAGGCGCTCGCACTGGCTGCTTACCCGAATCTGCTTCGCTTCCAGGCCGAGGCCCGGAGCCAGGGGCGCTGTATCGGCATCGGGATCGCCGCTTGCATCGAGCCGAGCGGCGCCAACACGGCGTTCTTCGCGCTGATGAATCCGAAGCACAAGACCAGCCTGGTGCCCGAGGGCGCTCGCGTCGGCGTCGACAGCCGCGGCAAAATCACCGTGGCCATCGGTTTCGCCTCCACCGGACAATCGCACGAGACCATGGTCTCGCAGGTGATCGCCGAGGTCATGGACATCGCGCCGGAGGAGGTGGCGGTAATCCGCGCGGACAGCCTCGCCGGAATCCCGTCGGTCCCGCCCACCGGGAGCCGGATGTCGCTGATGCTGAGCGGAGCGGTGCTGGGCGCGGCGCAGAAGATCCTGGCCAAGATGAAGCGCATCGCCGCCCACAATCTCGGCGTCGATCCGGAGACGGTCGAGTACGCAGGCGGCGTTTTCAGGCGCAAGGATGGCTCGGGCGCAGGGCTCGCTTTTGCCGAGGTCGCGCTCATCGCGCATACCCGCAAGCACCAGATGCCGCCAGACATGGAAGGGGGTTTGTCGGAACTGTATGTGATGGAGGTTCCAGGGGGGGGACATCTGCCGGATGTGGCGGGCCGGATGCAGAGCTATCCGGCGTACACATTCTCCGTGCATATCCCGGTAGTCGAGGTGAACCCACGAACCGGCGAGGTGCGTTTCCTTGATTACTTCGCGGCGCACGACTGTGGTACACCGATTCATCCCGATATCGTGGAAGGGATGGTCTACGGCGGCATCGCCCAGGGCATCGGTGCCGCGCTGTTCGAGAAGTTCGTCTACGCGGAGGACGGCCAGTTTCTGTCCTCCACGTTCATGGATTACCTGCTGCCCTCGGCCAATGAGATTCCGCCGATAAAGATGGTCGAGCACGTCACGCCCGGCCCGCATCACCCCTTCGGCGCCAAAGGCACTGCCGAGGGAGGCTACCTCACGGCACCGGCGGCGGTCGCAAGCGCGGTGGAAGATGCGCTTTCGCCCTTGGGAGTGCGCGTGACTGAACTGCCCATGACCCCGGCGCTGCTCCTGGCACTCATCGGTAACGGCAGGCGACGATGAAACCGGTGAACTTTGACTACGCTGCACCGGAGAGCGTCGCCGATGCGATCCGCCTCCTCGTCGAGGCCCGCGGCGAGGCGAAGATCATCGCCGGCGGACAAAGCCTGCTCCCCCTGCTGAACATGCGAATGGCTCGTCCCTCGCTGCTTGTGGACTTGGCCCGCATTCCGGGACTGGACGAGGTCCGACTGAGCGACGGGTGGCTCGAGATCGGCGCCATGACCCGTCATGCAGTCGTGGAAGCGCATCCCCTGGTGCGCCGGCATGCGCCGCTGCTTGCAGCCGCCGCGTCCTTTGTGGCCCATCACCAGGTGCGCAACCGAGGCACGATCGGCGGCAGCACCGCGCATGCGGACCCCGCGGCTGAAGAGCCGTTGGCCCTGCTCGCGCTCGATTCCGAATTGATCGCTGAAGGGCCTGACGGGGCGGCGAAGTGGCCCATCGGTGCGTTCTTTCGCGGCCCGATGACCACCGCTTTGGCCGACGCGCAGGTGCTGGTGAAGCTGCGCGTGCCCTGCCGCGGCCCAAGCGAGGGCTGGGCGTTCCGCGAGATCAGCCGGCGCCGCGGCGACCTCGCCTTGGCGGCAGTGGCGGTCTGGTTGCGGAGAGAAGACGGAATTTGCCGCGACCTACGCGTGGCTTTAGGCGGGGTTGCGGACAGGCCAGTGCGCGCGAAGGCCGCCGAGGCCGCCCTTCGGGGATGCGCATGGGAACCGCAGATCGTGGACAAAACGCCCGCGCTCCTGGAGGCGGACATCGCCCCGGGTTCGGACGTGCACGCGACGGCGGACTATCGGCGCGCGGTCGCGCGGGAGCTGCTGGTGCACGCTCTGAACGAGGCCTGGGAGCGTGTGGGTGAATTGTCTCCGCACTGCTGAGACAATTATCCTGGACGTATCTCAAGGCGATTATGTGCCTCGACGACCGGCCGCAATGACGGTGTCGATGTCTTCTTGCGCGGTCTTGTCGAGGCGGGCGCCAAGGGCGGCGAGATAGCCCTCGATGCTGGTTCGGGCCGATAGCGCGGGATCCACCTCAGGCGCCTGCGGCAGCGCTTCGACTTGGCGCGCGAGCAGCAATTGTTCGGCGTGTTCGCACTCGAGTTCCGCGCGGCCGATGGATTTGCGCAGCTCCGAGCATTGATCGGCCGCAACGCCCTCGAAGTCGCGCTTCAGGCTGCGTCGGGCGGCGCGCAGCGGACCTATGATCTCCGCTTGCCATCGCTCGGTAGCCGACATCGCTGCGCGGATGCGCTCGGTGTCGAGCGGACCGCGGCCGATTACTGCGGCCCAGCAGCAAAGGAGCACCAGATTGACATCGGCTCCGTGGTGATCCTGGAGCCGAAGGCAGGCCTGCTCGACGCCGGGTTTCCCGTAGGTACGCAGCGAGAACTGCCAGAACGGATGCGGCGCTGGCCTAGTCACGTTGCGCCGCCTTTTTCCATGAACGTTCGAGAGCCGGGCGGGAGTGTCTGCCTTACCCGCGCGGCACCCAGCAGTCCGGGCGGACGCGGAACACGCTCTGCGCGGTGCGGCTCAGCATGGCGTTCTTCTGCGCTTCGGTGAAGTTCGCGCCCTCGATCACCTTCTTGGGTGTTGCGTCGCCGATCGGGAACGGCATGTCCGAGCCCAGCATGACGCGCTCGGCGCCCGCCTTCCTCGCGATGTATTCGAGCGAATCGGAATCGAACACGCAGGTGTCCAAGTACATCCCCTCGAAGCCCTTGCGCGGGTCGGAGACCTTGCCCTGCGCGACCTGGAAGCTGCGCGCCAGCCGACCGAGCGCCAGGGGCAGCGCCGCCCCGCCGTGAGAGAGCACGAACTTCATTCCCGGGAACTTGAGCAGGTGCCCGGAGTAGAGCAGCCGCGACACCGCGATCGTAGTGTCCACGAGCCGCCCGACCGCGTTCACCAGATCGTAATCGGCAAGGCGCGGCTCGCCGCAGATGAACATCGGGTGCAGATAGATCGGCGCTATCAGCCGCGAGGCGGCCTCCCAGAAGGGATCGAGCGAGGGGTCGTCGAGGTTGCCGCCCTGGCCCTTCGGGAGGGTCCCGATCATCGCGCCGCCGAAGCCGCGCTCGAGCGTCTCGGCGAGCACTTCGGCGGCGAGCTTGCCGTCCTGCAGCGGCACGGTCGCAAGCGGCGTGAAACGCGCTTCGCCGCGGAACTGGTCCCACATGCACTCGTTGAGGAACCGGCTCCACGCGAGCCCCTGCTGGGCGGCAAGCTCGTAGCCGTAGCTGTCGAGCCAGCCGCCGACGAGCTGGTGGTCGATCGCATTCTTGTCCATCCAGGCGATGCGGTCGGCGACGTCGGAGAGTTTCGGCGCTATCGGACGCGTAACCTCGCCCCCCGGAAAGTGCAGCCTGACGCCCTTGTCGTCGCGCAAGAGCTTGGCGTCGGGGAATTGGGCGACATTGGCGTCGTAGCGCTCGAATATCAGCTTGGGCGTGAAATGGGCGTGAATGTCGATGACGATGTTCTTCATGGCTGATAGGTCCTTTGATGGATTGGGCGCTTATGAATCACTCAAATGGTGACCGTTCCGGGGAAGGTTTGGCTGTTACATAGGTCTCGTGTTTTCGTGTAGTTGCAACTTCGCAACTACACGAAAACACGAGATCGAGAGAAAGCAAAACCAGCCCTGCCGGTTCCGGCTTGGGGAGGTAGAGTTTGGATGACTGCAAGAAAACAGCATGGCTGGTTCCGACTTGCCGCTACGCGGACTTCTTCGCCGCCGAGGAAATCCTCTCCCACAGCGCAAGATGCGACATCGGCAGCGTGTCGATCGAAACGCCGAGCGGGTCGAGCGCGTCGTTGACCGCATTGGCGATCGCGGCCGGTGCGCCGAGATAGCCCGCCTCGCCCGAGCCTTTCTGGCC
Source organism: Betaproteobacteria bacterium (assembly GCA_016189945.1). Lineage (GTDB taxonomy): Bacteria > Pseudomonadota > Gammaproteobacteria > Burkholderiales > SG8-39 > JACQTO01. Next base: position 11,075 of record JACPRN010000292.1, read on the forward strand.
GAAGGTCGTGAGCGGCGAGGGCGTGCAGTGATCGACGATATGGATATCGGGAACTTCCATCGCGCTCGGAATGAGATAGTCCATGAAGGTGCCGCTCGCGAGCTGGCCGTCCTCCGTATAGGCGAATTTTTCGTACAGCGACGCGCCGATTCCGTGCGCAATGCCCCCGTAGGTCATGCCGTGAACGATGTCCGGGTTGATCATGACGCCGCAGTCGTGGCCGCAGACGTATCGCTTGAGCGAGGGCTTGCCCGTATCCGGGTCGATCTCCACGTAGACGATGTGCGTCTCGAACGAATAGCACGGATACATCTGCACCCGGCCGTCGGGCGTCGGGACCGTGGGACCGGTGGGCACTTCCCAGACGAACTTGGCCTGCAGTCCGGGCTCGATTCCGGGAGGCATCTGGTGATACTTGCGGTGTGCGATCTCGACCAACTGGTCCCAGGTGAGGACCTTCGAGGGGACGCCTTTCACGTTGACGTTGCCGTCGCGGTATTCGAGGTCCTGCGGCGAACACTCGAAGTTGTGCGCGGCGATCGCCACCAGCGTATCCTTGATTTTGCGCGCCGCGCCTGCCGCTGCGCCCCCGAGCATGATCGCCATGCGGCTGCCGACCGGGCTGTTGGAAGGCAGGGCGCTCAAGGAATCGGCGTGGATCACGCGGATTGCAGCCGGGTCGCGCTCCAGGACCTCTCCGATCACGGTCGACACCAGCGTCTCGTGGCCTTGCCCGGAGCTCGAAGTGTTCATGAGCCCGGTGATCGATCCCGACAGATCGACGCGCACCAGGCACGAATCCATCCACGTGGTGGTCTCGTTCTTCGGGTTGAAAAGAATCTCGAAGGAAGTGTTGCCGCCGCTTGGCTCAAGGCAAGTCGAGATGCCGATTCCGGCCAGGCGCCCCGCTTTGCGTGCCTCATCGCGTTCTCGCTCGAGCGCCGGGTAGTCGATCGCCGCAAGCGCCTTGTCGAGCACGGCGTGGTAGTCGCCGGAGTCGTAGGACGTTCCGCTCGGGATCAGATAGGGGAACTGGTCCTTGCGGATCAGGTTCTTGCGCCGCAGCTCGATGCGGTCCATTTTCAGGTACCGCGCCACGCGGTCCATGGCGCGCTCGAGGGCGAAATTGGTCGGGGCCTGGCCGAATCCGCGCACCGCTTCCTGCGGCGTCTTGTTGGTCATCACCGAAGTCGGCTCGTACTCGATGGCTCGAATCTGGTAAGGCCCGCAGATCGCGCCCACCGGCTTGCCCAATTGCAGCGGCGAGCGCCCGGCGTAGGCGCCGACGTCGTCCACTGCGCGGATTTTCAAGGCGCGGATGGTGCCGTCGCGGTCGAACGCCACCTGCATGTCGAAGAAGCGATCGGGGCCGTGCATGTCGCCGCCGCGCATGTTCTCCAGGCGGTCTTCGATCAGCCGCACGGGCACGCCCAGCCGCTTGGCGAGAAATCCCACCAGCACGGTGTGCTTGATGCCGCGCTTCAAGCCGTAGCTGCCGCCGACATCGACATCGAAGTGCACGCGCACGGCGTTTCCGGGCAGCTTGAGCGCGCGCGCGGCCTGGTCGGGAAACTTGGGCATCTGGATCGAAGCCCAGATGTCGAGCAGGCCGGTGCCCGCGTCCCACTGCGCGGCGACGCCGAAGGTCTCGATCGGCACGGTCGAGCTGCGCCCCCAGGTGGCGCGAAACGCGAGCTTATGATCGGCTTTTGCGAATGCTTCTTCGACCGGTCCCCAAACGAACTTGCGGTGATAGAGGACGTTGGACCCGTGCGCCTTGTGCACCAGGTGCGCATCGGGGGCGAGCGCGGCTTCCGGGTCGATGACGTAGGGCAGCGATTCATATTCGACTTCGACGAGTTCCGCTGCGTCCTCGGCGATCGCGCGCGTATCGGCGACCACCGCCGCCACCCATTCGCCCGCGTAGCGCACGATGCCGCGGGCGAGCGCATACCGGGTGACCTTCGGCGCATCAACGCCGACGTAAAGCGCATCGGTTCCTCCCTGGAACTCCTCGCCGGTGAGGACATAGAGCACGCCGGGGACGGCAAGCGCGGGTTTCGTGTTGATGGAGACGATCCTCGCGCTCGGGTGGGGGGAGGCGACGAGCGCGATGTGCTTCATTCCGGGGAGCGCGATGTCGGCAGCATAGTGGCCGCGGCCGGTGACGAAGCGCGGGTCTTCCTTGGTCCTGCGCTTGGTCCCGATGTAGCGGAAACCGGAGGGGCTCTTTTCCTCGGCCATGGTCATTTCGCTCCCGAGGCCATGCGGCGGGCGGCATCGTGGATCGCGTCCACGATCTGCTGATAGCCGGTGCAGCGGCACAGATTGCCCCCGATCGCCGCGCGAATCTCCGTGTCGCTCGGATGGCGGTTGGCCTCGAGCAGCCCCTTGGCCGCGATCAGCATCCCGGGCGTGCAGTAGCCGCACTGCATGGCGTGGCACTTGCAGAAGCTGTCCTGCAGGACGCTCATCGAACCGTCGGGGTTCGCCAGCCCCTCGACCGTGGTCACGCGATGGCCGTCTGCCTGCACCGCGTACATGAGGCAGGAGCGCACCGGTTCGCCGTCGAGCATGATCGAACAGGCTCCGCAGATGCCGTGCTCGCATCCCACGTGCGTGCCGGTGAGGCGCAGATCGTCGCGCAGCCAATCGACCAGCGACAGCCGCGCCGGCACGTGGGCGCTGCGGGCAACGCCGTTGACTTCGACCGATATGGAATAAAGCTTCTCGCTCACTTGCCGCCTCCCGCCTTTTCCTGCGCCGCCCGGATCACCCTTGCAGCGAGCACCCCTGCCAGGTGCCGGCGGTAGTCTGCAGTGGCGAAAAGATCGCTGCCGGGTTCGGTCTGAGCCGCGGCATCTTGCGCCACGCTCTTCACCACCGCCTCATCGAGCTTCGTGCCGAGGAGCCTTGCGGCAAGGCGCGGAAACGCGAGCGGCGTCTGGCCCACTCCGCCCAGGCCGAATGCGGCGCGCACGCAACGCCCTTCGCCATCGAGGGCAAGCTGGCAGGCGGCCGAGACCATGGCAAAGTCGCCGTGGCGGTTGGCGATCTCGGTGAAGGCACAACCCGTGCGAGGCTCGCTCCACACCGGCCAGTGAACTTCCTCCAGGCACTCGCTCGAATCGGTCGCGGTCACCATCGGTCCGGTGAAGAATTCTTCGGCGGCAAGGGTGCGCGCGCCGCTGGAACTGCGCAGGACCATTTTCGCGCCCAGCACCTGCGCGGCGAGCGGTAACTCGGCACAGGGGTCGGCGTGGACGATGCTTCCGCCCAGGGTGCCGCGGTTGCGGGTCTGCACGTGTCCGACCCACGCAAGCGCCTGCCGCAGCAAGGGAACGCGGGATGCGAGGGCGTCGTCGCGCTCGACCAGCGCCTGGCGCGTGCAGGCGCCGATGCGAACGGCATCGCGCTCCACGGCGATGAATTTCAGCGCAGCGATCTCGTTGATGTCGACGAGCAGGCTCGGCCGCACCAGGCGCATCGCCATGATGGGAACGAGGCTCTGGCCGCCGGCGATGATCTTGGCGGAGTCGCCCTCGCGCCGCAGCGCTTCACAGGCCGAGGCGATCGAATCGGCGCGAAGGTACTCGAATGGGGCTGATTTCAAGGCCGGGCCTTTATTTGGCCGATAGGGACCGAGCGGCGAGGATGCGCCGCACTACAACAGCTTCGCGATTGCATCGGCGGTAAGAACGCCTCAGTAGGAATTAATCGAGGAAGAGTGATCTCCAGCAGGCGACATTATATACAAGGTGAATTAGCTGAGGGGTACCTCAGATCGTGTGATCTCTTCAGCTCAACGCGAGTGGAACCAGGCCGGGTTTCCATGTGCATCTCGCTCGTATCGGCGCTCGTTTGCCTCGGCCTCAGGCCCCTTGTAAGTCATTTCGACTTCCATCACCTCGTAGGCGGCGACGAATTTCTTGCCGTAGGGCGAGCCGCAATAATGGGCCGGCATCACGCGGCTCCAGATGACCCACCCCTGGCTGTCCACGCAATCCGAATCGACCGATGCAGCGACCACCCTGCCGCAAACCATGAGCCGGTCAATCCAGTCCTTGACCCATTCCACCTTGCATTCGAAATGCCTTGGACATTCCTGGATCCGCGGGGGCCTTACCAACGTCGAAGGCAGCGGCGTGAGGCCGGCTTTCTCGATCTCGTTGACGCCGCGCGCAAACGGCAGCCCCACGATA
>JACPRN010000025.1 GCA_016189945.1 Betaproteobacteria bacterium
CTGGCGACCCTCGCCGGGGAAGTCGAGCTGCGCTCTGCTCACCGCAGCCGACGACTGAAGGCTTCCGAGTTTCAGACCGGAATGCTCTCCACGGCAAAGATGCCGGAAGAGCTGGTGGTCTCGGTGCGGTTCCCGCGCAGGAAATCAGGCGAAGGATACGCATTCCGCGAGATTTCGCGCCGCCATGGCGACTTCGCCATCGTCGGCCTGGCAGCCAAAGCGAACACAAGCGGCGTGCTGCTCGGGGTCGGAGGCGTCGCCGACCACCCCGCGGTGCGCGATCTTGGCAGGGCGGAGGGCGCGGCGATGGCCGAGGCGCTGAACGCTTTTGCCTGGGAGATGGGCGGAAACGACGATATCCACGCCACGGCGCGTTACCGGCGCGAACTGGTGCGCCGGCTGGGTCCCAAAGTCATCGAGGAAGCGCGCTCATGCCAATCCTGAAAGCGCGCGAGCGCACAGAAATCACCATTACCCTGAACGGCCGCCCGGCTACCGGCTACGCCGAACCGCGCATGCTGCTGTCCGATTTCCTGCGCCAGGAACTGGGCGCGACCGGCACCCGCGTCGGCTGCGAGCACGGGATCTGTGGCGCCTGCACCGTGCGCATCGATGGCAAGGCGGCCCGCTCGTGCCTGATGCTTGCGGTCCAGGCCGATGGAAGGCGGGTCGATACCGTCGAGGGGCTTGCCGAGGAAGGCAAAAAGCTCTCGGTGCTGCAGGAGGCGTTCCGGCGCAATCATGCGCTCCAGTGCGGCTACTGCACGTCAGGCATTCTGATGTCGCTCGATCATTACCTCGAGATCAATCCCGAGGCGAAGGAGGAACAGCTAAGGGAAGTAATCGGCGGGCACCTGTGCCGCTGCACCGGTTATGCGCAGATAGTCGATGCCGCCGTCGAGGCCGCCGAAACGCTCCGGCTGAACAAGTCGGTCAAAGCCTGAATCGATAAACGGCAAAACCGGCTTCCTTGGTTCCGGCTCGCCCGGCATAAGCATCTACAAGAATGGCTAAAATAGAATCCCTTGCCGAACTCTACCTCCGTCCCGGCTTCATGGTGAAGCGCCTGCACCAGGTGGCCACGGCGATATTTCTCGAAGAGTGCGGTCGCTACAGCATGACGCCTTCGCAATACCAGGCGTTATGCGCGCTCTCGGAACACACCGGCATCGACCAGAGCGCGCTCGGAAAGCTCATCGGTCAAGATCGCTCGACGGTCAGTCTGGTGGTGCAACTGCTGCTCGAACGCGGCCTGATCAGGCGGCTCGCCGACCCACGCGACAAGCGCCGCAGCATCCTCAGCCTCTCGGAATCGGGGATGCAGACGCTGCGCGAGGTCGCACCCGCGGCCAAACGCGCACAGAATCGCCTGCTCGCGGCCCTGCCGGAGGAGCAGCGCGCCGGGTTTCTGGCTCTGCTGCGTACGCTTCTGGATGCGCACGGCGCCGAAATCGACCCCGGCGCGGTCATTGCCGGCTCAGCCGCCGCCCAGGGGCCGCGGTCGCGGATCCGCCGTGCGCCACGGCCGACGCCCCGATCATCGTCGAGCCGCCCGGCAAGAAAGCTCCCGCGCACGAACGGCGCCGGCAAACTGGCGTGAGTCATCGGATAATCCGGATTGCCGGAATCCTAGAGGGAAGCGGCTCGCGTCCCGGAAAGGGCAGCCGCATCGGCCCTTGCCCTGCGATTCTATGCTTGCAGTAGCAATGCAAAATTGCTACGAACGTCTTAGCTCTCCCCGATTCGCCGAGCGAGGCCGCTAGCCAAGCGAAGCGATAAGCGATAGGAGAATCAATCCGCCGGGCAACCACAAATTGCCAGGCCGACGCAGGCGCAGCGAATCTGAGTCAGTTGCCGGAGTGCGCATAAGTGTTCAGCATCGAAAGTCTCGCCCGGTATACCAACCCGCCGGCCACGAAACGAAAGCAGTCTTGTCGATGTATTGAAACGCATACTTGCCGGGAAGACCCTGTCGGCCAGCGAAGCGGCACGGAAAGCCATTGAGGCCGGCTATCAATCCAGCTCTGGCTCGTTCCGCCAAATCGTCAATCAGACGCTCCACAAGAGCGATCAGTTCGAGCGAGTCGGCCGGGGGAGTTACCGGGCAAGGTAGCTCTGATTCGAGACGCAAGCAGGTGGCGTAGGGGCCGTATATCCGATCGAGCTGTACACCGCCGAGCGCATCAAGGAGTTCGACAAGGCGAACCGGCATACCGCATCCGAGAGAGACCGCCTGCTATCCCTCCTTCACGTCAAGCTCTCCGCCAGCCTTGGAATCTCCTGCCAGGGAACAGCCGTGATTTTGGGAGTGAGTTTGAACCGCCGCGGCGTTCGACAGACCACCACCCCTTCCCGCGCCTTCGAGTACTCGGACAAGAACGTCTGGATATGTCGTGCGTCCCGTCCGGTAGGCGCTTCGCTCCACTTCACTTCCACCGGCAACCAGCGGTCTTCCCCCTCCGCGATCCAATCCACTTCAGGGCCATCGGGGTCGCGCCAGAATCGTAGCCGCACCTCGCCCACCGTCTGGCGGGTCGCGCGCAGCAATTCCAACCCAACGAACTGCTCAAACAAAGCGCCGAGCACGCGGGGTGGCAGGCGACGGCCTTCTTCCGCAGCGGCCCGGCGCACGCCGAGGTCGAAGAACAGATAACGGGACGATTTGGTGAGCTTCTTGCGCGTGCGACTCTCCGACAACGCTTCAATCCGCTCCGCGATCAGACAGTCCTCCAGGATTTCGTA
>JACPRN010000318.1 GCA_016189945.1 Betaproteobacteria bacterium
GATTCAACCTGGCGATTGCGCTGGATCCTTCCGCCATGGGCAAGGCGCTGGGGCAGCTCGGCTTGGGGCGCGGCAAATTCGTCCTCGACGGAGGAATCGAGGGTGTCTTTGGCGGAACGCCGAGCTTCTCGCTGTCGGTGGCGATCCCACCGGTTAATTTCCCGCCAACGCTCGGTTTTCTCGGCCTGCCGCAAAACCTGCAGACCGCGTTCTTCATCAGGTTGACCGCTGCCCCCGATGCCTCGCTCGGCGTCAGCTTGAGCGGAGATTTTCCCCTGAGGATGCGACGCGGCACGGTTGTTTTCACCAACACCATCGCCCTCGAACTCGATGCCCAGGGAGGGCTCGCGATCGAGCTTACCGGGACATCCGACAACCCGTGGCCCAACCCCCTCGGAATACCGGGCCTGACGCTCAATCCGGGAACCTCGCTCGGACTCAAGGTCTCGGCGACCTCGGAGGTCGACCTGACCTTTATCGGAAAATCGAGGATCGGCAAGAAAGAGGTCGACCTGACCGGAAGCGTCGGATTCCTTATCGCCGCAAAAGTCATCGATAAAGGAGCCTTTGAGGGCAAGGTCAGCGAAATCGGCCTGGAGGATATCGTTGCGCTGAGTAACGCCGCGGCAACCGCCGCTGGAGGAACGCCGTCTGCGACGAACTTCCCGGTGGCCAAACTGACGGGCGTTGATCTCGCATTCGCCTCGCCGGGCGCCGTGGTGCAGGGAATGAACCTTTCGGGCGGCGGTGCGCGCATCGCGGGGGATCTGTGGTTGGTGCTCAAGGACAGACCGCTCGGAAAATTCCTCGCGCAAGTGGATGGAAACGGCATCATCCTGTCAGGATCGATCGCCGATTTCGCGATCGGCCCGCTCGCAATGCGCGGCAACACGCTCGACGCCCGCGCCACGCTGATGCCGCCAGCCCCACCCTATTTCAAGGTCAAGGGCGGAGTAAACCTGTTCGGGAAGGAACTGGATGGCGAACTTGTGCTATCCGTGACGGACATGGAGCTGGCAACCAACCTCGATCTCGGAGACCTGCTCAAGTTCGATTTCCGCGCACGAGCGGAAACACCTGCACAGGGTCTAAATGCTGCCGAGCTTGCGAAATCCGACATGTCGCTGCACGTGTATCTGCGATCGGATATACCCGCCTGGCTGCGCGGACCGGGCCGCAAGCCCATCGAGCAGCGCTTCGCGTCGGTTCGCAAAGGGTTGACGCAGTTCACCGACGACCTGAAGGCGGCACAACAAAAGGTCTCGGATCTGAATGCCCAGATCGATGCCGCTCGCGCCCAGGTGAAGCGCGAGAGACGCTCGGCCGAGCAGAACCTCAAGGCGGCCGAGGACCACGTGAATGAGCTGGCGGCGAACATCAGGCAGATCGACAACGAAATATCCAGCGCAAGGTCCCACATCGACACCACGAACTACACCAAGTCCATATGCACCTGGTACGACGTTATCAAAAGACGGTGCACGTCGCACAAAACGATCCCCGATCTGGGGCGAAATGCAATACGCGAAGCGAATAATGTGAAGTACGGTGTCATCGTTGCCGCGAAGACGGCCGCGAGGGAAAGCGTGGTGGCCGCAAGAGCGACTGCCGACGCGACCCTGGAGGCCCTGCGCAAAGGCGAATCCCTCAATACCGTCGATCTCGACCCGCGGGTCGCGCCCCTGATCGTGGCCCGCGACACCGCGCAGACCGCGCTCAAATTCGCGCAGGACGCTGCGCAGGGCGCCCTCAAGGCGGAGAACGCGATCCAGGCGGCCCTCGATGCGTTTGCGCGCGACGACGTCTTCGCCCTGAATGAGGGCTTGATCCAGGGAAGTTTGCAGAAAGCGATCGCCGGAAAGCCGGCCGTGCTGGGGGTGAACTTCACGGCGCTCGGCAAGCCGTACGTGATGGGCTTGGCTTTTTCGCTTACGGACCCAGCCTTCAACAGCGAACAGTTGGCGGCGCTTGGACTATTCATCGCTTCCAAGTTCCTGGAAGTAACCCATGGCAACGATCCCACTATGGCGCCATTTCTCGCGCTGGTGCACAGCGCCTATGCGGCGGAACACGAGGCTTCGCAGGCCAAGGTCGATGCGGCGATGAAGGAAAACGGCATCGAGTAGCCGGGGAAAGACTCGCACGGCCTGAAGCGCTGGCTTGGCTTTATTGCCTGCGCTCCTCGGGCAACCGCACCACGTTCGCCGGCTTTTCCTCGACCTCGGCCGCTTCGATGCGCGCAAACTGCTGCGTGATCTTGCCCCCGGTGACCTGGATCTTTTCCACGTCGTCGTGCGCCTGGCGGATGTGCTTGGCGAGATCGCGCATGCGATCTTCGAAGCGCGAGAACTCGACCGCCAAGCGCGCGAGCGCGTCCTTGATGACGTGGACCTGCTTGCGCGTTTCCACGTCCTTCAGGACCGCGCGCGCGGTATTGAGCACCGCCATCAGCGTGGTCGGCGAGACGATCCACACGCGCTTTGCCATGGCGTAGTCCACCACTTCGCCGTGGTAGGCGTGGATCTCGGCGAACACCGCCTCGGCCGGCACGAACATCACCGCACCGTCGGAGGTCTGGCCGGCGACGATGTATTTTTCGGCGATGTCGTCGACGTGCTTCTTGACGTCGGCGCGGAACTGCCGCTGCGCAGCCGAGCGCTCGGCCTCGTTCGATTCGGCCTCGAACATGCGGTGATAGTTCTCCAGCGGAAACTTGGAATCGACCGGCACCATTCCGGTCGGTTCGGGAAGCTTGAGCACGCAATCGACGCGGTTGCCGTTGGAGAGCGTGTACTGCAGCTCGAATGCCGAGGCCGGCATGACGTTTCGCACCAGCGCCTCGAGCTGGACTTCGCCGAAAGCGCCGCGCGACTTCTTGTCGCCGAGCAGCTCCTGCAGGCCGACGACGCTGCCGGTGAGACCTTCGATTTTCTTTTGCGCTTCGTCGATGGTCGCCAGCCGCTGCATGACGTTGACGAAGGTCTCGTTGGTCTTCTTGAATCCTTCCTCCAGGCGCTCGTTCACCTTGCCCGAGATCTGCTCCAGGTGCTCGCCGATTTTCGCCGTCAGCGCCTGCGTGGTGTCGGCAAGGCGCTCGCTCATGCTCTCGCGGCTGCGGCCGAGGTCCTGCGCCAGCGCGAGCTGCAGCGCGTGCAGCGTGTCGCGCGTCTGGCGCAGTTCCTCCGCGACCGCCGAGCGCAGCCGCTCGCCGGAGTCGGCCAGATGCGTTCCGACGCGGTCGGCTTGCTGCGCGAGACCCGCGTGCAGGTCGACCAGGATGCCGCGGTGCTTGTCCTCCAGGCCCTGCTGGAGCGAACGCGATATCTCTTCGAGCTTTCCCCGCAGCGCGAGCTGCCGGCTCGCAATCCACGCGAGCAGCACGATCGCGACGGCGGCCAGTGCGAAAGCAAGTTCGGTCATCATGGCTGCTCGGAATTGTACAGCCGCCCATGGGGTCAGCGCCCATGGGGTCAGGTCTTGAATTTGAGCACGCGAGGGCTGGATGATGGGGCCGGATGCTCAAATTCAAGACCTGACCCCATCATCCCTCTCGCAAGGTGATTATCGGCGGCTGGCCCAGCGCGGCGCGCGCGCCGGCAACGGCGTTGAGCGCCACCGCGGCAAGTCCCAGCGCCGGCCCGGCGGCCCAGACCCATCCGTTGGCCTGGTACGGAAACTGAAACACGAAGCGCGCGATCGCCCACCCGATCGCAATGGCCCCCGCCGAGGCAAGCAGCCCGGCGAGGAGTCCCAGCGCCGCAAACTCCGCGCGCTGCGCCGCGAGCACCTGGGCGCGCAAGGCGCCGAGCGCACGCATCACCGCCGCTTCCTGCACCCGCTCGTCCTGCGTCGCGAGCAGTGCCGAGTAGAGCACGAGCACTCCCGCGCCCAAGGCGAACAAGAACACGAACTGCACCGCGCGCACCACCTGGTCCATGACCGCCTGCGCCTGGCGCAGGATGGCGCTGGTATCGACGACGGTGATGTTGGGAAAGCGCTCGGCCAAGCGGCTGGCGAGCTGCGCCTTGTCCGCGGGCAGATGGAAACTGGTAATGAAGCTCGCCGGCGCCTCTTGCAGCAACCCGGGAGTAGCGATGACAAAGAAATTCACGCGCATCGAATCCCAATCGAGGTTGCGCAGATTGACGATCGGCGCCGAGAAGGTCTGCCCGGCGACCTGCCACGAAAGAATGTCGCCGAGCTTCCACCCCAGCGTCTGCGCAATCCCCTCCTCCACCGACAGAGCCCCCGCGGCGCGGTCCTGCGCGTTGAACCAGCGGCCGGCGGCGACGACGTTGTGTGCTGGAAGCTTCTCCAGGTACGACAGGTTGAATTCGCGCTCGACCAGGCGTCTTGCGCGCTCGTCGAAATCATCGGCGCCGACCGGCGCCTCGTTCTTCGCCACATAGCGGCCGCGCACCATGGGGTAAATCTCCGGTACATCGAGTCCGCCCGCGGCGAAAAAATCGGCCAGCGGCGCACGCTGCTCGGGCTGAATGTTGATGATGAAACGATTGGGCGCCTCGGGCGGAATTTTCGATTTCCAGGTTTCGAGCAAGTCGTTGCGGGTGAAACTGAGCAACAGGATCGCCGTCAGCCCGAGCGCGAGCGCAAGGATCTGGACGGTATTGCTCTGCGAGCGCCGCCGCAGGCTTGCCAGGCCATAGCGCCAGGAAACGCTGCCGGCTCCGGCCACCGTGCCCATGAGCTGCAGGGCAGCGAATGCGAGCATGCCGAAGAGCAGGAAAGCGCCGGCGAATCCGCCGAGAATGATGAGCCCGAGCTTCGCTTCGCCGGCCTGCCAAACGAGCAACGCACCGATGGCGAGAATCCCGGCAGCGTAGCCGGCGAGCATCGAGTCTCGCGCCGGGCCCAGATCGCGGCGGATCACGCGCAGGGCCGGCACCTGCTTCAGCCGCATGAGCGGCGGCAGGGCAAACCCGAGCAGCAGCGCCATTCCGGTCAGGAACCCCTGCAACGCGGGCATGAGCGAGGGCTGCGGCAGTTGGGCGCGGACCAGTTCCGCGACGGTTGCCGCAATCGCGAACTGCGCGGCGTAGCCCAGCGCGCAGCCGCCGACGGCGCCGAGCACGCCGAGAATTCCGAACTCCAAGCCGAACAGCCC
>JACPRN010000295.1 GCA_016189945.1 Betaproteobacteria bacterium
AGATAGCCGCGGTCGAACTGCATGCCTTCGACGACTTCGAGCTCGTCAACCAGGCTCTTGCCGTCTTCGACGGTAATCACGCCTTCCTTGCCGACTTTGTCCATGGCTTCGGCGATGCGATCACCGATGGAGGCGTCCGCATTGGCGGAAATGGCGCCGACCTGGGCGATTTCCTTGCTCGTGGTGCAGGGCTTGGAAATCTTCTTCAGTTCTTCAGTGATGGCGATGACGGCTTTATCGATGCCGCGCTTCAGGTCCATCGGGTTCATCCCGGCGGCGACATATTTCGTGCCTTCGCGGACGATCGCCTGGGCGAGAACGGTCGCGGTCGTGGTGCCGTCACCGGCCACGTCGGAGGTTTTCGAGGCGACTTCCTTTACCATCTGCGCGCCCATGTTCTCGAACTTGTCCTTCAGCTCGATTTCCTTGGCGACCGAAACGCCGTCCTTGGTAACCGTGGGAGCGCCGAAGGAGCGCTCGAGCACGACATTGCGGCCCTTGGGTCCCAAGGTCGCCTTGACCGCATTGGCGAGGATGTTGACGCCGGTCACCATTTTGTGGCGGGCGTCCTCGTGGAAACGTACGTCTTTTGCAGGCATATTGAACTCCTAGTCGGTAAGCGTTTGCGTGTGGTTGTTCAGGCGACGACGCCCATGATGTCGTCCTCGCGCATGACGAGGTACTCGGTTCCCTCCATTTTCACCGTGCTACCCGAATACTTGCCGAACAGCACTCGGTCGCCGACCTTCACGTCCAGCGGTCGGATCTTGCCGTCTTCGAGGATCTTGCCGTTGCCGATGGCGATCACCTCGCCTTGGCCCGGTTTTTCAGCCGCATTTTCCGGAATCACGATACCCCCGGCGGATTTGCGCTCCTCCTCGATGCGTTTGACCACCACCCGGTCATGCAAGGGACGGATTTTCATGAAGAATTACCTCCTTCGAACAAGTTAGTTAGTGGCTACAAACACTACGCCTGTAGCGAGAAGACTTAGAGACTGTTAGCACTCGTCTCTAGCGAGTGCTAATAATAGAGGCTTGGGCTCGGATAATCAAGTACCGCGGTGCACGAAGGGCGGCAAATCGTCATTCGCCGGCTAAAACCCCGGCCGGCGCATCAGCGGAGCGCTCGAGGCGGCGCCAGTTGAACGCGTAATAGAGCACGGGGATCACCACCAGCGTGAGCAGCGTCGAGACCAGGATGCCGAAAACGAGCGATATCGCCAGTCCGTTGAAGATCGGATCGTCGAGGATGAAAAAAGCGCCCAGCATCGCCGCCGCCCCGGTGAGGACGATCGGTTTGGCTCGCGTCGCGGCTGCGTGGATGACGGCGCGCTGGAATTCCACGCCCTCCTCGATCTGCAGGTTCACGAAATCGACCAGGAGGATCGAGTTCCTGACGATGATTCCGGCCAAGGCGATCATGCCGATCATCGAGGTCGCGGTGAATTGCGCGCCAAGGAGCGCGTGGCCCGGCATGACGCCGATCACGGTGAGCGGGATCGGCGCCATGATCACCAGCGGCACCCAGTAGGATTGGAACTGCGCCACCACCAGTAAATAGATCAGAATCAGCCCCACGGCATAGGCGATTCCCATGTCGCGGAATGTTTCGTAGGTCACTTGCCACTCGCCGTCCCACTTGAGGGCATAGCCGAGGTATGGGTCATCGGGCTGGCCGATGAAGTATTCGGCGAGCTTCCCGCCGGCGGGCGCGTCCAGCTCGCCGATCGCTCCGCGCATGCCGAACATGCCGTACAGAGGGCTGTCGAACTTGCCTGCCATGTCGGCCACCACGTACGCAACCGGCAGCAGATCCTTGTGGTAGATGGTCTGCTCGCGCGTGGTGCGGGTGACCGCGACCAGCTCCGAGAGCGGAACGAGGCTCCCGTCGCCCGCGCGCACCTGCAGCTTCAGGAGCGATGCGACATCGCCCTGGCGCTCAGGCGGCAGGCTGATCTTCACCGGTATCTCGTATTTGGCGCGCCCGGTGTGCAGCGGCGTCACTTCGTCGCCGGCGAGCGCGGCGCGAAGCGTGTGCACGATGTCGCGCTGCGCAACGCCGGCGAGCGCCGCTTTTCGACGGTCGACTTTCAGCACCAGCCGCGGCGCCTCTTCCTCGACGCTCGAGTCGATGTCGATGATGTCGGCAGTCGCGGCGAACACACCGCGCAGCGCCTGCGCCGCCTGCTGCTGGCCGGCGTAATCCGGACCGTAGACCTCGGCGACGATCGGTGCGAGCACCGGCGGACCCGGCGGGACTTCGACCACTTTGACGCTCGCGCCGTACTTCTTGGCGATCGCCTCGATCCCGGGACGCGCCGCGAGCGCGATGTCGTGGCTCTTGCGCTCGCGATGATATTTGTCCTTCAAGTTGACCTGGATGTCGCCGAGTTCCGGCGCGGAGCGCAGGTAGTATTGCCGCACCAGCCCGTTGAAATTGATCGGCGCGCTGGTGCCGGCGTAGGCCTGGTAGTCGGTGACCTCGGGAACCGTGCCGACATAGGCGCCGATTTCGTGCAGCACGCGCGCGGTTTCCTCGAGCGAGGTTCCGGTGGGCATGTCGAGCACCACCTGGAACTCCGACTTGTTGTCAAAGGGCAGCATCTTCAGGACAACGAGCTTGAGCGCGGCGAGCGAGGCCGAGGCGAGAATGAGCGCGAACACCGACAGGGCCAGAACGCGGCGGCTGCGCCGGCTCTCTTCCCGGCGCAGAAACGGCCCGATCAAGCGCGTGAAGATCCGCGCCAGGCGCGATTCTTCGCTTGATTCGGGTGCGCCCTGATGACCCCGGCCCAAGAGCTTCATCGCCAGCCAGGGCGTGACCGCAAAGGCGACGGCGAGCGAAATCATCATGCCGATGCTCGCATTGATCGGGATCGGGCTCATGTACGGTCCCATGAGGCCGGAGACGAACGCCATCGGCAGCAGCGCCGCGATCACGGTGAAGGTGGCGAGGATGGTCGGGCCGCCCACCTCGTCGACCGCCTCGGGTATCAGCCCGGTGAGCGGACCTTCGTAGAGCGCGCGGTGGCGGTGAATGTTCTCCACCACGACGATCGCATCGTCGACCAGGATCCCGATGGAGAAGATGAGCGCGAAGAGCGACACCCGGTTGAGCGTGAAGCCCCAGGCCCAGGACGCAAACAGCGTGGCGGCGAGCGTGAGCGTCACCGCCGCGCCGACGATCACCGCCTCGCGCCGCCCGAGCGCGGCCCACACCAGCGCCACCACCGAAAGCGTAGCGAAGATGAGCTTCTGGATCAGCGCCATCGCCTTGTCGTTGGCCGTCTCGCCGTAATTGCGCGTGAGCGTCGCTTCCACCCCGCTAGGGATGACGCTGCCCCTCAATTGCTCGACCCGCGCGAGCAGCCGATCGGCGACGCCCGCGGCGTTTTCGCCCGGTTTCTTGGAAATGGCGATAGTCACTGCCGGATACTCGGCGCGCTGGCGCGCAGCGCCCGCTGCGTTTCCCGATGCCCCGGCGCCATGCCAGACGTAGCGCGAGGGCAGCTCGGCTCCGTCAACGACGCGCGCGATATCGGCGATGAACACCGGCCGCCCTTCGTGGGTTCCGACCACGATCTGCGCCACGTCCTCGGCCGAGGCGAGGAAAGCGCCGGTCTCGACCAGCGTCTCGCGCGCGCCGCCCACGAGGCTCCCCGAGGGGAGCGACAGGTTGGCCGCAAGGAGCGCACCGCGCACGTCCTGCGGCGCGATGCGAAACGAGTCCATGCGCTCGGCGTCGAGCAGCACGCGGACGCTCCTGCCCGGACCGCCGATGGTCTGCACCACGCGGGTTCCGGCCACGCGCTTGAGCTCCACCTCCATCGCGTGGGCGACGCGTTCCAGGTCATAGGCTCCGCGCTCGGGATCCGCGGTCCACAGCGTCAGCGTCACGATCGGCACATCGTCGATTCCCATCGGCTTGATGATCGGCTCGCCCACGCCCAGATTCGGCGCCACCCAGTCCTTGTTCGAATAGATGGTGTCGTAGAGCCGCACCAGGGCTTGCGTGCGCTCCTCGCCCACCTTGAACTGCACCGTGAGCACCGCCAGGCCCGGTTTGGAGACGGAGAAGACATGCTCGACGCCGGTGATTCGGGAGAGCACCTGCTCTGCGGGCGTGGCGATGAGCGATTCGACATCCTTGGCCGATGCCCCCGGAAAGGCGATCAGCACGTTCGCCATGGTGACGTTGATCTGCGGCTCTTCCTCGCGCGGGGTCACCGCCACCGCGAACACGCCGAGCAGCGCGAGCACCAGTGCGATGAGCGGCGTGAGCTGGGTGCCGAGGAAAAAGCGCGCGATGCGGCCGGAGATGCCCATTTAGCTCGATTCGCTTAGCGGACGGGTGTCGACGGCATTGCCGGGAATTGGGTTTTCAAATACGGATAGAAAAGCAAAAAGAGCACCGCTGCTTCCGGCTCGCTCGGCTTGCGATCTTGAATCGGACTCGTTCACCGCTACTTCGCGCGCTTCATCTGGACCAGCGCCGCCACCGGGTCGAGCGCCACGCGCTCGCCTTGCACCACCCCGGCGAGCACTTCGACGCCATCCTCGCCCGCGGGCTCGCCCAGGCGCAGTTGGCGGAACTGGACCCCGCCCTTCTCGCCGAGCACATAGACGCCCGCGACCTCGCTGCGGTAGACCACCGCGCGCGCCGGGATCACGAGCTTCGCGGCGCGGCCGGTGGCGAAATGCACGCGCGCGAACATCCCCGGGTAGACCCCGCGCAGCGAGTCGGGCAGCTCGGCGCGCACCTGCGTCGTGTGCGTGCGCATGTCAGCCGAGGGAAGCACGGTGACCTGCCTGGCCTTGACGCGCTGGTTGAGACTGGGAAATTCGACTGTCGCGCTTGCGCGCGCGCGCACCTCGGACAGGCGCGCCTGCGGCACCGGCGCGATGACGCGCAGATCCTTCGGATCGAACAAGGTCACGAGCGGCCTTCCGGGAGAGGCCATCTCGCCCAGCTCCGCGTGGCGCGTGGCGACGACGCCTGCGAACGGCGCCACGATCACCATATGGCTGCGCGCGGCGACAGCCTGCTCGCTGCCGGCGCGCGATGCGGCGACCTGCGCCATGGCTGAATTGAAATCGGCCTGCGCCTTGTCCAGCGCCGCCTGGGCAACGAACTTCTGCTCCACCAGCCGCTTGGTGCGCTCGTAAGTGGCGCGGGCGTTGGCCGCGTCGGCCTCGGCGCGCGCGATCCGCGCCTCGGATTCGGCGACCGCCTGCGCCGCCTCCCGCTCGTCGATGCGCGCGAGCACCTGGCCTTTGGCCACCGGCTGCCCGGCATCCACGCGCAGCTCGACGATGCGGCCGGCGACTTGCGCGGCGAGCGTCGCTTGCCTGACCGCCTCCACCACACCTTCGGCGCGATAGGCCTGATCGACTTCGCGCACCTCGGCCACGGCGCTCGTCAGCTGGGCGAGGGAAAACCCCGGTGCAGCGGCCAACGCCAGGGCGGCGGCGCGCGCTGCCAAACGACCGAAACTGAAGCAATGTCTTTTCGCAATCTGCATAATGCCTCCAGCAGAGGCACTATTAGACTTCGGCGGTGTTCGGCAATCGGTGACCCCAGTCACGCATCCGGTCCGAGCGCGGCCACGGCACTCCCGGCTGCTACGGCTTGAGTTTTGGTTCGCGTGCTGGCATCTTCCCGTCAATATAGGATTTTTCGGCTCGCGTGGCGATGAAATACAAGGACTATTACGCAGTGCTCGGCGTCAGCCGCAGCGCAACCGAAGCCGATATCAAGAAGGCCTACCGGCGCCTGGCGAAGAAATACCATCCCGACGTGTCCAAGGAAGCCGATGCCGAGGAGAAATTCAAGGTGGTTTCGGAGGCCTACGAAACGATCTCCAATCCCGAAAAGCGTGCCGCCTATGATCAACTCGGCAGTTTCCGCTCCGGACAGGAGTTTCGGCCGCCGCCGGACTGGCAGACGCGCTTCGGATTCGGCCGGGGGTTCGACGAGGGGCTGGACCTGGGGGGGCTGGACTTCGGCGATCTGTTCGCGAACCTCACCGGGCGCTCCGGCGCGCGGCGCCGCGGCGCTCAAGGGCGCGGCGGCTTCGCCATGGCCGGCGAGGACTACGAGGTCACGGCGCACGTCAGCCTCGATGATGCGTATCGCGGCACCGAGGTCAATCTCGATCTTTCCACTCCCGATCCCCGATCCGGCGGCCGCACGCAGAAGTCCGTACGGGTGCGCATCCCCAAAGGTGTCACCGACGGCCAGCGCTTGCGCGTCCCGGGAAAAGGCGGACCCGGCATGAACGGCGGACCGGCCGGCGATCTGTACTTGAACATCGCCCTGCGTCCGCATCGGCTGTTTCGCGTCGACGACCACGACCTGCACCTCGACGTGCCGCTCGCGCCCTGGGAGGCGGTGCTCGGCGCGCGCATCGAAGTGCCGACGCTCGAAGGCCGCGTCGTTCTCACGGTAAAGCCCGGATCGAAGGCCGGGCAGAAGCTGCGCGTTGCCGGCCACGGGCTGCCGCGGCCGCAAGGCGGGCAGGGCGACCTCTACTGCGTGCTCTCGATCGTGACCCCGAGCATGCCGAGCGAGCGCGAAAAAACGCTCTACCGCGAGCTTGCCGAAACCTCGCGCTTCAATCCGCGCGGGCAGTTCGGATGAACCGGCGATGACGCGGACGTTGGCGATCGCGGGCGTGCTCGGCTTTGCGCTGGTCGGCTTTGCCAGCGCGCAGACGCTGCCCGCGCCTGTTGCCGCGGCCCTCAAGGCGGCCAAGGTCCCGAGCGCGAGCGCTGCCGTGTTCGTTCAGGAGGTCGGATCGAGCCGCGCCGCGGTGTCGTTTCACAGCGCGCAGGCCATGAACCCGGCCTCGACCATGAAGCTGGTCACGACTTTCGCTGCGCTGGAGCTGCTCGGGCCCGTGTTTACCTGGAAAACCGAGGCCTATGCCGTCGGCAGCATGCAGGCGGACGTGCTAGAGGGCGACCTCGTGCTGCGTGGATCCGGCGACCCGAAGCTGACCGTCGAGAACCTCTGGCTCATGGTGCGCAACCTTCGTGCGCGCGGCCTGCGCGTCATCGCCGGCGATCTGGTGCTCGATCGGAGCGTCTTCGCCTCGGCTGACGCCGACCCCGGGCGCTTCGACAACGAGCCGCTCAAACCCTATAACGTCGCGCCCGACGCGCTGCTCGTAAACTTCAAGGCATTCCGATTCACCTTCGTGCCCGAGGCGGAGGGCAATTTGGCGCAAGTGCTGGTCGAGCCGCGCTCCGCGCTGCTGGAGGTCGTGCAATCGGTGCGGATCGGCGCGGGGCCCTGCAACGACTGGCGCTCGCGGCTGAAGGCCGATTTCCAATCGAACGGAAAGGGCGCCCGCGCGAGCTTTGCCGGGGTCTATCCGGCCTCCTGCGGCGAGAAAACCTGGAACGTGGCGCTGCTGCCGCATGCCCAGTACGCGTACGGGGTGTTTCGCCAGCTCTGGGAAGAGTCCGGCGGCACCTTGAAAGGCGGCGTGCGCGAGGGCCCGGTGCCGGCGGGGGCAAGGCTCATCTACACCCACGAATCGCCGTCGCTCGCCGAAGTGGTGCGCGACATCAACAAGTTCAGCAACAACGTCATGGCGCGCCAGCTCTTTCTCACCCTGGCAGCAGAAGTCTTGAAGCAGCCGGCAACCAGCGAGGGGGCGGCGCAGGTGATCCAATCGTGGCTCGCGCAACGCGGCCTCGCGATCCCCGAACTCGCGCTCGAAAACGGCTCCGGACTCTCGCGCCAGGAGCGGATCAGCGCGGGGAATCTGGGGCGCCTTCTGCTTGCGGCCTGGTCGAGCGCCGTGATGCCGGAGTTCATCGCCTCGATGCCGCTGGTCGCCTACGACGGGACCATGCGGCGGCGGCTGAAATTCGAATCGATTGCCGGGCAGGCCCATATCAAGACGGGGTCGCTTGCCGACGTGCGCAGCATGGCGGGCTACGTGCTCGACCGCAGCGGCAGGCGCTTCGCGGTGGTGTTCTTCGTCAATCACGCCAACGCCGGCGCCGCGCAAGGGGCGATGGATGCGCTCCTGAAATGGGTGTACGAAGGACGGGGTCAGGTCTTGCCTTGATGCTGTGGCCGGTTGGCAATCCGGCTCACTGTCGTGTAATGGAGACCCACGTGGCGGGCAATTTCGGCGAACGTGTACGCATGGCGGATATGCGCGTCGCGAATCGCAGCGTCACGCTCTGCTTTGCTGCGTCCGTCTGAGGCCGGCAGCAGGTTCATCAATGCAGGCCGATGTGCAAGCCGCTGCGATTGCGGCATTTCCGCGATGTTCTGCACTGCATCGAGCCTCGACGTAAGCGCCTGCACGAAGGGTTCGGTTCCCAACAGCACCTGCCCCCTCAGATTGCTCCAGGGTGAATCGCGATTGAGCCCTGCGGCGACGAATTCCCGGTACTGGTTCTCCGCGGACGCGTCGCTATTCCCAAATTGGCCAAGAATCCAGTTCACACTGAGCCAGCGCGGTGCTGCCCGCTCGCCGGCAGTAGCTCCATACGACGACCAGCGCCAGCGACCCGGGGTGCTGGTCAGCCCTGCCCTTACAGGGTTGAGAACGATATAGCGCGCGAGCTCGAGCAGGTAGCTCTCACTCTCGACCAGGATTGCCTTGAACCGTCCCTGAAAGACGTGTCCTACGCGACCGTGGCGGCGATTGAACCGTTGCGTATAGACCCCGTTCAGCCAGCGCATGCCGTCCGAGAGATTCGGCTGCGGGGTTTCGGCGAGGAGGTGGTAGTGGTTTCCCATCAGGCAGTACGCATACACGCGCCAGCCGAAACGTTCGACCACCGACCGCAGCACGTCGAGAAAGATCTCCCGGTCGGTATCATCGAGAAAGATCTCCCCGCGCGCGTTGCCGCGCAAGGTCAGATGATAGAGTGCGCCGGAATACTCGATGCGCAGGGGCCGGGACATGCAGGAATAACGCGCAGTCGCCGGAATGGATGACTTGCGTCAATGCAAGACCTGACCCCCAGACTTCAAGGCCGGCAACGCTCCAGTGACGAATCCTCAAAGCCCAAGCTCGCGCCAGATTTCGTCCACGCGCCGCTTGACCGCCTCGTCCATGACGATGGGCCGACCCCAGGCGCGCGCGGTTTCGGCCGGCCATTTGTTGGTCGCATCGATCCCCATTTTCGATCCCAGGCCGGCGACCGGGCTGGCAAAATCCAGGTAGTCGATCGGCGTGTTCTCGGCGACGAGCGCATCGCGCGCCGCGTCGACTCGCGTGGTGAGCGCCCAGATGACTTCCTTCCAGTCGCGCACATCGATGTCGTCGTCGGTGACGATGATGAGCTTGGTATACATGAACTGGCGCAGGAAACTCCAGATGCCGAACATCACGCGCTTGGCATGTCCGGGAAACTGTTTCCTGATGCTCACCACCGCCAGGCGGTAGGAGCAACCCTCGGGCGGCAAATAGAAGTCGACGATCTCCGGAAACTGCTTTTGCAGGATGGGGACGAAGACCTCGTTCAACGCCATCGCCAGCACCGCCGGCTCATCCGGCGGTTTGCCGGTATAAGTGCTGTGGTAGATCGGCTCGCGCCGCATCGCGATCCGCTCCACGGTGAAGACGGGAAAGCTTTCCTGGTCGTTGTAGTAGCCGGTGTGATCGCCGAAGGGGCCTTCGAGCGCAGTTTCGCCGGGATGGATCACGCCTTCGAGGACGATCTCCGCCGAAGCCGGCACTTGCAGATCCGAGCCGATGCATTTGACCAGTTCGGTGCGCGATCCGCGCAGCAGGCCGGCGAATTGGTACTCCGAAAGCGTGTCCGGAATCGGGGTCACCGCTGCGAGGAGCGTCGCCGGATCGGCGCCCAAGGCCACCGCCACCGGGAACGGCGTGCCGGGACTGGCCGCGCAGTGGTCGCGATAATCGAGCGCGCCGCCCCGGTGCTCCAGCCAGCGCATGATCAGTTTGTTCGGCGCGATCACCTGCTGGCGATAGATGCCGAGATTCTGGCGCTGCTTGGCCGGCCCGCGCGTCGCCACCAGGGCCCAGGTGATGAGCGGTCCGGCATCGCCGGGCCAGCAGGTCTGGATCGGCAGCCGCGAGAGATCGACTTCGCCGCCCTCCCAGACCACGTCGTGGCAGGGCGCAGAGGACAGTTCCCGGGACGCCATGTGCATGCCGTGCTTGAGCATCGATCGGCCGCGCTCGACGACATCCATGAATCCCTTGGGCGGTTCGGGCTCTTTCAGGTAGGCGAGCAGCCGGCCCACATCGCGCAGCGCCTCGATCGATTCGGCGCCCATGGCGAGCGCCACGCGCCGGGTGGTGCCGAACAGGTTGCCGAGCACGGCGATGGAATGGCCCGCAGGGCGTTCGAACAGGATCGCCGGACCGCTTTTTTTCAGCGCACGCTGGCACACCTCGGTCATCTCCAGGCGCGGCGATACCTCGGTGCGCACGCGCTTCAATTCGCCAAGCTTTTCGAGTTGCGCGAGGAAATCCCGTAGATCGCGGTATTGCATAATTCTTCTAACGGCCACGCATGAAGTGTTCGAGAACAATTCCGGCGAATATCGCTGCGCCGACCCAATTGTTGTAGCGGAACGCGCGAAAGCACCCTTGCCGAGCGCGCCCGCGGATGAGCACGTAGTGGTGGCCCATGCTCGCCGCCGCCGCCGCCAAGCCGAGATAGTAATACACGCCGAAGTTAAGCTGCATCCCCACCGCGGCCAGAATGGCGAGCATCGCGCCGTAGCACACCATCACCGCCAGCACGTCGAAGCGCCCGAAAGTGATCGCCGAGGTGCGCATTCCAAGATTCATGTCGTCGTCGCGATCGACCATCGCGTACTCGGTGTCGTAGGCGATGGCCCAGAAAATATTCGCCACAAGCATCTCCCAGACGATCGGCGGCAACTGGTCCAAGCACGCGGCGAACGCCATCGGCATGCCAAAGCCGAAAGCGATGCCGAGATAGGCCTGAGGAAGGAAGAAAAAGCGCTTGAAGAACGGATAGGTGCCGGCGATCGCCACGGCGATAAAGGACAGTTGAACCGTCAGCTTGTTCAGCTGCAGCACCAGCACGAAACAGGCGAGCAGCAGCAGCACGCCGAACACGATCGCCTCGGCGCGGCTCACCGCGCCCGTGACCAGCGGCCGATCGCGCGTGCGCTTCACGAGGCCGTCGTAGCGCATGTCGGCCAGATCGTTGGCGATCACCCCCGCGGAGCGCGTGAGCACCGAGCCGAGGACGAAAATCCACACCATCAGCGGATCGGGCTCGCCGCGCGAGGCGATCCACAGCGCCCACAGCGTGGGCCACATCAGAAGCATGAATCCGATCGGCTTGTCGAGCCGTATCAGGCGCTCGTAGGCGTCGAGTTTTGCCGTTATTGCTGCGAAGTTCATGGCTAAGCTTTCAGGAATTCGCCGCGGCCGCCGAGCCAGCGCTCCTGATGGCGAAGCGCGGCCTGGGGATGGTCCTTCAGCATCGTCTCCGCCGCAGCGCGCGCAGCCTCCAGCAGCGCGAGGTCCTTGGCGACATCCGCGAAGCGCAGCAGCGGCACGCCGCTCTGGCGCGAGCCCAGGTACTCGCCCGGGCCGCGCATCAGCAGGTCCTGGCGCGCGATCTCGAAGCCGTCGACGTTTTCGTAGATCACCTTCAGGCGGGCGCGCGCCGGCTCGCTCAAGGGGCCCTGATACAGGAGGATGCACACGGCGTCGCGGGCCCCCCGCCCGACCCTGCCGCGGAGCTGGTGGAGCTGAGCCAGACCGAAGCGCTCGGCATGCTCGATCACCATGAGCGAAGCGTTGGCTACGTCCACGCCCACCTCGATCACGGTGGTGGCAACGAGCAGATGGATCTTGCCGGCGACGAACGCCGCCATGACCTCGGTCTTGTCTTCGGGCGCCAGTCTGCCGTGGATCAGGCCGACCGACAGTTCGGGGAATTCGCCTTTGAGCCGCGCGTGCGTGTCGAGCGCGCTCTGGAGCTCGCGCGCCTCGAAGTGGCTGCGCCCGGGGCTTCGCCCCCTG
>JACPRN010000296.1 GCA_016189945.1 Betaproteobacteria bacterium
GGGCGTGCATGCACCCGGGCGGGGGCATCATCGCCGGGCCGGGGGTGATCGCCGCCGATGTGATCCTGGACGATCTGAAGCGCCCGAAGTGGTGGGAGACGCAATAACGCGAGCGCCGAAGAAGCCTGAATCCGCGATGTCGTGTTCTTGCCTTTTATCAATCTCCTCATGGTGCAGTGCAATTGCTTTGCAATTGCGCCGCACCATGAGGAGACGTATTTAGAAGCCAAAACCCCCACCTCCGCCAACACCCGCCCGAGAAGCATCCAGTAACCCGATAGAGAGCAGTCAGTGATTACCATCGACAACAGTTTTCTCGTGGACCGGCCCGCCAGCGATGTCTACGACGTGTTCAGCCAGATCGTCAACATCGCCTGGGCCTTTCCCACCGTGCGCGAGGTCAATGTCGTCGATGACGACCACGTGAACGTGGGGGTGGTGATCAAGATGGGACTGCTATCCCTGGACAACAACGTATCGCTCGAAGTGACCGAGCGAATGCGCCCCTCGAGGCTGGTCGCAGAAGGCGTGGCGCTCGCCGGGAAGGGCCTGGCCGCGGTGGCGAAACTCGCCGACAAGGAAGGGCGCACGCACATCTCGATGATTCTCGATCTGGACGATCTGGGACCGACCAAATCGCGCATCCGCTACAAGCTCCTGGCCGATGCCCACGGCAACCTGAAGCGCGTCTACGACGCGGTGATCAAGGGCCAGCGGGCGAAACTGGAGAGCGAGTTCATCAAGAACGTGGCCAAGATCCTGGGCACGCCGATCATCGAGGAGAAAGTAGCGGCGAAAGCGGCTACCTGAGTCCCGTGGCACTGAAGATCACAGAGGATTGCATTTCCTGCGCGGCGTGCGTAGTGGACTGCCCCAACAACGCGATCAGCGAAGGTCCCACAATCTACGTGATCGATCCGAACCTGTGCCTGGAGTGTACGGGGGACTTCGACGGACCCCAATGCGTCGCCATCTGCCCGGTGGACTGCATTGTCCCCGACCCGGATCACCAGGCAACACGCGAGGAGCTGCTCGCGAAACGGGAGCGCAAGGCTTCCGCCAAGGCCTGAGATCTCAACGGCATGATCGCCTTCAAATCTTGAGCAGAATCGACTGAGTAGGAGGAGATATGGACAACGAATACGACGGCATCATCATCGGCGCGGGGCACAACGGCATGATATGCGCCGGCTACCTGGCCAAAGCCGGTTTCAAGATGCTCATCGTCGAGCGCCAGTTGGAAATCGGCGGCGGCCTGGATTCGCACGAGGGCGCGCGTCCCGGTTTCTGGCACAACATCCACTCGAACCTTCATCGCGGCGTACCGCACTTGCCGTGGTACAAGGACCTCAATCTCGCGGAGATGGGACAGGAGTACATCCCCCTGCGCATCGCGGTGGCCATGCTCACGCGGGACCACCGGGCGATACTCTGGTATGGCACCGATGCGGAGAAGACGGCCGCGTCCATAGGACGGTTTTCGGCAAAAGACGGCAAGACCTTCCTCGAAGTGCACAAGAAGTACAACCAGATGGCGCGCGAAGTGTTCTTCCCCGAGTTCTATTCGCCGCCGGTTCCCTGGGAGAAGAAGAAGGCTATCCTGCAGAAGAGCAAGGTCGGCCGTGACTACCTGGAATGGCAGCCCTACTCGATCAACGATTTCTTCGCCCACTATTTCGAGAACGACACCGTGCGCGGCCTGTTCTCGTTCCTGTCGGTAATCCGTGGCTTCGAGACCGACTCGAAGGGAATAGGTTTTATCGCGTCTGCGGCCATCGGTTCGGGCGTGGCGCCACATATGTCCAAGGGGTCGACGCACAAGATGGCTCATTCGCTGCACAAGATGGTGACCAAGGCCGGAGTCGACATGGTCGAGGCGGCCCCGCTGGAAAGAATATTGATGGAGAATGGGCGCGCGGTCGGGGTGAAAACGACCGACGGGCGCGTGTTCCGTGCGCGCAGGTTCGTGATCAGCAGCCTGAACCCGAACCAGACGTTGCTCGACTTCGTCGGCCGCGAGCACCTGACGCCCGAATTCGCGAAAAAAGTCGAGAATTTCAAGTATTCCGATACGACGCCGCTGTTCACGCTGCACTTAGCGCTGAACGAGCGCCTGTACTGGAAGGCGGCCGAATACGATCCGGATGTGAACGACGCGTTCTACCTCGTTGCCGGACTCGAAGGCTTGAAGGATATCGAGCAGCTCTACCGCGAAGCGAACGCCAAGCGCATTCCGAGCGGTCTGCAACTGATCGGTGGCATGCCCTCGCAATTCGACCCGAGCCAAGTACCCGCGGGTAAAGCGGCTGCCTATTTCTGGCAGGTGGCGCCGGGAAACCTGTGCAAAGAAGAAGGCGGGCGCGAGCGCTGGGACAAGATACGCGACGAGTACACCGAGCGCTGCGTCAAGCACCTGGCGCACTACGCAACGAATCTCACCAAGGAGAACATCGTCGCGCAGTTCGGCATGACGCCGATCGACATCGAGCGCCACCTTCCCAACATGCACGGTGGCGATATCCAGGTGGGCGAGTTGAGTGAGAAACAAATGATTCACAATCGACCCTTCCCCGAATGCAGCCAGTACCGCACGCCGGTCAAAGGCCTGTATATGTGCGGATCGTGCATGCATCCGAGCGGCAGCATCACGGGCGGGCCGGGCTATAACGCGGCCAACGTCATTTGCCGGGATGCGGGCCTCGATCCGTGGTGGAAACCGATAGATCCGGTCGCATACTGGGAAAAACTGGCCGCCGAGGAAAGCGCCGCAGTCAAATAGACCCGAGCGGACGATCCACCCGCCAGCCGATTCTGCGGCCGGCCGTCTGGCCGGCCGCGCCGGTTTTTGGGGTTCGAACACACCCTCTCCGATTTTGTTTGCCATAGGTTCGTGCACCTGAAATTCGCTCCGGAATTCCGATGACCGCAAAACGCCTGTACTGGACGGTGGTCCTTTCGACCTCCGCGATCCTCGCCGTTACCATGGGCATACGGCATTCCCTGGGACTGTTCGTTTCGCCGCTGAATACCGGAACCGGGCTGGGAATTGTCACCGTCAGCTTCGCTCTTGCCGTGGGGCAGTTTGTCTGGGGCGCGGCGCAGCCTGTTTTTGGCGCGCTGGCCGATCGCGCGGGCTCGCTAAAAACGATCACGCTTGGCGCAGTGCTGCTCGCGCTGGGCATGGCGGTGACGCCTTTCGTTGACTCGGGAATCGGACTGATCCTGTTTCTCGGCGTGCTCTCCTCTGCCGGGGCGGGTGCCGGAAGTTTTTCCGTGCTCATGGCAGCGGCGGCACAGCGGCTGCCTCCCGAGCGCCGCGCTTTTGCCTCGGGATTCATCAACGCCGGAGGATCGGTCGGACAGACCGTGTTCGCCCCGGCATCGCAAGCGCTGATCACAGGCATCGGCTGGATCGGGGCGATGTGGGCTCTGGCGGCTGCGGCGCTAGCGACCATTCCGCTCGCGCTGCCGCTGCGCGACGCAAAGTCGGGCGGCGGGACGCTCGCCGGCGGCATGAGCCTTTCGCAGCAGACAGTGATCGCCTTCAAGGACCGCAGCTATTGGTGCCTGCACGCGGGATTTTTCACTTGCGGATTTCACATCGCGTTTCTTGCCACGCATTTGCCGGGGGAAGTGGAGCTGTGCGGCCTGCCCGCGTCGGTTTCGGCCATGTCGCTGGCGATCATCGGGTTCGCCAACATCGCCGGAAGCCTGGGCACCGGATGGCTGGCGCAGATCTACCGCATGAAAATGCTCCTGGTGCTCGTCTACGGCATTCGTGCTGCGGCTATCGCGATTTACCTCCTGTCGCCGAAGAGCGCGCTCACGTTCTACGTTTTCGCCGCCGTGCTCGGCATGAGCTGGCTGGCGACGGTTCCGCCCACCGCCGGCCTGGTGGGCAAGCTCTTCGGGGTGCGCTATCTTGCGACCCTGTTCGGCCTGACGCTGCTCTCGCATCAGATCGGCGCTTTTTTCGGCGCATGGCTCGGCGGGATCGCTTTTGTGCGATCCGGGGACTTTGGCTGGATGTGGTACGCTGACATCGCGCTCTCGACCGTTGCAGCGTTGGTCAACTTGCCTATTCGCGAAGCGCGGATCGAGCGCGCCGGGGCGATGGCGTAAATCAATTCGGTCATGCCGCTGCGTATCGCCATTCCGGACATGATCTCGCCATCGTATTTCCCGGCGATAGCCGCAGTGGAATTGGGCTTTTTCGAGCGCGAAGGCCTGGATGCGGCAATCGAGCTCATATTCCCGGTGGCCAGGACTTTTGAGGAGCTGCGCGAAGGCAGGATCGATTTTGCCGGCGGCGCCGCGCACGCGCCGCTCTACGCATTCAAGGACTGGCGCGGTTGCCGCCTGCTTTGCGCGCTTGCCCAGAAGATGTACTGGTTTCTGGTGGTGCGCAAGGACCTCGACGCCAAGCGCGGCGATCTTGCCGCCATCAGGGGGCTTCGCATCGGCGCCGCACCGGGCCCGCTCGACGGTCTCAAGCGCATGCTCGCCGAGGCTCACATCGATCCGGAACGCGAGGTGAAGATCGTTCCCGTCCCAGGCAGCGCCGGCGCCGGCATTTCATTCGGCATCGCGGCTGCCAAGGCGCTCGAAGAGGGCAAGCTCGATGGCTTCTGGGCGAACGGCATGGGCGCCGAGGTGGCCCAGCGCAACGGCACCGGGTTGCTTGTGGTCGATGCGCGTCGCGGCGATGGGCCGCCGGGGGCGGTGGACTATACTTTCCCCGCGTTCGTCGCTACGCAGGCGCAGATCGAACGGGAGCCCGAACGCTGTGGGGCGGCGGTGCGCGCGATCGTCAGCGCACAACGCGCCCTGAGAGCCGAGCCATCCCTCTCAACGCAGGCCTGCCGGCGCTATTTTCCGGCGGCCGAAACAGGTCTGATCGCCGAGCTGATCCGGCGCGACGCGCCGTTCTACGACGCGGCGATTTCCGCTGCGAGCGCAGAGGCGTTGAACGCCTTTTCGCGCAGCATCGGCATCCTTTCCGCACCGGTCGCCTGCGGGCAAGTCGTCGCGACGCAGTTTCGGGATTTGTGGAAGGCGTGATCCACCGTTGCGAGCCCAATCGCTACCGGATCGGTGGTCCGGGATGTTAAAATCCCGCCCGTTGTTCGCGGGAGGGGAGTAGAGCGGTGTTCGGCCAGCAGGTAGTCAACGGGTTGATGCTCGGCAGCGTCTATGCGCTGGTCGCAGTCGCCTTCACCTTCACCATCGGCATTCTCAATTTCCTCAACTTCAGCATTCCCGGGATCTTCATGGTCACGGGAATGGCGACCTGGGCGATGCTCAAGGCCGGCGTGGCATTGCCCATCGTGGTAGTGCTGGGGCTGGCGCTGGGGGCTGCGCTCTCGTTCCTGGTCGAGCGCTTCATCTTCAGGGCTTCGACCCACTCGGACCATTACGTGCCGTTGGTCGGATCTATGGCCTTCCTCATCCTGTTCGAGAACCTGGTGCTCATCCGCTGGGGATCCGATCTTCAGCGGCTCGAGCTTCCGTTCGCGGATACGAGCATGCGCATCGCCGGGCTGGTCATCGGCATCCCGCAGGTGATCGGCCTGCTCCTGGCGGTAGGCGCCGTGTGGGCGCTGGCGGCGATCATGCGGCGCACGCGCCTGGGCCGGGGCTTGCGCACCATCGCCGAGAACCCGGAGACCGCCACGCTGCTCGGCGTGCGCGTGGGGCGCGTGGTGCCCACGGTCTTCATCATCGGCGGGGTGTTCACCGCGCTTGCCGGCCTGCTGTTCGCGGTGAATTACCAGCAGGTGAGTCCGTTCATGGGCGAAGAGGTGGCGCTCAAGGGTATCTCCGCCATGGTCATCGGCGGCATGGGAAACATCTGGGGCGCGATTCTCGGCGGACTGGTGATCGGAGTGGTGGAAACCGCCGCCATCACCTGGTTCGGCGCGCGCGCGGTCGACATCGGCGTGTACGGATTGCTGCTGCTGATCCTGTTCTTCAGGCCCACGGGCCTGCTCGGCGGTCATGCTGGGGAGCGGGCGTGACCGGCTACCTGGAAGGCGTATTCGTCCTGCTCGCCATCAACATCATTCTCGCCTACGGGGCGTTCCTGCCCATGGCCGCGGGCCAGCTCAACCTGGGTGTGGCCGGATTCGTCGCCATGGGAGCGTACATCGCCGCGTATCTCAGCAACGAGTACGCGTGGACGCCGCTCGCGGCGGCGCTTGCCGCCTCGATCGCGACGGCGGCCATCGCCTTCGTGGTCGCCTTTCCGATCCTGCGCACCCGCGGCATTTATCTCGCCCTGGCAACCTTCGCTTTGGGTCAGGTGGTCCAGGCGACCATACTCAATCTCAACGTCGTCGGCGGCGCCTCCGGCTACCCGGTATCGACTTTTCTCGGCGGAGGGATGGTCGGCGCCGTGGCGCTCGCGGTGGTGATCGTCGTGATCGCGCTCTTTCACACGCGCCTGGGAATCAGCTTGACGGCGGTGAGCGACGATGAGATCGCAGCGGACATGATGGGCCTGTCGGTGCGCTGGCTGCAGACGGTGGCCTTTACGCTGGGCTCGGCGGTGGCGGCGCTCGGCGGCGCCCTCTACGCGCATCATTTCAGCTTCGTCGAGGCGCAGAACTTCGGCATCATGGCGAGCCTGTACATCGTGCTGTACGTGCTCCTCGGGGGCACGCAGACCGTGTGGGGGCCGATACTGGGGGCGGCCGTGTTCACGCTGTTGCCCGAGCTGCTGCGCGGCAGCGCTTCCTGGCGCTATGTGATCTTCGCCTGCCTGAT
Organism: Betaproteobacteria bacterium; assembly: GCA_016189945.1. Classification (GTDB taxonomy): domain Bacteria; phylum Pseudomonadota; class Gammaproteobacteria; order Burkholderiales; family SG8-39; genus JACQTO01. The sequence continues at coordinate 6,766 of JACPRN010000296.1, forward strand.
CATCGCCGTCATGGTGTTCCGGCCGCAAGGCGTCGTCACCACCGGCATGCTGCGCCGGCTGCTCGATGTCTGCCGCCCGCGCGCGCTCCCGCAGGGCGGCAAATGACCATGGCGTCGCCGATACTTGAACTGGAGGGCGTATCCAAGAATTTCGGTGGGTTGAAGGTCATCGACAACCTCTCCTTCAAGGTCATGCCCGCGGAGCGCGTCGCGCTGATCGGCCCCAACGGTGCGGGCAAGACCACGGCGTTCAACCTGATCACCGATCTCTACCGCGTCGACTCGGGCCGCATCGTCCTCGACGGCCGCGACATCACCACGGTTCCCTCGCGCAAGCGCATCGGCCTGGGGATCGCGCGCTCGTTCCAGAACATCCGGCTCATGCCGCACCTGACGGTGCTGGAGAACGTCATGATCGGCCAGAGCGCGCACAACGCCTCGGCGCTGGCGATGTTCCAGCCGGTGAACCTCTTTCCGGGCAATCGCTGGCGCGTCCACGCGCGCGAGGCCCTGGGTGCGGCCGGGCTCGGGCAATACGCGCTGGAGACAACCGGTGCGCTTCCCTACGGCATCCAGAAGCGGATCGAACTGGTGCGCGCGCTGCTTTCCGAGCCGCGCATTCTGCTCCTGGACGAACCGGCCGCGGGCTTGAATCCCTCGGAGACCGAGGAGCTGAGACAGCAGCTCAACGAAACCTCGCGGCGCGGCGTGACGCTGATCGTCGTCGAACACGACATGCATTTCATCGGTGCGTTCTGCCAGAGGGTGGTCGTGCTCAACTTCGGCTGCAAGATCGCCGAATGCTCGCCGCACGAAGCGCAGGCCGACCCGCTGGTCCGCGAAGCCTATCTGGGCAGCGACGAGGAGCTGGGGCAGACGCATGCTGCTTGACATCCAGGGCTTGAGCGTTCGCTACGGGCGCATCGCCGCGGTGCGCGATGCGAGCGTCAACGTGGCCGAAGGCGAAGTCGTCGCCGTCCTGGGGGCGAACGGTGCCGGAAAGAGCTCGCTCCTCAAGGCGGCGATCGGACTGGTGACGCCGAATTCGGGCCACATCTTGTTCGCGGGCTCGGATGCGACCCGCTGGAGCACGGCGCAGCGGCTTGCGAACGGCCTGGTTCTGGTGCCCGAGGGCCGCCGCATCGTCATGAGCCTGACGGTGGAAGAGAACCTTCTCATGGGCGCGTACGCACGGCGGGACCTGGAGGCGGTGCGCAAGGAGATCGGCGTCATCTACGAGCGCTTCCCCAATCTCGGCGAGCGCAGGCACATGCTCGCCTCGGTGCTCTCCGGCGGCGAGCTGCAGATGCTTGCGATCGGGCGCGGCGCGCTGGCGCGGCCGCGGCTGATGATGCTCGACGAGCCTTCGCTTGGCCTCTCCCCGCGGCTGGTGCAGGAGTTGTTCCGCCATCTGGTCGAGATCAACCGGACCGGGCTTGCGCTGCTGCTGGTCGAGCAGAACACGCGCAAGGCGCTCGGGATCGCCTCGCGCGCCTACGTCATGGAACTCGGCCGCGTGGTCATGAGCGGCACCCCCGGCGAGTTGCTTGCGGACGACCGTCTCGAAGCGGCATATCTCGGCACCGGGGCCAAGGCGTAGCGGCAACGAGCCTGTTGGTATAGGCTATCGGCGCGGATTCCAACCACAACGCCGCGGTTGCGGCAAAAAGAGGAGCACGACAATGAGAGCTTGGAAGCGATCTACCCTGCTGGGGGCCGCCGTCGCCATGGCGATGAGCCCGGCGCTTGCCCAGCAAACGCTGACGCTCGGATTCCTGACTTCGGAGACCGGGCCGTTCGTAAGCCTGTCCCGGACCAACGAGGTGGCGGCGCAAATCGCGGTCGACGAAGTGAACGCGACCGGCGGGGTGAACGGCAAGAAGGTGCGCTTCATCCCATTTGACACCGCCGGCGTGCCGGCGCAGACCATCATCGGCTTGCGCAAGCTGGCCGAAGACGACAAGGTGCTCGCCATCATCGGGCCGTTCAGCTCCGGGCAGGTCCAGGTGGGGGCGCCGGCGGCCGACCGGGCCGGCGTGGTGATCATGGCGATGGCCTCTTCCGCGCCCGGCCTGGTGGCGAAAAACCAGTACGCGTTCCGCAACACCTCGGACGAAGCGCTCATGTTCGAGGCGGTGCTCAAGACGCTCAAGAACAAGAAAATGGCGGCGGCCACCGCGGCAGTGGCCTACGCCAACGACGACACGATTTCGCGCACCATGGGCGAAAAAGTGCTGCCCACCTTTCTGAAGAAGGCCGGAATCGATATCAAGGCGACCGTGGATTTCAAGCTCGGCGCCTTCGATCTGTCGGCTCAGGTTTCGCAGCTCAAGGCCAGCCCGACCGACCTGGTCGCGGTGGGGGCGCCCCCCGAGGCGGCGATCAAGCTGGTGCAGGAGATGCGCCGGCAGGGGCACAAAGGGCGGATCGTCGCCGGCGCGACCATCAACGATCCGGACCTTCCCGCGCGCATGGGCAAGGAGGGGAATGGAACCGTGGTCCCCGGGGCCTGGTACGCGGATTTGAACGCTCGCACCAAGAAGTTCTCCGCCGAGTTCGAGAAGCGCGCCAAGGCGGCGAAGCTCGATCGCACCCTGGCGTCTCAGTTCGACGCCGCGACCTACGACATCGTCATGTACTACGTCTGGGCGATGAAAGAGGCCAAGGTGACCGGAGACCCGGCGAAACTGGCCGCCGAGCGCACTGCGATCCGCGATGCGCTCAGGCGCATGAAGAACTTCCCGGCGCTGGAGGGTGCCGTATCGTTTGCCCCGCATAACGACGCGCTGAAACCCGCTTATGTGCAGGAAGCTCGCGACGGCAAGTGGATATTGCTCCAAGCGCATCCCCCGGGGAACTGAGCGCGGACAAGACCCTTTTCCGCCCAGTGTTATCGATCAAGGCGAAGTCGGGAGGCCGCAGCGGCCTCCCGATTTTTTGTGACTCGGCAACGGGTTGCATTGCGCGGTTTGCTCCGCCGAAGTACTCTTAACCCTCGGCGAAGAGGAGCGGACATGGACGCCAGAGTCAGAGTAGCGCACGCGGAGCAGCCGAAAGCCCAGGTGATCGGCTTTATCCCGCGGTTCGATCAGCGCGAGCAGCAGCACACCAAGGCGGCGGTCGGCGCTTTGGGCGAGACGGTGCAGAAGCGCTGGACTTCGGAATCGGTCGATCCCTTCCGGCGCGTCTTCTATCCGGAGAACCGGCCTTTCAATTCGCCCTTGCGCTCATTGCTCGCCGTGGCCGACGGGCCCCTGAATCCGAAAAAGGTCCCGGTCAAGGACCCGGCGAAGATGGCCGCGCACATCAAGGAAGTGGCCAAGTTCTTCGGCGCGCACCTGGTCGGTGTCTGTGAGCTGCAGCCCCACCACGTGTATTCGCACCGGGGGCTGCGCATCGACGCGCGCAAGGGCCGCTGGGGCGAGCCGATCGAGATCGCGCACAAGTACGCGATCTCGATTGCCCATGAAATGAACTACGAGCGGCTGCGCTATTCGCCCAGCTTCATCGACGGCGCTGAGGTGGGCTTCGGCTACCTCGTTTCGGCGACCATCGCGACCTCGCTCGCGTGCTACATCCGCGAGCTGGGTCATCCCGCGATGGCGCACTTCCACGTCTCCGAGCGCGTCCTGCACGTGCCGATCGCCGTGGCGGCGGGCCTGGGAGAACTGGGCAGGAACAATTGCCTGATCGTAAAAGACATCGGGCCGAGGCTGCGCCTGGCGACGGTGACCACGGATCTGCCCCTTGCGGTCGACCACCCGATCGACCTCGGCGTGCAGGCGCTGTGCAGCGAGTGCAACAAATGCGCGGCGCTGTGCCCGTCGCAGTGCCTGGCGAAAGGGGAAAAGCAGGTCGAGCGCGGCTACGCCCACTGGGTCGCGGACAACGACAAGTGCATCACCTACTGGAACGCCAACCGCGACAGGTGGAACGATTGCGCCCGCTGCATCACCGTCTGCCCGCTGAACAAGCCCAACCGCTGGTGGCACCGGTTCGCGATGTCGTTGATAACCAAGGGCAGGCTCGCGCGCAAGCTGCTGCTGAAGATCGACGAGATGTTCTGGGACAAGCGGTTTCATCTCCACGGCGGCAAGGGCTGGCTGATGTACGACCGCACGACCTCGGCGAAGAAGTTCCCTGAAGGCCAAATCCATCCCAACGCATGATCGAACCCGAGCGGCGCAGCATCCAGGCCATCCCGGCGTCCTATCTTCCGCCTGAAGGGCACCGTCCCGAGCTCGTCTTCGCGCTTCCGGAGTTGAATTACCCGCCGCTGCTCAACGCGGCGGCCGAATTTCTCGATCGTCCCCTATCGCTCGGCCGGGGCGAGCGGCCGGTGTATTTCTTCGGCGAGGAGCGCATCACCTACCGGCAGCTCGCCCGCGACGTGAACCGGCTGGGCAACGCGCTCGTCGCCCTCGGCATCGGACCGGGGGACCGCGTGATGCTGCGCATTCCCGACCGGCCCGAGCACGTGGTGTGCATCCTGGCGCTGCTCAAGATCGGGGCGGTCGCCGTGCCGACATTTACGCTCTTGCGCGCGGCCGACATCGCCTACCGAGAAGCCGACGCCGAGGCGATCACCCTGATCGCCGATGCGCGCTTCCTCGACGAGGTGGAAAAGGCGCGACCGTCTTTCCGCTTCGTGCGCAACTGCATCGCCATCGGCAAGGCGGAGCATCCCGGATATCTCGACTACGACCGGCTGCTCGCTGCCGCGAGCGACGAACTGGCTCCTGCTCCGACGCTGCGCGAGGACGTGGCCCTGCTGCTCTATACCTCGGGCAGCACCGGCGAGCCCAAGGGCTGCTGCGAAAGCCACAGCGACCTGCTCGCGATTGCCGACGGCTTCTGCAACTATCAGATGCCGCTTGAACCGGGCGATGTCATCGCCGGCCAGCCGCCGGTCGCGTTGTCGATGGGGGTCGGATTCTTTCTTTCCTATCCGCTGCGGTTCGGGGTGCCGGCGGTGCTCATGGAGGACAAGAAGCCCGGGGCGATGCTGCGCGCGATCGAGCGCCATCGGGTGAGCA
>JACPRN010000297.1 GCA_016189945.1 Betaproteobacteria bacterium
GCACGGCACCGCCTGGCGCTGCATGTTCGAGCCCATCAGCGCGCGGTTGGCGTCGTCGTGCTCAAGGAACGGGATGAGCGAGGCCGCGACCGACACGATCTGCGCCGGCGCCACGTCCATGTACTGCACCTGGTCTGCGGTCTGCAGCATGAATTCGTTCTTGTGCCGGCACGATACCAGGGTGTCGAGCAGGCGGCCGTTCTTGTCGAGCTGCGCGTTCGCCTGGGCGATGATGAAGTTCGATTCCTCGATCGCGGAGAGATACTCGATTTCGTTCGTCACCCTGCCGTTGATGACCTTGCGATACGGCGTCTCGAGAAACCCGTAGCGGTTGGTGCGCGCAAAAAGGGCGAGCGAATTGATCAGGCCGATGTTCGGGCCTTCCGGCGTCTCGATCGGGCACACGCGGCCGTAGTGCGTCGGATGGACGTCGCGCACCTCGAACCCGGCGCGCTCGCGCGTGAGTCCTCCGGGGCCGAGGGCCGAGACGCGGCGCTTGTGGGTGATTTCGGAGAGCGGATTGGTCTGATCCATGAACTGCGAGAGCTGCGAGGAACCGAAGAATTCCTTGATCGCGGCCGAAATCGGCTTGGCGTTGATCAGGTCGTGCGGCATCAGGTTGTCGGATTCCGCCTGCGAAAGGCGCTCCTTCACCGCACGCTCGACGCGCACCAGCCCGGCGCGGAACTGGTTCTCCGCCAGTTCGCCCACCGAGCGCACGCGCCGGTTGCCCAGGTGGTCGATGTCGTCGATCTCGCCGCGGCCGTTTCTCAGTTCGACCAGAATGCCCACCACCGCGAGGATGTCGTCATTGGAGAGCGTTCCGGCTCCCTCGGCAACCTTGACGCCGACGCGCTTGTAGAAGTTCCGCAGCCACTGCGGCGCCTTCTCGTCGATCTTCTCCGGATAGGCGCGCCGGTTGAATTTCATGCGCCCGACCATCGAGAGGTCGTAGCGCTCCTCGGAATAGAACAGCCCGTTGAACAGCGTCTCGACCGAGTCCTCCGTCGGCGGCTCCCCGGGCCGCATCATCCTGTAGATGGCGACCCGCGCCGCGAGCTGATCGGTGGTTTCGTCGATCCTGAGCGTCTGCGAAATGAACGCGCCTTGATCGAGGTCGTTGGTGTAGACGGTCCGGATCGCCTCGACGCCCGCCTGGCGGAGCTTGCCGAGCAGCGTTTCGGTGATTTCTTCGTTCGCGTTGGCGAGAATCTCGCCCGTCTCCTTGTCGACCACCTTGTGCGCCAGGGTCCGGCCGACGAGGAATTCATCCGGCACGTTGATGCGCTTCAGGCCCGCGGCTTCCATGTCGCGGATGTGCTTGAACGTGATCCGCTTGTCCTTCGGCGCCACGACCTTGCCCGCCTTGTCGACGATGTCAAAGCGCGCCATTTCCCCGCGCAGGCGCTCCGGAACGAGTTCGAACTGAACGCCGGAACTCGAGATCTCGAAGTTGTCGCAGTCGTAGAAGGCCGCCAGAATCTGCTCCGGGTTCATGCCGATCGCTTTGAGCAGGATCGTCACCGGCATCTTGCGCCGGCGGTCGACGCGGAAATACAGGTAGTCCTTGGGGTCGAACTCGAAATCCAGCCACGAACCGCGGTAGGGGATGATGCGCGCGGAGAACAGGAGCTTGCCCGAGGAGTGAGTCTTGCCGCGGTCGTGCTCGAAGAACACCCCCGGCGAGCGATGCAGTTGCGACACGATCACGCGCTCGGTGCCGTTGATGACGAACGAACCGGTGCTCGTCATGAGCGGGATCTCCCCCATGTAGACCTCCTGCTCCTTCACCTCCTTGACGGTGGGCTTGACCGATTCCTTGTCCATGATGGTCAGGCGCACCTTCGCGCGCAGCGGGCTCGCATAGGTCAAACCGCGCTGCTGGCATTCCTTGACGTCGAAGGCCGGAAGCCCGAGCGTGTAAGAGACAAAATCGAGGCGCGCATTGCCCGAGTGCGAGGAGATCGGGAAGATCGAGTTGAACGCTGCCTGCAAGCCCTCGTTCTTGCGTTGCTCCGCCGGCACGTCCGTCTGCAGGAAGCTCGCGAAGGACTCGAGTTGCGTCGCCAGCAGGAAAGGAATGTTCAGCACGCTCGCCCGTTTGGCGAAACTCTTGCGAATGCGCTTTTTCTCGGTGGAGGAATAGGTCGCGGCGGTGGTCATGGATGCTCCGTGTCAGAAGCCAGAGGCCAGGTGACAGGCAACCGGAACCGAAGTTCCGTCGCCTCTCGCCTGTGCTCTGCGCTCGTATTCTCGGGGAACCGGGGGCAGGCGGAAGCCGGTCGGCCCCGCGCCCGCCTGCCCCTGGCCCCGGCGGTCGTTACTTGATCTCGGCTTTTGCGCCGGCGTCGAGGAGTTTCTTCAGTATTGCGTCGGCGTCGGCTTTCGACGCGCCTTCCTTCACCGCCTTGGGCGCGCCGTCGACCAGGTCCTTCGCTTCCTTCAGACCGAGGCCGGTAACTTCGCGAACGGCCTTGATCACGTTGACCTTGTTCTCGCCACAGGCGTTAAGCATGACCGTGAACTCGGTCTTTTCTTCCACGGCGGCGGCGGCCCCGCCCGCGGCGGGGGCTGCGACCGCGACCGCCGCGGCAGCGGCGGAAACGCCGAACTTGTCTTCCAAGTCCTTGATAAGCTGGGACAGCTCCAGCACCGTCATGTTTGCAATGACATCGAGGATTTCAGCTTTGGCAACAGCCATTTGGTATTTCTCCTGAATCGAAAATACGTTTTCAGACCGGTTTGGAAGCGGGATCGGCCTATGCGGCTTGGCCCTGTTTCTCTTTCTCTTTCGCCTCGCGCACCGCAGCGAGCGTTCGGACGAAGCGCGACGGCACCTCGTTCAACGTGCGCACGAATTGCGCGATGGGCGCTTGCATGGTCCCGAGCAGTTTCGCCAGCAGTTCTTCGCGGGAAGGCATCGCTGCGAGCGCCTTGACCTCCTGGGGGGAGAACACGGCATCCGGCATCGCGCCAGCCCTGATGACCAGCTTGTCGTTCGACTTCGCGAAATCGTTCAGCACCTTGGCGCCGCTCACGGGATCCGCCGAGATGCCGTACACGAGCGGGCCCACCATCTGGCCCGTCAGCTTCTCGAACGGCGTTCCGGCGACCGCGCGGCGCGCCAGAGTGTTTTTCAGGACGCGCAGGTACACACCCGATTTGCGCGCCTGGCGGCGCAGTTCGGTCATGCTGCCCACTTCCAGACCACGGTACTCAGCGACGACGATCGCCTTCGCCTTCGCAATCTGCGCGGAGACTTCGGCGACTACCGCCTTCTTCTCGTCAATGTTGAGACCCAAGGTCTACCTCCATTTGTCAACGCCGCCCGACCTCTCGGCCGGCGGCAACCACGGCGACCTTGCATTCAGGAAAAAACCCTTCATTTGGGGACGCCATCTGCGTAGGAGAGCAGCGGTCAGGTCTTGAGATCGAGGATTCAGCGAGGCGGCGCGACCGCCCCGCGGATTCCGTTCACCCTTGGCCATCAGCGCTCGATTAAACCTCTCGGTACCTACGGTCTTTGATAACCCACGGCGCCCCATGCCGGCCGCGCCGTGACCCAAAGTCTTTGCCTCTGCACCCGCCATCGGCGGATTGCACGTAACGCCATATCGCTTCACCGCGCGGGGCCCGAATCCCCCTCAGTGCTGCGCCGCTCCCGCCCCGAGCGAGGCGACATCGACGCGCACCCCGGGACCCATGGTGCTCGACACCGATACCTTCTTCAGATAGATGCCTTTGCTGCTCGCCGGCTTCGCCTTGTTCAGCGCTTCCACTAGCGCCAGCAGGTTCTGCTGCAGTTGCTCCGGGGAGAACGAGGCGCGCCCGATGGAGCATTGCACGACCCCCGCCTTGTCGGCTCGGAACTGCACTTGCCCGGCCTTTGCGTTCCTGACCGCGGCCGCGACGTCGGGCGTGACCGTGCCGACCTTCGGGTTCGGCATGAGGCCGCGGGGGCCGAGGATCTGCCCGAGTCCGCCCACCACGCGCATCGTGTCGGGACTGGCAATGGCGACATCGAAATCGATCTTGCCCGCCTTGACGCTCTCGGCGAGATCTTCCAGGCCGACGATGTCGGCGCCGGCAGCCTTCGCCGCCGCGGCCTTGTCGCCCTGCGCAAAAACGGCCACGCGCACCTTCTTGCCCGTTCCCGCGGGCAGAACCACCGATCCGCGCACCGTCTGGTCGGACTTCTTGGCATCGATGCCGAGGTTGAAGGCGGCGTCGATCGACTCGTCGAATTTCGCGGTAGCCGCCTGCTTCACGATTCCCAGGGCGTCCTGCACGCTGTGGGACTTGTTCGCGGGAACCAACTTCGCCCAGCCCTGCTGGCGCTTGCTGATCCGGCTCATTTCACGCCCTCCACGACCACTCCCATGGAACGTGCGCTGCCAGCGATCGTGCGCACGGCAGCATCGAGGTCGGCGGCGGTGAGATCGGCGATTTTCGCCTTGGCGATCTCCTCGGCCTGCGCGCGCGAGATCTTGCCCACCTTGTCGGTATGCGGAGTCTTGCTCCCCTTTTCGATCCCCGCCGCCTTCTTGATCAGCACCGACGCCGGCGGCGACTTGAGTATGAAGGAGAAGCTCTTGTCGGCGTAAGCGGTAATGACCACCGGCAGCATCAGTCCCGGCTCCATCTTCTGCGTCTGGGCATTGAACGCCTTGCAGAATTCCATGATGTTCAGGCCGCGCTGACCGAGCGCCGGCCCTATGGGCGGACTTGGATTGGCCTTTCCCGCCGGAACCTGAAGCTTGATGAAACCTGCGATCTTCTTCGCCATTACGGCAACTCCTCTAAAGCGGGTCTGAACGGACGGTTGAACGCCGGGCGGCGAGCCGCGAATCTCTCGCAGCCCCCGGCGCAGTCCCGTCCTCCCCGATCATCACTCAACGACACCGGCCCGAGACGAAGCGAATTGCCCCGCTCCACACGCGTCTCAGGCCTTCTCCACCTGCCCGAACTCCAGCTCCACCGGCGTTGCGCGCCCGAATATGGTCACCGATACGCGCATCTTGTTCTTGTCGTAATTGACGTCTTCGACCAGCCCGTGGAAGTCGGTAAACGGTCCCTCCTTCACGCGCACCGCCTCGCCGACCTCGAACAAGACCTTCGGCTTGGGCTTTTCCACGCCCTCCTGCATCTGCTGCAGGATTTCCTGCACCTCCTTTTCACTGATCGGAGGCGGTTTCTTGCCGTGCGCGGCGCCGACAAAGCCGGTCACCTTGGCCGTGTTCTTGACCAGATGCCAAGCCTCGTCGTTCATGTCCATCTCGACCAGCACGTAGCCCGGATAGAACTTGCGCTGCGAGATGTTCTTCTGGCCGCTTTTCATTTCCACCACTTCCTCGGTGGGCACCAGAATCCTGCCGAAGCTGTCCTGCATGCCGGCGCGCTTGATGCGCTCCTCCAGCGCGCGCATCACCGTTTTCTCGAATCCGGAGTAGGCGTGCACCACGTACCAGCGCTTGGTCATGATTTCTTCCAGCCGAGAACCAGGTCGTACAGCACCAGCTCCAAGCTCTTGTCGGAGATCCAGAGAAAGATCGCCATCACCACCACAAACGCGAATACCGCCGCGGTGGTCTGAAAGGAGTCCTTGCGCGTCGGCCAGACGACCTTCTTGGTTTCGGCTACCGACTCGCGGGAAAAGGCGAAAAAGCGCTGCCCGGACTCCGAAAACCACGCCACCGCGGCGCCGGCGAGAAGCCCGCCAAGCACCGAGCCGACGCGCACGATCATCGCGCTGGCCGACCAGTAATAGAAACCGGCCAGGCCGGCGACAACAAGGAGCACGGCAACCGCCAGTTGAATTTTGTCTTTCATCTACCTGCAGATCCCGCCAAGAGCCACGATCCCGTCCACGCCGGGAAGAGTGGCAGGCCAAGAGGGAATCGAACCCCCAACCTTCGGTTTTGGAGACCGACGCTCTGCCAGTTGAGCTATTGGCCTATGCTTCAGGATCAAGGAAACGCCGGAACATCGACCTTGAATCCTCAACCCCGGTTCCATGATCCTCACTCGATGATTTTCGCCACCACGCCGGCGCCGACGGTCCTGCCGCCCTCGCGGATGGCAAAGCGCAGGCCCTCTTCCATGGCAATGGGCTGGATCAGCGTGACCGTCATCGACACGTTGTCCCCGGGCATCACCATCTCGGTGCCCGCGGGCAGCTCCACGCTCCCGGTCACATCAGTGGTGCGAAAATAAAACTGCGGCCGGTACCCCTGGAAAAACGGCGTGTGCCGCCCCCCCTCGTCCTTGGAGAGCACGTACACCTCGGCACTGAACTTGGTGTGCGGGGTGATCGTGGCAGGCTTCGCGAGCACCTGCCCGCGCTCGACCTCCTCGCGCTTGGTGCCGCGCAGCAACACCCCGATATTGTCCCCAGCCTGCCCCTGATCCAGGAGCTTCCTGAACATCTCCACGCCCGTACACACGCTCTTCAAAGTCGGCTTCAAACCCACGATCTCCAGATCGTCGCCCACCTTGACCACGCCCCGCTCGACCCGCCCGGTGACCACCGTGCCCCGCCCCGAGATCGAAAACACATCCTCCACCGGCATCAAAAACGGCCCGTCTATGGCCCGCTTCGGTAACGGGATGTAGCTATCCAAGGCCTCGGCCAGCTTGAAGATCGAAGGCTCGCCAAGCTCCCCCTTGTCGCCCTCCAGCGCTTTCAACGCACTGCCAATGATGATCGGGGTCTTGTCCCCGGGAAACTCATACTTGGACAAGAGCTCGCGCACCTCCAGCTCCACCAGCTCCAGGAGCTCCTTGTCATCGACCATGTCGGCCTTGTTCATGTACACAATAATGTAGGGAACCCCCACCTGGCGCGCCAAAAGAATATGTTCCCGGGTCTGCGGCATCGGCCCGTCAGCAGCCGAAACCACCAGAATCGCCCCGTCCATCTGCGCCGCCCCAGTGATCATGTTCTTGATGTAGTCCGCATGCCCCGGACAGTCCACGTGCGCATAGTGCC
>JACPRN010000298.1 GCA_016189945.1 Betaproteobacteria bacterium
GCCTCCCGCGAGAACATTCCCATGCTCTTTGCCGCCGGGTGCACGCCCTGGACCGAGGGGGGAGTTCCCGGCGGGCGCGACAACTACATCAACTGGGCCCAGGAAATGTTCGACCAGGGCGCCCTGACGCGCGAAGTCACGAAGTGGAATTTCGAGCTGCGCCATCCCGCGCAAATGGTGGCGGCGGTCGATCGCGCGCTGGCGCTCGCCGCGAGCCACCCCAGGGGGCCCGTGAGCCTGATCCTGCCGCGCGAAGTCCTTGCCGCCGGTCACGATAAGCCGTTGCCGCCTGCGCAAACGATCGCGCCCGCCGGCGCTCCGCACCCTGATCCGACTGCGCTTGCCGAAGTGGCGAAGCTGATCCGCCGCGCCGAGCGCCCGCTGATCATCACGTCCGGCGCGGGCAGAACCGCGGCGGCATGGGAGGCACTCAGCCGTTTTTCCGAGCGCCTGGCGATACCCGTCACAGAGTACCGCCCGCGATTCGCGAGCCTGCCCACCGACCACCCGATGCACTGCGGGTACGATCCGGTGCCCCTGCTCAAGAAGGCGGACCTCGTGCTCGTCCTCGAGTGCGACGTGCCCTGGATTCCCGACGAGGTCCAGCCGCTCCCCGAAGCAAAGATCGTGCATCTTGGCGCCGATCCGCTGTTCGCGCGCTACCCGCTGCGGGGATTCCGCTGCGATCACGCGCTCACCGGGGAGACTGCAGCCATTCTTGGCGGCCTGGAAGCGCTGATCGATGGGACGGCGCCGGCGTCGCGCCGCGCCGAAATCGCGGCCATGCGCCCGAAGGCCCCGCGCATGAGCGAAGAACCGCCGAAGGCGATGTCGGCGCGCTGGGTCACGCGCTGCATCGATAGAGCGAAAGACGACGACACCATCCTCATCAACGAGTACCCCATGGCGATCGAGGAGCTCACGGTTCGCCGGCACGGCACCTATTTCGCGCTCAGCTCGGTCGGAGCCCTGGGATGGGCGATGGGCGCAGCCCTCGGCGCCAAGCTGGCCCGTCCGAAATCGACCGTCATCGCCGCGGTCGGCGACGGCATATACATGTTGGGCAATCCGACGCCGTTTCATTTCGTTTCGCGGGCCGAGAATCTCCCCGTCCTCACGGTGATTTTCAACAATCGGCGCTGGGGCGCGGTGCATCGGTCAACGCTCAAAATGTATCCGGATGGCTACGCCGCTCGGGAAGCCGAACCGCCGCTCTCGACCCTGGAGCCCGCACCCGATTACGAAAAGGTCGTGGCAGCCTGCGCAGGGTACGGCGAGCGCGTCGAAGACCCTGCCGATCTGCCGCACGCGCTCGGGCGTGCCCTGCATCAGGTACGGGTCGAGAAGCGCCAGGCGGTACTGAACGTGATCACCGAAATCGACTACAAGCGCACCAGCTGACTTGACCCCGAAACCGCTGACCGCAAGCGAGCGCAGCGCGCTCAAGGCGCGCGCGCACGGCCTGAAACCCGTGGTGATGGTGAGCGCCGCCGGGCTTTCCGAGGCCGTCGCGGCCGAAATCGACCGCTGCCTCGCGCGCCACGAATTGATCAAGGTCCGGGTGTTCGGCGAAGACCGCGGCGAGCGCGAGGCGCTCCTTGCGGATATCTGCGCGCGCACCGGGGCCTCCCCCGTGCAGCACATCGGCAAGATCCTGATCGTGTACCGGGAGAACCCGGCTGCGCCGCCTCGGGCGGCGCAGCCTATTCGTAGCGAACGTCGAGAATCTCGTACTGGCGCAGGCCGCCCGGAGTCTGAACCTCAACGGAGTCGCCGGCGCACTTCCCGATCAGCGCGCGCGCGATCGGCGAGCTGATGTAGATCTTGCCTTGCTTGATGTCGGCCTCGTCCTCGCCGACGATCTGATAGGTCACCGTGTCCCCGTTCTCCAGCGCCGCCAGGTCCACGGTGGCGCCGAACACGCAGCGCCCGTCGGCCTCGATCTGCTTGGGATCGATGATCTGCGCGTGCGCGAGCTTGCTCTCCAGCTCGCGGATGCGCCCCTCGATGAAGCCCTGGCGCTCCTTGGCCGCGTCGTACTCGGCGTTCTCCGCGATGTCGCCGTGGCTGCGCGCCTCGGCGATCGCAGTAATGGCGTGGGGACGCTCCACCGTCTTCAGGCGGTGCAGTTCCCTGCGCAGCATCTCGGCACCCGCTTTGGTCAACGGAATCCTGCTCATAATCCAAATTCCATAAAGCCCCCCCGCCCGGGCCTCCGCCGAGGGGCGCCCGGGGGGGTGCTGCAACAAAACCCAGGGATTGGCGCGGCAGCTAAATCAGACGGCCTTTCTTCGGCCGTGCTTTGGCGCATTAACTTATCACAGAATATTGGAAACCGCCGCGCGCGAGCGCCGTTCCTTTCCGCCCGCCACGCTGGCGTGCAGACCGCGCAGGTCGTAGGGGACCAGCCCTTTCAGATGGCGGATCCCTTCGCAGGCGGCGCGCGCGCCGGCGATGGTGGTGTAGTAGGCGATGCGCAGCGCGAGCGCGGTGGTGCGGATCGAGCGCGAGTCGGACACGGCGGTGCGCTTTTCCTCGACCGTGTTGATGATGAGGTTCACCTCGCCGTTCTTCATCATGTCGACGATATGGGGGCGGCCTTCTGCGACCTTGTTCGCGACCGTGACGGCGATGCCGTGCGCGGCGAGCACCGCGGCGGTGCCGCGCGTGGCGAGCAGGGTAAAACCGAGCTCGGAGAGCTCGCGCGCCACTTCCGCCGCGGCCAGCTTGTCGCCGTCGCGCACGCTGATCAGCGCCTTGCCGCGCGAGGGCAGCCGGGCGCCCGCGGCGAGCTGCGATTTGACGAAAGCCTCGCCGAACGAATAGCCGACGCCCATCACTTCGCCGGTCGATTTCATCTCCGGGCCAAGGATGGTGTCGACGCCGGGGAACTTGATGAAGGGAAAGACCGCCTCCTTGACCGAAAAATAAGGCGGCATCACTTCGCCCGCGATCCCCTGCTCGTCCAGCGACCTGCCCACCATGCAACGCGCGGCGATCTTCGCCAGCGGCATCCCGGTCGCCTTGGAGACGAAGGGAACGGTGCGCGAGGCGCGCGGGTTGACTTCCAGGACGTAGACCGTCTCGCCCTGGATGGCGAACTGGACGTTCATGAGGCCGCAGACATTCAAGCCGCGTGCGAGCGCCACGGTCTGGCGCCGCAGCTCCTGCCCGAGGGCGGACGAAAGCGTATAGGGCGGCAGCGAGCAGGCCGAATCGCCCGAATGAACGCCCGCCTGTTCGATGTGCTCCATGACCCCGCCGATGACCACGCGAGAGCCGTCTGCGACCGCGTCCACGTCCATTTCGGTCGCATCGCTCAGGAAGCGGTCGAGCAGCACCGGCGAATCGTTCGACACCTTGACGGCTTCGCGCATGTAGCGTTCCAGGTCGCGCTGCTCGTGCACGATCTCCATCGCCCGGCCGCCCAGGACGTAGCTCGGGCGCACCACCAGCGGATAGCCGATTTCGGCGCCCAAGCGCAAGGCTTCCGCTTCGGTGCGCGCGGTGCGGTTGGAAGGCTGCTTGAGGCCGAGACGGTGCAGCAGTTGCTGGAAGCGCTCGCGGTCCTCGGCGGCGTCGATCATGTCGGGCGTGGTGCCGATGATCGGCACGCCGCAGCGCGCGAGGTCGCGCGCGAGCTTGAGCGGCGTCTGCCCCCCGTACTGGACGATCACCCCGAGCGGCTTTTCCTTGTCCACGATCTCCAGCACGTCCTCGAGCGTGACCGGCTCGAAATAGAGCCGGTCGGAGGTATCGTAATCGGTCGAGACGGTTTCCGGATTGCAGTTGCCCATGATGGTTTCGAAGCCGTCCTCGCGCAGCGCGAGCGCCGCGTGCACGCAGCAGTAGTCAAACTCGATTCCCTGGCCGATGCGGTTCGGACCGCCGCCGAGAACGATGATTTTCTTCCGCTCGGTGGGCTGCGCCTCGCACTCCTCCTCGTAGGTGGAGTACATGTACGCGGTCCGCGTGGCGAACTCCGCCGCGCAGGTATCGACGCGTTTGTACACCGGCCGCACGCCGAGCCGGTGGCGCAATTGCCGCACTTCGTCTTCGCTCGCTTTCAGGAGTTTCGCCAGGCGCCGGTCGGAGAATCCTCGCGCTTTGAGCTCGCGCAGCGACCCGGCGTCGAGCGCGGCGAGCGTCTTGTCGTCCAGATCCATTTCGATCCTGACGATTTCCTCGATCTGCGCCAGGAACCAGGGATCGATGCGGGTCAGCTCGTGCACCTCTTCCAGGGTAAAGCCGTTCTCGAACGCGTCGCCGACGTACCAGATGCGCTCGGGTCCGGGCTCGCCCAGCTCTTTTTCCAGCGTCTCGCGGTCGGTGGTGCGCTGGTTGAGGCCGTCGACGCCCACTTCGAGTCCCCTCAGCGCCTTCTGGAAGGATTCCTGGAAGGTGCGGCCGATCGCCATTACC
>JACPRN010000290.1 GCA_016189945.1 Betaproteobacteria bacterium
ATCCAGAGTAGCTCGGCGACAACCACTGGATCCCCGCTTTCGCGGGGATGACGGAGGCACGTCATGCGGTTATGTAATCCTCTCAAGAAATCAAATCTTTTACTCATTGTTTTTTCGAGAACGCCTGCCGCGCTTGCGGGGTTGGGAAGCTCAATAGGTGCGCGTCGGAGGAGTGTTGACGGCCTTGGCGAAGATTCGCTTTTCACTAGGTCTCCACGTTTCGGTGCAGTTGCAACTTCGCAACTGCACCAAAACGTGGAGATTGGGTAACGCCAAAACCAGCATCGCTGATTCCGGCTCAATTACGGCTCCGAGGTGCTGGTCGGCGAGGCGACGCGCGTCTCCGGCGACGAGCGCAAGGGCATCGCCAGCGCGTACGGTGCGGGCGGTTCCTACATGAGCTGCGAATATCAGATGATGTCGCCGCGCCAGGGCGCCGGCACGTGCGTGTTTTCCAACGGCGCGCGCTACAAGGTGCACATCGGGACATAGATCGGGCTAGAATTGCGGCGAGTCATCGGGGAGTAGTCGCCCTCTTTGAGGGGAACGCGTCAACACGCTTGGCTTTGGCCATGGCGCGTTCGGCCTGCGGGTCTGGCGAGACCTTTGACAGCGTGCTTGCTCGAGGGTCGGGCAGGAACACGTTGTCACTGGTCAATCGCTGCCCGACCCGCCGGTGAAACCCATTGGAAGCATTCCTCGTCTCGACCCTTGCCGTCGCCGTGGGGGAAATCGGCGACAAGACGCAACTGCTGGCATTGGTCCTTGCGGCGCGCTTTCGCCGTCCGGTGCCGATAGCGCTCGGCATTCTGTTCGCGACCCTCGCCAACCACACCTTGGCGGCGCTCGCCGGCGAATGGATACGCGCCGCCCTCGGTCCTGATCAGCTTCGATGGGCGATCGGCGTCTCGTTCCTCGCAGTCGCCCTGTGGGCGCTCAAGCCCGACAAGATGGAAAAAGAGCCCGCAACGGCGGGCAGATTAGGCGTGTTCATGGTCACCCTGGTCGCCTTTTTTCTGGTTGAAATCGGCGACAAGACCCAGGTGGCGACGGTCGTGCTCGCGGCGAGATTCAACGAGCTGGCTGCGGTGGTCGCCGGGACCACGCTTGGAATGCTGATCGCCAATGTGCCGGTGGTATATCTCGGCGGGGCGGCTGCGCCGCGGATTCCTTTTCGGTTCGTGCGCGGCGTGGCGGCGGCGATATTCGCCGCGCTGGGACTGGCCTCGCTCCTCGGTTTCGAGATCCTATGAAGCGGTTCGGCCGTTTCGGATTGAGCGGGCTGCGGGTGTAAGATTTCGCGAGCGAGATCAGATCATGCCTGCGACCTTTGACGGAAAACTCGTGGTTGCCATTTCCTCCCGGGCGCTCTTCGACCTGGAGGAGTCGAACCGCATTTTCGAGGAGCAGGGGGTCGAGGCCTATTACCGCTATCAGCTCGAGCACGAGGACCAGGTGCTGCAACCCGGGATCGCGTTCGCGCTGGTGAAGAAGCTGCTCTCGCTGAACGCGCTCGCGCCGGCGCACCCGCGGGTCGAGGTGATCCTGCTCTCGCGCAACACCGCCGACACGGGCCTGCGGATCATGACCTCGATCGAGCATTACCAGCTCGACATCTCGCGCGCGGCGTTCACCGGCGGCGAGAACACCTATCCCTACGTGCCGGCGTTCGACGCGCATCTGTTCCTGTCCGCCAATCCGCTCGACGTGCGCAAGGCGCTCGACGCCGGGCATGCCGCAGCGACCATCCTGCCCTCCAACGTCGGGCAGAACGTCGGCGAGAGCGCCGAGCTGCGCATCGCGTTCGACGGCGATGCGGTGCTGTTTTCCGATGAGGCCGAGCGGCTCTACCAGGCCAAGGGGCTGGACGCCTTTGCCGCCAGCGAAGCGAGCGCGGCGAGGGAGCCGCTCTCAGGCGGTCCGTTCAAGAATTTTCTCTCCGCACTGCACCGCATCCAGTCGGAATACCCGCAGGACGCCTCGCCCATACGAACGGCGCTGGTGACCGCGCGCGGGGCCCCTGCGCACGAGCGCGTGGTGCGCACGCTGCGCGCGTGGAACATCCGCATCGACGAGGCGTTGTTCCTCGGGGGGCTGGACAAGGGACCGTTCCTGAAGGCCTTCGGCGCCGACATCTTCTTCGACGACCAGCGCGGTCACTGCGAGTCGGCAAGCCGGCACGTGGCCACCGGCCACGTGCCCTTTGGCGTCGCCAACGAGTGACCCTCATCCTGTGTTTCTTCTCCCAGGGGGAGAAGGAAGGTTCGAGGCGCAGATGGGCCCTCACCCGTCTGCGCGCGACTCGGTAGTGGCTCCTCGAGCGGCACGCGGTTTCGCCGCGCGGCTCATCGCCTGGCAGCGAGCCCACGGGCGCCACGACCTGCCCTGGCAGGGCACGCGCGATGCGTACCGCATCTGGGTGTCCGAAGTGATGCTGCAGCAGACCCAGGTCGCCACCGTCATCCCCTATTACGAGCGCTTTATCGCGCGCTTTCCCGAGGTCGGCAGCCTCGCCAAGGCCGAAGAGGACGAAGTGCTCCGCCTCTGGGCGGGGCTTGGCTATTATTCGCGCGCGCGCAACCTGCTGCGCGCGGCGCGCGCGCTCGCCGCCGATCACGAGGGCTCGTTTCCGCGCTCGCGCGCGGCGCTGCAGAAGCTCCCCGGGATCGGCCGCTCCACCGCGGCGGCCATTGCAGCCTTTGCTTTCGGGCGGCGCGAGGCGATCCTCGACGGCAATGTCCGGCGCGTGCTCGCGCGCCATTTCGCGCTCCGCGGCCATGCCGGGGAAACGCGGGTTGCGGCAAGGCTCTGGCGCCTGGCGCAATCGCTCGTCCCCGCACGCGGAGTCGAGCGCTATGCCCAGGCGCTGATGGATCTGGGCGCCGGCGTGTGCACGCGCCGGGCTCCGGCGTGCGATGCCTGTCCCCTCAAGCGCACCTGCCGGGCGCTCGCGCTGGGACGGGTGGACGCGTTTCCCGCGCCTGCGCTGCGCAAGCCGAAGCCGCGCCGAAAGACGGCGATGCTCGTGCTGCGGCA
>JACPRN010000291.1 GCA_016189945.1 Betaproteobacteria bacterium
CCGCCGGGCAGCCCGATGAAGATGCCGAAGTCGGTGATGGACTTGATCTGGCCGCGCACCTTGTCGCCCTTCATGTGGTTCAAGGCGAACTCTTCCCACGGGTTCGGCTAGCACTGCTTCATGCCGAGGGAGATGCGGCGGCGCTCCTCGTCGATCTCGAGCACCATGACCTCGACCTCGTCGCCGAGCTGCACCACCTTGGACGGATGCACGTTCTTGTTGGTCCAGTCCATCTCGGACACGTGCACCAGGCCTTCGATGCCGGCCTCGATCTCGACGAAAGCGCCGTAGTCGGTGAGATTGGAGACCTTGCCGAACAGGCGCGTGCCGGGAGGAAAGCGGCGCGACAGGCCGACCCAGGGAACCTCGCCGAGCTGCTTCATGCCGAGCGAAACGCGGTTTTTCTCCTGATCGAACTTGAGCACTTTGGCTTCGACTTCGTCGCCGACCGTCAACACCTCCGACGGATGCTTGACGCGGCGCCAGGCAAGATCGGTGATATGCAGCAGGCCGTCGATGCCGCCCAGATCCACGAACGCGCCGTAATCGGTGATGTTCTTGACGATGCCCTTGACGACGGCGCCTTCGGACAGGCTCTCCAGCAGCTTCTGGCGATCCTCGCCCTGCGAGGCTTCAAGCACCGCGCGGCGCGATACGACCACGATGTTGCGCTTGCGGTCGAGCTTGATGACCTTGAATTCCATCTCCTTGCCCTCGTAGGGCGTCGTGTCCTTGACCGGGCGGATGTCCACCAGCGATCCGGGCAGGAATGCGCGGATGCCGTTGGTCATCACGGTGAGGCCGCCTTTGACCTTGCCGCTGATGATGCCCTTGACGAGCGCGCCGCTCTCCAGCGCCTTTTCCAGATCCATCCAGGCCGAAAGCCGCTTCGCCTTGTCGCGCGAGAGCCGCGTTTCGCCGTAGCCGTCTTCGAGGGCTTCGATGGCCACGGCGACGAAGTCACCGACCTTGACTTCGACCTCGCCGCGGTCGTTCTTGAATTCTTCGAGTGGGATAAAGCTTTCCGATTTGAGCGCCGCGTTGACGACCACGTGATTCTGGTCGATCCGGACGACTTCGGCCGTGATCACCTCACCGACCCGCATCTCCTTGCGCGTGAGACTTTCGGCAAAAAGAGAGGCAAAATTTTCCTGGGAAGCCACTGCGACTGCCGCATTCGACATAAAGAGTTACCTGCCTGTGCCCGGCCGTGTCGGCCGGGGTTCGTTGGAAAACGACAAAACGCCAGCAACCATATGAATCATTAGGCTTTTCGTCACCTGTCCGCCCCGCGGTACCAGGCCAGAATGCGTTCGGCCGCGTCCTTGGCGCTCATCGCCGTCGTATCGAGCAGACGAGCATCGGGGCCCTGCTTGAGAGGGGCCACGCTGCGCGCGGCATCGCGTGCATCGCGCTCGCGCAGATCCTGCAAAAGGATGCGAAGTGTAGCAGTGATTCCTTTTTCTTTCAACTGTTTATAACGCCGTTCGGCGCGTTCCGCGGCGCTCGCGGTGAGAAAGATCTTCAGCTCGGCGCGCGGGAATACGACCGATCCCATGTCGCGGCCTTCGGCGACCAGCCCCGGGGGCTGACGGAAGCCGCGCTGGCGCTTGAGCAGCGCCGAGCGGACCGCCGGCAGCGCGGCGACCTGGGAGGCTCCTGCTGCTACGGATTCACTTGAGATATCACCTGTAACATCTTTATTATGCCAAATAATCCTCTCGTCGCAGAAACCGGCATCGAGGCTCGCGGCCAGTTCCGCCAGCCGCGGCTCATCCTCCCAGGAAACGCCCGAGCGCAACGCTGAGAGCGCAACCAGCCGGTAGAGCGAACCGCTGTTCAGATAATGGAATCCAAGCGCTCGCGCCACCAGGCGCGCGACCGTGCCCTTGCCCGAGGCCGAGGGGCCGTCGATGGCGATGACCGGCGCCGCAGCGCCCATCAGGCAGTACGCGCCAGAGCGATCGCCAGGCCGCAGCCGCGGGCGAGATCGGCAAAGCCGGGAAACGATGTCGCCACGTTGGCGCAGTCCCTGATTTCGATCGGCGCCGCGGAGCGCAGCGCCGCGATCGCAAAGGCCATGGCGACGCGATGATCGCCGTGCGAATCGATAGTGCCGCCGCGGTAGGCCGAAGCGCGCTCGGCCGCGTCCGCACAGCCGCGGATGCGCATGCCGTCGGCAAGGGGCGTGGCGCCGATTCCCAGCGCGCCCAGCCCGTCGGCCATGGCCTGGATGCGGTCGGACTCCTTGACCCGAAGCTCCTCGGCACCGGCGAGCAGCGTCTCGGCGCGAGCGTTGGCGGCGGCGATAAAGAGCGCCGGAAACTCGTCGATCGCTAGCGGCACCAGCGCGCGCGGAATTCTGACACCTGCAAGCGGCGCGTAGCGCACGCGGATATCGGCCACCGGCTCGCCGCCAAAGCGGCGCGGGTTCATCAATTCGATGTCGGCGCCCATCAGGCGCAGAATGTCGATCACCCCGGTCCGGGTCGGGTTCACGCCGACGTCGGTCAGCATGATGTCCGAACCCGGGGCGATCGCGGCGCCGACCATGAAAAACGCAGCCGACGAGATGTCGGCCGGAACCTCGATGCGCGTGCCGCGGAGCGGCCCGCCGGTGAGCGCCACGGTGGCGCCCTGGCGGCGCACCGGGCGACCCAAGGCCTCGAGCATGCGTTCGGTGTGGTCACGCGTCGGCGCGATTTCGGTGATGCGCGTTTCGCCCTCGGCGTACAGCCCCGCGAGCAGCAGCGCCGACTTCACCTGGGCGCTCGCGACCGGCATCGTGTAGTCGATCGCGCGCAGCCGCGCCTTGCCGCTGATCTTGAGCGGCGGTCGCCCGTCGTCCGTCCGGATCTGCGCGCCCATCAGCCCAAGGGGTTCGGCCACGCGCCGCATCGGCCGGCGCCGTAGGCTTTGATCGCCGCTCAGCTCGGCGTCGAAATTCTGTCCCGCGAGCAGCCCGCAGATGAGCCGCATCGACGTTCCGGAGTTGCCGCAGTCGAGCACTCCGGGGGGCGCCTTCAGGCCGCGCAGGCCGACGCCGTGCACCAGGACGCGGCCATGCTCGGGTCCTTCGATGCGCACGCCAAGGGCGCGAAAGATGTTCATTGTCGCCAGGGCATCTTCGCCTTCGAGGAACCCGGCGACCTCGGTGTCGCCCTCGGCGACGGCGCCGAGGATGATCGAGCGGTGCGAAATCGATTTGTCCCCCGGAACGCGCAGGGTCCCCGAGAGTTTCCCGCCGGCCTGGACGAGGAAATCGGTCCTCATTTCAGCGATTCGAGCCAGCGATTGCGCGCGGCGCGCGCGCGCTCGAACACGGCCTGGAGCGCTCCCGCGTCGCCGCGGTCGAGAATGGCGCGCAGTTGCGCCAGTTCCGCTTCGTAGCCGGAGAGCTCCGCGAGCAGCGCATCGCGATTGGACATGCAGATGTCGCGCCACATCTCCGGATGGCTCGAGGCGATGCGCGTGAAATCGCGAAATCCGCTCGCTGCGTGCTCGAACAACCGGCCGGCGTTGGCGTGGCCTGCGACCAAGTCCACCAGGGCAAAGGCAAGCAGATGCGGGAGGTGGCTCACGGCGGCGAATACTTCGTCGTGCTCGCGCGGCGCCATACGCTGCACCTGGGCACCGCAGGCCTCCCAGGCCTGCTCG
The DNA here is from genome assembly GCA_016189945.1 of Betaproteobacteria bacterium. Lineage (GTDB taxonomy): Bacteria > Pseudomonadota > Gammaproteobacteria > Burkholderiales > SG8-39 > JACQTO01. The sequence goes on from JACPRN010000291.1 coordinate 3,658, forward strand.
ACCAGCGCAGCGGCGCGCTCGGAGGTCTGCGGCAGCGGCGTGAGAACGACCGTGCGTCCCTGATAGAGCGTCGCCGAGGCCGCGTCGACCCCGGAATGCTCGGCGCCAGCGATCGGGTGCGCGGGCACGAAGCGCGCAAGCGCCCCCCCGAGTTCCGTTTCCGCGTGCTGCACCACATCGCGCTTGGTGCTGCCGGCATCGGTGACCACCGTCGGTTCCTCCAGATGCGGCGCAAGCGCGCGCATCACCTCTCGCGTCTGGCCCACCGGCATCGCGAGCAGCACTAGATCGGCCCCGCGCGCAGCCCCGGCGTCCTTGCCCGCTTCGTCGATGACGCCGAGCGCGAGCGCCCGCGAAATGCTCCCCGCGGTGCGGCCTACCCCGACCACGCGGCGCACCGCCCCGGCCGATTTGAGCGCCAGGGCGAATGAGCCGCCGATCAGGCCGACGCCGAAAATGACGACTTTATCGAGCTGGAACGACACGATGGAAGGATGCCCCGCTGTGCAAAGACAAGCCGCCTCAACCCTTCAGGACCGCGCGCAGCGCTGCAAGCAGGGCCTCGTTCTCCTCCGGCAGGCCCACGGTCACGCGCAGGTGGTCGGGCATGCCATAGCCGGCAACCGGTCGCACGATCACCCCGCGGCGCAGCAGATGCTCGTAGACCGCTGCGGCCTGCGGTTTGCCGTCCGCGCGATCGATGCGCACGGTGATGAAATTGGCGCTGGACGGTATGTACTGCAGGCCGAGCGCCTGGAATCCCCGTTCGAGCTGCGCCATGCCCTCGCGGTTGACGCGGAAGCTGCGCTCGACGAATTCCCGGTCCTCCAGCGCCGCTTCTGCCGCGGCGAGCGCAAGGCTGTTGACGTTGAACGGGTGGCGCACGCGGTTGAGCAGATCGGCAACGCCCGGATCGCACAGCGCGAAGCCCACCCGCAGTCCCGCCAATCCGTAGACCTTGGAAAAGGTCCGCGTAACGACGAGGTTCCGGTAGGCATCGAGCCAGCGCACGCAATCGTAGCGCTTCTCCGGCGGCAGGTACTCGGTGTAGGCCTCGTCCACGACCACCACGACATCGCCCGGCACCTCCTTCAGGAAAGCTTCCATGGTCGCGGCGTCGACAAAGGTTCCCGTCGGGTTGTTCGGGTTGGCGACGAACACCACCCGCGTCTCCGGCGTGATCGCCGCGAGCATCGCGGGCAAATCGTGGCCGAAATCCCGCGCCGGAACCACGATGCTGCGCGCTCCGCGCGCCTGGGTGGCAAGCGGATAGACGGCAAAGGCGTGCTGCGAGTACACGGCGGCGCGACCGGGGGCGAGAAACGCGGAGGCCGCCAGCTCGAGGACGTCGTTCGATCCATTGCCGATCACAATCGTCTCGGCCGGCCTGCCGTAGCGCCGCGCGAGCGCGGCCTTGAGGCCGAACGCGTTGCCGTCCGGATAGCGCGGCAGCTCCGCGAGCGCGCGCTCGATCGCGGCCTTGGCGAGCGGCGAAAACCCGAGCGGGTTTTCGTTCGAGGCAAGCTTGATGATGCGGCTCTCGTCGAGCCCGTATTCGCGCGCGAGTTCCGAGATCGGCTTGCCCGGCTCGTAGGGTGCGATGGCGCGGATGTAGTGAGGAGACTGCTCGCAGATATCCATGACTTGTCGCAAGAGGGTGGAAAGATCAGAGAACGGCCGCCGGATACGATCCGAGGATCTTGAGGAATGGCGCCAGGTCCTTCAGCTCGGCAAGCGCGGCCGCCACTTCGGGGTCGCGCTGGTGGCCTTCCAGATCGATGTAGAAGACGTACTCCCACATCCCGGTCGGGGCAGGCCGCGATTCGATCTTGCGCATGGAGACGCCGTGCTCGGCAAACGGGGTGATCAGGGCGTGCACCGCTCCGGGCCGGTTCGGCGCCGAAACGACGAGCGAGGTGCGGTCGCTGCCCGAGGGCGCGGGATCGTGATGCCCGAGCACGAGGAAGCGCGTCGTGTTGTTGGGATCGTCTTCGATGTCGCGCGCGGCGAAGGCGAGTCCGTAGCGGCTGGCGGCGATTTCACCGGCGATCGCCGCCGCGCCATCTTCGCTTGCGGCCATCCTCGCTGCCTCGGCATTGCTCGCCGCCTGGACGCGCTCGACCCCGGGGAGGTTTTGCGCGAGCCACCCGTGGCACTGCGCGAGCGATTGCGCGTGCGAATAGATGCGCGTGACCCCCGCGGTCGAGCCCGAGCGCGAGAGCAGGTTCTGGCGCACGCGCTGCATTACCTCGGCGCAGATCCTCAAGGGGGTCTGCAGCAGAAGGTCGAGCGTGCGCCCGATCGAGCCCTCGGTGGAGTTTTCCACCGGCACGATCGCGAACCCGGCGCCGCCCGCCTCGGCCTGCCGGAATACCTCGTCGATCGAAGCGCACGCGACGGCATCCACCGCGCTGCCGAAGGCCTTCAGCAGCGCCATTTCGCTGAAAGTTCCCGGCGGCCCGAGAAACGCGACCGTGGGCCGCTGCTCGAACGCGCGGCATACGGAGACGATCTCCGTGAACACCCGGCCGATGCTCTCCGCAGGCAGCGGCCCGCGCCCTGCGCTCGCCGCATGGCGCAGGACCTGGGCCTCGCGCTCGGGACGGTACACGACGTCGTTGCCCTTCAGCTCCCCGATCGCGCGCGCATGCGAGGCGCGCTCGTTCAGGAGTTCGACGATTCTCTCGTCCAGGCCGTCGATCGCGGCGCGGTGCTTCGCGATCTCTTCGGCGTTCGGGTCGAGAGTCATCGGCTGGAAATCCAATCTGACCGATCAGGAAGCGTCAGGGCTGATTTTGCTTTTTTCAATCTTGAGACCTATAGAAAACCAATTCTTCGCCACTGTCGCCGATGCCTGCCTGATAAGGGTCTATGCCGGCGCCGGAAGGTAGCGCACCCCGAGCACGCCGCGGATCGCCCGGACCTCGGCGATCAAGGCTTCGCTCACCGCGGAATCCACATCGACCAGCGTGTACGCCATCTCGCCTTTGGAACGGTTGAGCATGTTGTGGATATTGAGTCCCGCGCGCGCCACCGCGCTCGAGATCTGGCCGACCATGTTGGGCACATTGGCGTTGGCCACCGCGATGCGGTAAGGCGCTTCGCGCTGCATCGTCATGTCGGGAAAGTTGACCGCGTTCTGCACATTGCCGTGCTCGAGGAACTCGCGCACCTGATCAACGACCATCACCGCGCAGTTGTCCTCGGCTTCGCGCGTCGATGCTCCCAGGTGCGGCATGGCGATTACCCCGTGCCTGGAAGCGAGAGCGGCCGAAGGGAAGTCGGTGACATAGTTCTTCAGCCGCTTCGCCTCGAGCGCCGCCGCCACCGCTTTGGCGTCGACGATCTCCTCGCGCGAGAAATTGAGCAGGATCGCGCCGGGGCGCACCTGCTCGAGATTCTTCGCGTTGATCAGGTTGCGCGTCAGATCGAGCAGCGGGACGTGCAGCGTGATGAAATGGCTCGCCCTGAGGACTTCCTCTATGGAGTGCGCCTTTCTTACCTGCGAGGGCAGGCTCCAGGCCGCGTCCACCGTGATTTCCGGATCGTAGCCGAGCACGTTCATGCCCAGCTTGATCGCCACGTCGGCGATGAGGCTTCCGATCTTGCCCAGTCCGATCACGCCCAGCGTGTGGTGCGGCAGCTCGATTCCGGCAAACTGCTTCTTGCCGTCTTCCACCTTCTTCGCGAGCGCCTCGCTCTCGCCGGCAAGGCCTTCGACAAAGCGCATCGCCGGCGCGAGGTTCCTCGCCGCTATCAGCATCCCCGCAAGCACCAGCTCCTTCACTGCATTGGCGTTGGCTCCCGGCGCATTGAATACCGGCACGCCGCGCGCGCTCATCGCCTTGACCGGGATGTTGTTGGTTCCGGCGCCGGCGCGTCCGATCGCGGCAACGGAATCCGGAATCGGCATCGCGTGCATATCGGCCGAGCGGACCAGGATGCCGTCCGGCTTGGCCGCCTCCTTGCCCACCTGGTAGACCTCGTGGGGAAAGCGGCGCAGGCCGACCTGGGATATCTGGTTGAGGACGAGGATCTGGTACTTAGGCATGCTTCGCCTCGAATTCGCGCATGTAATCGACGAGCGCCCTCACCCCCTCGATCGGCATCGCATTGTAGATCGAGGCACGCATGCCGCCGACCGAACGGTGGCCTTTCAACTGCACCATGCCGCGCTGCTTGGCCCCTTTCAGGAACTCTTCGTCTTTTGCCGCGTCGGCGAGCGTGAAGGGGATGTTCATGCGCGAGCGGTCCTGTCTGCGCACCGGGCTCCTGAAGAAGCGGCTGCCGTCGAGAAACTGATACAGGAGGTCCGCCTTGGCGATATTGAGCTTCTCCATTTGCGCCACCCCGCCCATGCTCTTGAGGCCCTGGAATACCAGGCCGGCAATGTAGATCGCGTAGGTCGGCGGCGTGTTGGACATCGAGCCGGCATCGGCGTGCACCTTGTAGTCGAGCATCGTGGGCGTCGCGGGGAGCGTCTGCCCGAGCAGGTCTTCGCGCACGATCACCACGGTGAGCCCGGCAGGGCCGAAGTTCTTCTGCGCGCCGGCATAGATCAGTCCGTATCTGCGCACGTCGACCGGCCGGGAAAGCAGGTTCGAGGACATGTCGGCCACGAGCGGCACCTTGCCCGTCTCGGGGACCCAATGGTATTCGACTCCGCCGATGGTCTCATTCGAGGTGATGTGCACGTAGGCCGCATCGGGATTGAGCTTCCACTTCGACTGCTCCGGCACATAGGAAAACCCGCCGTCCTCCGAAGAAGCCGCCAGGTTGACGTTGCAGAATATCTTCGCCTCCTTGATCGCCTTCTTGGCCCATTCGCCGGTATGCACGTAATCGGCACTTTTCTTCCCGCGCAGCAGGTTCATCGGCACCATGCCGAACTGCAGCGTCGCGCCGCCCTGCAGGAACAGCACCTTGTAGCTCGACGGGATGTCCAGCAGTTCGCGCAGATCGGCTTCGGCCTGCTCGCACATGGAGATGAACTCCTTGCCGCGATGGCTCATCTCCATCACGCACATTCCGCTCGCGTGCCAGTCGAGCATTTCTTCGGCGGCCCTCTTTAGAACCTCTTCGGGCAACACCGCCGGTCCGGCGCTGAAATTGAACACTCGTTTCACTTCCGAATCTCCTTTGTCGTCTTGAAATCCCCCGACTGGAAATGCTGCCTCCCCGGGGCCTTGACCCGGTTTCACTGGGTTGCGTCCGGGCCCTCCTCGCCTTCACCCTCATCCCGGGCGGCCGCCGCGGAGCCCTCGCCCGCGTCGGCCGCGTCCTGGCCATTGCCGTTGCCGTTCTCATCGGCGGTTTCGCCGATCTTCTCGATCCCGGCAAGCGTGGTTCCGGCATCGAGGTTGATGAGCGTCACCCCTTGCGTCGAGCGGCCCATTTCGCGGATCTGGTCCACCCGGGTGCGAATGAGCACGCCCCCGGTCGAGATCAGCATGATTTCGTCCTTTTCGTCCACCAGCACCGCCCCCACGAGCTTGCCGTTGCGCTCGCTCACCTGAATGGCGATCATGCCCTTGCTGCCCCGACCGTGGCGCGTGTACTCGGCGATCGGCGTGCGCTTGCCGTAACCGTTTTCCGTCGCGGTGAGCACCGTCTGGCTTTCGCTGCCGGCGACCAGCATCGCGATCACCCGCTGGCCTTCGTCGAGGGTCATGCCGCGCACCCCGCGCGCAGTGCGGCCCATGGGCCGCACGTCGTTCTCTTCGAAGCGCACCGCCTTGCCCGCGTCCGAGAACAGCATCACATCATGCCGGCCGTCGGTGATCGCGGCGCCGATCAGGTGATCGCCGGCGTCCAGTTCGACTGCGATGATGCCCTTTTCCCGCGGATTGGAAAAGCCCGACAGCGGTGTCTTTTTCACCGTCCCCATGGCCGTGGCCATGAAGACGAAATGCGCGTCGTCGTAGTCCTTGACCGGCAGCACGGCGTTGATCTTCTCGCCCTCCGCAAGCGGAAACAGGTTCACGATCGGCTTGCCGCGGCCGCTGCGCGCGCCCTGCGGGACCTGCCACACCCTGAGCCAATAGATCTTCCCGAGCGACGAGAAGCACAGCAGCGTGTCATGGGTATTGGCGATGAACAGGCGTTCGATGAAATCGTCCTCGCGCGTGGTCGCCGCCTGCTTGCCGCGCCCGCCGCGGCGCTGCGCGCGGTAGTCGGCGAGCGGCTGGGCCATGATGTAGCCGGCGTGGGAAAAGGTCACCACCACGTCCTCCGGCGCGATCAGGTCTTCCATGCCCAGGTCCTGGGTTTCGACCACGATTTCGCTGCGGCGGGCGTCGCCGTACTGCGCTTTGACGGCGGCCAGTTCGTCGGCAATGATTCCCGTGATGCGCGCGGGCTTGTCCAGAATATCGCGAAAATCGGCGATTCGCTCCAGCAGTTCCCGGTACTCCTCGCGGATTTTCTCCTGCTCAAGACCGGTCAGGCGCTGCAGCCTCATCTCCAGGATCGCCTGCGCCTGCGCCTCGGAAAGCCGGTAGCCCTCCGGGGTGATTCCGAACTGCGCCGGCAACCCCTCGGGGCGCGACGCCTCGGCCCCGCCGCGCGCGAGCATCTCTTCGACCAGGGTCGAACGCCAGGTCCGCTCCATCAGCCCCGCCTTGGCTTGCGCGGGTGATTTCGCGCGCTTGATCAACTCGATCATTTCATCCACGCTCGCCAGCGCGACGGCAAGGCCCTCCTGAATGTGAGCGCGTTCGCGCGCCTTGCGCAGATCGTAGACCGTGCGCCGCGTGATCACCTCGCGCCGGTGCGCAAGGAAAGCCGCGATCATCTCCTTCAGGTTGAACAGGCGGGGCTGTCCGTCGGCGAGCGCCACCATGTTGACGCCGAAGGTGTCCTGGAGCTGTGTTTGCTTGAACAGATTGTTCAGGACCACATCGGGCAGCTCGCCGCGCTTCAGTTCGATCACCACGCGCATGCCGGATTTGTCCGACTCGTCCTGCACGTGCGCGATGCCCTCGATCTTCTTGTCATGGACCAGCTCGGCAATGCGCTCGAGCAGGGTCTTCTTGTTCACCTGATAGGGCAGCTCATCGACGATGATCGCCTGGCGGTTGCCCTTTTCCAGATCCTCGACGTGAGTGCGGGCGCGCATGAATATGCGCCCGCGGCCGGTGCGATAGCCCTCGCGCACCCCGTGCACCCCGTAGATGATCCCGGCGGTGGGAAAGTCCGGCGCAGGCACCAGCTCGATCAGCTTCTCGATCGTGATGTCGGGATTGGCGAGCAGCGCGTAGCAGGCATCGACGACCTCGGAGAGGTTGTGCGGCGGAATGTTGGTCGCCATTCCCACCGCGATGCCCGAGGAGCCGTTGATGAGCAGGTTCGGGATCCGCGTCGGCAGCGCCGTCGGCTCCTGCTCTTTGCCGTCGTAATTGGGAACGAAATCGACGGTTTCCTTTTCGATGTCGGCGAGCAGCTCGGAGGCGATGCGCTCCAGCCTGCACTCGGTGTAGCGATAGGCCGCGGCCGAATCGCCGTCGATCGAGCCGAAGTTGCCCTGGCCGTCGATGAGCGTGTAGCGCATCGAGAAGTCCTGCGCCATGCGCACCAGAGCTTCGTAGGTCGCCGTATCGCCGTGCGGGTGGTACTTGCCCAGAACCTCGCCCACCACGCGGGCGCACTTCACGTAGGGCCGGTTCCAGACGTTGTTCGCCTCGTGCATGGCGAAGAGCACGCGCCGGTGAACCGGTTTCAGCCCGTCGCGCACGTCGGGCAACGCCCGTCCGACAATCACGCTCATCGCGTAATCGAGGTAGGAACGGCGCATCTCCTCTTCGAGACTTACCGGGAGCGTTTCTTTGGCGTATTGATCCATCGAACCCGATGAGCGGCGCGCTCGCTTGCCTGAATCGGGTCAAGCGGGCCCGCCAAAAGCTTGAAATTTTAGCACTTTCGCGCACGCGGAACCACGGCTGCCGGACAATAGACGCGCTCGCCGATCGGCATCCGCGACCGGGCGGAATTTTCCCGCGCCAACACGCGCGGCGGCGGGAAATGTGTTGTATGATTTGTAACAGCAAGACGACCGGCCGGGAAGCCGGCTACTGCTCAAGAGAGGGGGAACTCAATTGAAACCATTCGCGCATCTCGCCGCAGCCGTCGCGCTCGCCGGCTCGCTCCAAGCTGTTGATGCTCAGGCGCAGGTCAGCGGCTACGTCACCGACACCCGCGGCGCCGTGGCCACGGATGCTTTCGGCCTGTGCTGGCGCACCGGCTACTGGACGCCGGCGATGGCGACGGCCCAGTGCGATCCCGATCTGGCGCCCAAACCCGCGCCCAAGCCGGCGGCGAGGCCGGCCCCGCCGCCGGCGGCGCGCCCTGCCGCGCCGGCGCCCGCAGCGCGCCCGCCCGCCCCGCCCAAGCCGGTCGCGGCCAAGCCCGCGCCGCCCAAGCGCTGCGACGCGAATGTGGTGCTGGTTGCCGATCAGTTGTTCGCCTTCGGAAGCAGGACGATCAACAACGCGGCCAAGGCGCGGCTCGACAAGGACGTGGTGGGGAGGATCGCCACCTGTGCCACGCTCGAATCGGTGGTGATCGAGGGGCACACCGACCGCCTGGGGAGCCAGCAGTTCAACCAGAAGCTCTCCGAGCGTCGCGCCGATGCGGTCAAGGCCTATCTTGTTTCCAAGGGCATTGCCAAGGACAAGATCGAAACCATCGGCATGGGCAAGACGGTGCCGGCGAAGTTCTGTCCCGATTCGAAGAACCGCAAGGAACTGATCGCCTGCCTGGCGCCCAACCGTCGCGTGGCGGTATCGATCAAGGGTCCCGCCAAGTAGAACGCTCGCAGGCGTCCGAAGAAGCCCCACGCTGCGAGCGCGGGGCTTTTTTTCGATGGGATTGAAACCATGACGTCCCCGGACCAGGTCGATTGCCTCATCGATGCCCGCTGGGTGATCCCGGTGGAACCGGAGCGTGCCGTGCTCGCCGATCACAGCGTTGCCGTGCGCGCCGGCAAGATCGC
>JACPRN010000299.1 GCA_016189945.1 Betaproteobacteria bacterium
GAACACGGGTTACCCACCGGGCCGCTCGCCTCCCGCCTTAGAGTGGCGGGCGGCGGCCCCGTGGATAACCCTGCGGCGTACCACATGCACACTCATCCCTCGCCACCCTCGTTCAGGCTCATACCTGAATTGGAATTGACTACAATGCGGCGAGAACAGTGACGGGAGCATCCATCCGCTCGGCAAGCAGTAGGAAAGCTACAGAAGCACGCGCCCCTCGCAGGTGGACGACAACGGGTTTCCTTCCATGATGCCACTGCGGTTGTCAAGCATCGAGCGGCAGAAATGTCGTCTACATTGCGCGGGTCGTCGCCGGAAGGCGTCGTAGCTCTGCACAGTGGAGTGCCGAGAATGCAAATGATAGCGCGCACGTCGGGCGCAATTCGCGGATAATTCGCGCCAATCGAACCTCGCCGGGGAAGCCTATGCGTCGCGTGGTCCTATCCCAGTATCTGGTCGAACAGGCGCGCTCCGGGGCGGCGGTAACCCCCGAGCTGGGTCTTTTGATCGAAGTGGTCGCGCGGGCGTGCCGGGCGATCAGTGTCACGGTGGGCAAGGGCGCGCTTGCCGATGTGCTCGGCGGCGCGGGCACCGAGAATGTGCAGGGCGAGGCGCAGAAGAAGCTCGACGTCATCTCCAACGAGATCCTGGTCGAGGCGAACGAGTGGGGCGGGTATCTTGCGGCAATGGTGTCCGAGGAAATGGAGAAGCCGCACCAGATCCCCAACCGCTATCCGCGCGGCAAGCATCTGCTGCTCTTCGATCCGCTCGACGGCTCCTCCAACATCGATGTCAACATCGCCGTGGGCACGATCTTCTCGGTGCTGCGCTGCCCCGACGGCGTGCGCGAGCCCGACGACCGGGCCTTCATGCAGCCGGGCCGCGGCCAGGTTGCCGCCGGATTTGCGATCTACGGCCCCTCGACGCTGCTGGTGCTCACCGTCGGCAGCGGCGTGGCGGTGTTCACGCTGGACAGGGAAACCGGCAGCTTCGTCCTCACCAACGAGGGCATCACCATCCCGGAGGACACGCAGGAATTCGCCATCAACGTCTCCAATATGCAGCGATGGGACCCGCCGGTGAAGCGCTACATCGACGAGTGCCTTGCGGGCAAGAAAGGGCCGCGCGGCAAGGACTTCAACATGCGCTGGATCGCCTCGATGGTGGCCGAGGTGTACCGCATTCTCACGCGCGGCGGCATCTTCATGTATCCGCGTGACGCCAGGTATACCGACGGCCGGCTGCGGCTCATGTACGAGGCCAATCCGATGTCGTTCATCGTCGAGCAGGCGGGCGGCGCGGCGACCAACGGGCACACCCGCATCCTGGACATCAAACCTACGGCCCTGCACGAGCGCGTGGGGGTCATACTGGGTTCGAAGAACGAAGTCGATCGGGTCGCCAGTTACCATGCGATCCCTGCCTCCGGCGCAAGGTGATCCCGTCCTGGCCGAAATCGCCGCAGGCGGGAAAGCGGTTGCGCCCATCAAGCTGCGCGAGCGTTGACTACGAGCTAAACTCAGATCATCGATCTTCTCGACGGAGGCGGACATGCCGCGCACCATCGATGCGCTTCTCGTCGTCGATGTGCAGAACGACTTCATGCCGGGTGGGGCGCTTGCCGTGCCCAAAGGCGACGAGATCGTGCCGCTTGTCAACCGCATCGCTGCAGGGTTTCGGGAGGTGGTCCTGACGCAGGACTGGCACCCGCGCGGCCACGTGTCGTTTGCCTCCGGTCACCCCGGCAGGAAGCCCTTCGAGGCCATCCGGCTGCGCTATGGGAAGCAGGTGTTGTGGCCCGATCACTGCGTGCAGGCAACCGAGGGCGCGGCGCTCCACCGCGGCCTCGCGATTCCGCACGCGCGCCTGCTGATCCGTAAAGGCTGCGATCCGAGGATCGACAGCTATTCCGCTTTTCTCGAAGCCGACCGCAGGACCAAGACCGGGCTTGACGGCTATCTCGCTTCGCGCGGGATCCGGCGCGTCTTCTGCGTCGGACTGGCGACCGACTTCTGCGTTGCCTGGACCGCGCTTGACGCGCGCCAATTCGGCTTTCAGGCGAGCGTGATCGAGGACGCCTGCCGCGCGATCGACCTCGAGGGCTCGCTCGCGGCGGCGTGGGCCAAGATGCGCGCTGCCGGCGTGAAGCGGATCAGATCGGAGACCCTGCTTGCAGCCTAGCTCGAACGGCTTCACCTGACTGCGGAGGAGCAGAAGCAGCCCGCGGGGGGATGCGGACCGCTTCTGTCCAAATCTTGTCCAACTCAAAACTGGACAAGAAGCAAAAACGACCTGTCACCAAGCCTAACCGCAGCTTCCCACCGCGCCGCAGGCGGTGCAGAAATCGCAGCCGTCCTTGCGGATCACGGTGTAATTGCCACATTCGTTGCACAGCCCCCCCTGCATGAGCTTGGGCGCGTCCTTGTCGCGCGGAGCTTCGAGGATTCCCATTTCGCGCGTCGGATAGCCGTGCTCGTCGAGGACGCCCAACATCGCGTAGCGGTGGATGATGAGCCGCGCGAGGTAGGCCACCGTCGATGGCCAGTTCTGCTGCCGGCGCTCGCCCGGGACGAAGGCCATGAAATCGCCGAGCGGCTCGGAGTAATTGAGGAGTTTGCGCAGCTTCATGCCGATCCAGGCCGGGTCCATGACGCGCATGTCGAGCGCGAGAATCCGCGACAGGCCGTCCAACGCGCGCGGATAGTGGCCCGAGAGCCACATCGAATAGGGGCGCGTCACTCCGTCGGGGAGCGTGATCTCCTTCAGCCCGAGGACGAAATCCTCGCCCGTTGCCGGGTTCTGGATGTCGGCGGTCCAGGAAAGCGTGCCGTCGGTGCCGGTCTTGGGCTCGGCGCGCGAAAACATCGCGTCCAGCACCGGCGTCGGGCCGGCCACCTCCAGCGCGTGAAGCTGCTCGCAGCGGTAGCGGATCACCTGCGCCACCGCGGAGACCACCCCGGGCACCGTCTTTTTCTTGCCGTGCGGCGGGAACGGCAGCTCGAAGGGGTCGCCGATGGTCTTTGCCAGCACCTCGAGCTTGAGCTTGAGCCAGGCGCGGTCGTTGGCGCGCATGTCCATGGACAGGGTCTTCGCCACCGCGCCCAGGCCCCTCGGCTGCTCGGCACCGTTCACCCACACCTCGAACGGAAACGCCTTGCCGTTTTCGATATGCCCGATAAAAAGGGCGAACTCGCCTTGCGGATAGCGGATCATGTAGGTCCAGGCGAGATTGCCGTCGGGCAGCGCCGGTCGTCCCGGCCAGCGCAGCGAGGCAAGCACCGGGGCGGGCAGCGACTTGATCGAGAGCCTGCGGTTCGCCTCGCTGATCGAGATGTCCTGCGGTTTTTTCTTCTCCGGAGTGCCTTTGCCTTCGCCCACCGAGAGCACCGCGCCGAGCACCTGATTGGGGCGGTAGGTCGCCAGGCCTTTCAGTCCCGACTTCCACGCAGAGAGGTACAGGTCCTCGAATTCCGAATACGGATAGTCTTCGGGCACGTTGACGGTCTTGGAGATGCTGGTGTCGATGTAGGGCGCGACCGCTGCAACCATGTCCTTATGGGCTTTCGCCGAGAGCTCGAGCGCGGTGACGAAATACTCCGGAAGCTTTTCGGTATCGCCGCCGAGATGCTTATAGAGCCGCCAGGCATAGTCCTCGACCGAGTGTTCCTTGAAGGTGCCGTCGGCCATGCGCTTCTTGCGCGAGTAAGTCCACGAGAACGGCGGTTCGATGCCGTTGGAGGCGTTGTCGGCGAATGCGAGGCTGATGGTGCCGGTCGGCGCGATCGAGAGCAGGTGGCTGTTGCGGATGCCGTGCTGCCTGATCTTCTGCTTGATTTCGGCCGGCAGGCGCGAGGCGAAGTTACCGCCCGAGAGGTACATGTCGGCATTGAACAGGGGGAAGGCGGCGCGCTCGCGCGCCAGTTCGACCGAGGCGGAATACGCGCGGTCGCGCATGTATTCGGAAATCTTCGCCCCGACAGCGAGCGCCTCGCTCGTGCCGTAGTGCAGCCGCAGCATGATCAGCGTGTCGCCCAGGCCGGTGTAACCCAGCCCGATGCGGCGCTTGGCGCCCGCTTCTTCGTGCTGCTGCTTGAGCGGCCAGTGGGTGACCTCGAGCACGTTGTCGAGCATGCGCACCGATATGTCGACCACTCTTCCGAAGGCCGCGAAGTCGAACGCGGCCTGCTCGCTGAAAGGATTCTTCACGAAGCGGGTCAGGTTGATCGAACCCAGGCAGCAGCAGCCGTAGGAGGGAAGCGGCTGCTCGGCGCACGGGTTGGTCGCCTCGATGGTCTCGCAGTAATACAGGTTGTTGTCGCGGTTGATGCGATCGAGGAACAGGATGCCCGGCTCGGCGTGATCATACGTCGAGCGCATGATCTGGTCCCAGAGCTCGCGCGCGCCGATCTTGCGGTACACCCACATGCCGTCCTCGCGCACGAACCCCCCCGACTCCTTGGTGTCGCCGGAGGGTTCGGCGCGGTGCACGAGGTCGACCTCTCCATCGGCCTCGACCGCGCGCATGAAATCGTCGCTGACGCCCACCGAAATGTTGAAATTGGTCAGATCGCCCTTGTCCTTGGCGTGGATGAACGCTTCGATGTCCGGGTGGTCGCAGCGCAGCACTCCCATCTGCGCGCCGCGGCGCGATCCCGCCGATTCGACCGTCTCGCAGGAGCGGTCGAACACGCGCATGTAGGACACCGGGCCGCTGGCACGCGACTGCGTGCCGTGCACCAGCGCCCCCACCGGCCGGATCGACGAGAAGTCGTAGCCGACACCGCCGCCACGGCGCATCGTCTCGGCTGCCTCGGCGAGCGCGGTGTAGATGCCGGGCCGGCCATCGACGATTTCGGTGATCGAATCGCCCACCGGCTGCACGAAGCAGTTGATCAGCGTCGCGGTGAGCGTCGTGCCGGCTGCGGAGTTGATGCGGCCAGCGGGAACAAACCCCTGCTCCTGCGCTTCGAGGAATTTCTTCTCCCACGCCGCGCGTTTGTCCTCGGCCTCGCATGCGGCAAGCGCATGCGCGACGCGTTCGCGCACTTCGTGAACAGTCTTTTCGTTGCCCTTCGCGTACTTTTCCTGCAGCACTTCAGCAGAAATTTCCTGCTCCGGGAGAGTTTCTGCGCTGCGAGCGAGATCTTGTTTGGTGTCCGTTTTTTGCATGTCGCCCTTCTTGTTCGAGAGAATAACCGGATACGATCGAGCTTGCCCGTGACTGAATTACTTAATGTAGTTTAGCAAGAAAATTCTCGTACGTACTGTTTAACAAAATAATATTTTGTGAAACTCCGAGTCCTCGATGATCCAATACAAACCCGGCCGGGGTCGCGTTCACGGCACCGGCGGCTTATGGCGAAGACGCTGGATTGGGCGCCACCCAATCCCGAAAAGATGCCGGCGGCATCGGCGCTGCAGCAGCCCGCCAGCTTCCGAATCAGCGATCTTGCTGCTTCGCTATGCCAAATATTGTGCTCAACTTTTGGCAAGACACAATAGGTTGGGCTAAAAATATTTCTGATGCGATGCAACAACGGCCGCAGGGATGGTCTAACTGATTGTTGAGCAAGCGTTATGCGGAAGGCGCGCGCGGGCGGCGGCAGCCGGCCCCGGGGTCGCGCAGGCGAGCCGGCGCGCTCAATTTGGCCTTGACAGAGACGCCTCATTGGAGTAGGCGGGGGGCGGCAAATCGCAGAGGGAAAGCGCATGAATGAGCAGGATTCGCCTTCACCGGCGCATGAAATCGCCACGCTGGCCGGAGGCTGCTTCTGGTGCCTCGAGGCGGTCTGCGATCAATTGCGCGGCGTGCACTCGGTGACCTCGGGCTACATGGGGGGGCGCCTGGCCAATCCATCCTATGAAGACGTATGCGCGGGCGATAGCGGCCACGCCGAGGTGGTGCAGATTGGCTTCGATCCGGCTGAAATCAGCTATCGCGATCTGCTCGAAGTGTTCTTCGTCATTCACGATCCGACCACGCTGAACCGCCAGGGCAACGACGTCGGCACACAGTACCGCTCGGCGATCTTCTATCACTCGCCCGAACAGAAATCGATCGCCGAAGTTGTTCTCGCGCGCATCGCCGAGGCGGGGCTGTGGCGCGGCACGATTGTCACCGAGATCGTGCCTGCCTCTGCGTTCTGGCCTGCAGAGGACTACCACCAGAAGTACTTCGCGCACAACCCGCGCCAGCCCTATTGCATGGCAGTGGTCGAACCCAAGGTGGCGAAGTTCCGCAAGCATTTTCAGGACAGGCTCAAGAAGCAGGAGGCGTGAACCAGGAGCAGACGATGCAGCGCCTCGCTGTCATTTTCCCGTAACAAAGCTGAAATATCCTATACGCCCGCTGGCGGCGAGGTGCGTGTCGCCTGGCGCGCGGCGGCCGGGGGAGCCGACTTTAGCGTCGAGGATACCGGAATCGGCATCGAACGCGAGCATATCCCGCGGCTCACCGAGCGCTTCTACCGCGTCGATCGCTCTCGCTCGCGCGAAACCGGCGGAACCGGCCTCGGGCTTGCCATCGTCAAGCACGCGCTGCTGCGCCATCAAGCGGTCCTTGACATCCAAAGCGAGCCCGGCAAGGGAAGCCGGTTCACGGCGCATTTCCCCGCGCGCCGGCTGTTCCCCGAGGGCAGCGCTTCGACGCACGAGCTGCCCGCGTGAGCCGCATCACGCGCCGCGGCGAATCGAACCTCGCGTGCCTCGCCCTGGTAGTAGAATAGCGGCGCCTCGGCCACGCAAGAGCCGATCAGCACAAAAGACATCGACTTATCCGTCAATTCTCGAACCCCGGGGAACGCCATGTTCGGTCGCCTGATGCCGCAGGAAGGCAGGTTTTTCGAGCTGTTCAAGGAGCTGGCGGAACTGATCGTGCAGGGAAGCCGCGAGCTGGTGGCGCTCATCGCGTCGATCGACGATCTGGAGCGCCGGCGCTACAACATCGAGGCGATCGAAAAGAGAGGCGATAAAGTCACCCACAATACGGTGCAGCTTCTGCACAAGAC
>JACPRN010000300.1 GCA_016189945.1 Betaproteobacteria bacterium
ATCTTCTTCAGGTCGGCCACCACCCGTTCGACGTTTGCGACGTTATCGACGGTGATGAAAATCTTCGAAAGCTTCTTGCCGGGGTTGAAGGTCGCCCGGAAAGCGTTGATCGGAATGAACGCGTGGTTGTCGCCGAAATCATTCGCGGTGGTGTAGATGCCCACGACGTCGAACGAGCGGCCGTCGAGAACGATGCGCTTTACGCTGCCGAGACGCTGCTCGGCATATAGCCGCCCGGCAATCGCAACGTTCGCATCTTCGTCGTCAGGCGTGAGATTGCGACCGGCCATGATGCGGGCATTCTCGTAATCGACCTCGCCGATGGCGCGCAGCGCCGCACCGGGGCGCAGGCCGATCACCATGGCGTAGGCATTCTTCCTCGAGGGATCGACCTCGGGTTTGTATACGTATTCATCGACCCGCGCCAGATGGCGGGCATTGGGGATCCGCGAGACGGCGTCCAGCGTGTCGATAGAGAAATGTTCCTCGCCGATCGGCTTGTCGCCGCCGAAGCCGCCGGTGCCGAAAGCGCCCGCTTCGCGCAGCTCGATCAGCGTGCGAACGCGCCCCTCCATGCTCGCGATCTGCTCGCGGCTCGCGAACGCTGCCTGGACCATCAGCGCGAGAAATCCCGTCACCAGCGACAGGAGAACTACGACAACCACGGTCCTCGCCTTGTTTCTAAAGGGGTTGATGAACCCGCGGCCGATTGCGCTCATGGGGACAGATGGTAAACCTTGGAGCCATGTCCAAGGTCAAGCCCGCGTCATTCGGCGTGCTTGCTGCTCTCCAGCAACCGCACCCAATGCTCCGGGAGGTTATGCACGCGCGTACCGCCGCACCCGCCTACTTGACCTGGCGCCACTTCTGTACGCGGTTATTGCCGAAGTCGACCGCGAAGGCGGTTCCGTCATCGGCCACGGCGACCGCAATGGCGTAATTGAACTGACCCCGGCCACTCCCCTTTGAGAAGCGCAGCTCCTTCAGGAGGCCGAGCGCGAAACTCACGATATCGACGGGCAAGATCATGCGCAGGACGACGATGCCGCCGAAGCCGACGTCGTCGGGAATCCGGCGCTCCAGCCGGTCGACCGCCTGGAGCGAGACGAAGCGCTGCAGGTAGCGGCGGCCCAGGCGCGCGACCTGGAAGGCGATCAGCGCGCCGACCCACCACCCCGCGGCACTCAACAACGCCGTGAGCCAGATACCGTAGAGTTGTGCCGCGAACGGCAGAAGCGGAAGCGAAGACAACGGCAACAGCACCACCGAAGCGGCGACCGCCACGACGTAGATAACGACGCCCGGTACCTGATGCTGCTGGATCCAGGCCACGAGCGGCGCGCTGTCCCACTGCCACTGCCAGAGTCCGAGCGCCGCAAATGCGAGTAGCGCCATGCAAACCGCGAGCGCGGCGCCGCCGATCTTCATTGCATCCCTTACTGGATCTGATAGCCGAGCTGCTCCAGGCGCGCGCGCACTTCGTCTGCGCTCACCCGGGCGGGGTCGATGGCAAGTTTCACCTGCTGCGTCTCGGCGCTCGCCTGCACCTCCCCGACGCCGGGCAGGCGGCGCAGGGCGGTCGCGATCCGCGATTCGCAGCCCGCGCAGCGGATCTTCTCTTCGCCAATGACTTCAAATTGAACGACGGTGGTGTTCATGTCGTCTCCTTTCGATGGACAGGAAACAAGCATAAACCCTGGACCTTGGTTCAAAGTCAAGGGGCTTGCTCACTTTGACCTTGGAGCAAGTCCAAGGTCGAGGGGCGGAATGCGAAAGGGAGGCGGCATCATGAAGAAGTGCGCCATGGCCTGGCGGAGCCGCGCTGTGCCGGCCTGCGGATCGGTGAATCCCACGGCCGGCATCGCCGAGAGGTCGAGAGTAGCTTCGCCGCCGCTCTGTTGATCGCGGCGCGGGTATGCTTGCGCGTATCCGGTTTTCTCTCCCGATCAGCCCTGTTTTGTCCGCTTCCTGCGCCGCGCTTCGCGCGCCGGCGAATGGCTTGCAGCGTACGCGCTGCATGCAGCACCAAAGGCCGGTGCGGCCCGGATGAGCCGCTCCAGATTCTCGCGCACCTTCGATTCGTCGAGACGCGTCGGATAGATGTTCCGCACCACGTGCCTGAATTCGCACAGCTCGAGAAGCTCCTCACCGAGCGCTGCGGAGATGACGGCCGGCCGGCTGGGATCATTGAAAGACCGTGAACACCGCGAGATGAGCTGCTTGTGCCACTCTTCGCCCGTGACGGGGGCGCGGTCGATGCGCCGAGCGATATAGGCGAGCACCCCTTCGATCATCGCGTAGGCTTGGGCGATACGCTGAGCCAAGCCCGCGAGTCGCAGCTCGCGCTCGTAGGCGGGGAGTGACCGCCGGGACGACGCGCGCTTCTCCACGCGTGCCATGCGCTCCACCTCGTGCAGCAGTTCGTCGACAATTACCAGCTGGTCCTCAAAGCTGGCTGGCATGGCGTGCGTCCTTCAGCATCGCCCGCTTCACCGCCGGCGGAAGGGTGTCCGCGAAGATCACGTCGACCGGGACGCCGTAGGGCCGCGCAGCATCGGCCGCGATCGAGCTCACCTCGCTCCACTTCTTCCCCGGGTTGGAAACGATCAGCAGATCGAGGTCTGACTCCGGCCGAACACCTCCATAAGCAAGAGAACCGACAACAAGCGCGCGAACCCCGGCCCTGGCGAGCGCGGCATCGCAGGCACGGGCGGCCCGCCGGAGGATGCCCGCGCGCCTGTGTGGCGGGCGGCCCGCGGCATTGCGCCGGATCGCGGCATCAGCGGGAATTGCCCAGCGAGCACCGATGCGAACCGCGCCCGGTATTTTCCCGGCTGCGAGCAACTGGCGCACGCGCTGCTCCGAGAGCTTTCGCGCGCGGGCAAATTCGACCGATGAGACCAGCGAAGGCATGCGACGATTATGCTAAACATCTAGCGCAATCGCAAGATGTTGTTCATCAGCGGCACTGCTGCAGGATTGGGATCTCCCGGGTCGTTTGTGCGCGATACTCGTCGGCGTGGCGGGGGAGATCGTGTAGGACAGGGCAAGGGGCCGCCTTGGCGCAATGCCTCGATCAGCGCTGGTATTCAGGCGAAACTCGATTGCCCAGCCGTGAGCGTGCAGCGCTCGGTCTCCCCGTTTGCGGTTTCTTTCGATCAGTCGCCGGCCGGGCGATGGGCGGCCCGAACCGGCGATCGTCTGTCAGGCGCCGATCTCCTTCCTGATCGCCTCTTCCCAGCTGTCCGGATTGAAGCCGAAGGGTCCCCGATCGCCGGTGTAGACGATCCGGCCGTCTGAGCCCACGAGATACAGCCGCATCGGCAGCGAGACGTACTTCTCCTCGACGTCGTTGTCGATGGAGTCGATCAGCATCGGGATGTGCAGATCGAGCTTCACCTGGCACACGGTCGCGACCCCGGTGCGCTCCTCGTCCGTCCTCGGTTCCCGGTAGCGGATGTCGGCCTTGAGATTTTCGGGCACGCGCCAGCCGTCGTCCGGATGCGCTTCGCGGATGTAGACGACGAAGAACTCCGCCGCGCCCTGGTACCTGCGGTGAATTTCGTCCAGGCGCACGGCCCAGTTACGAAACGGCGGTCACGTGTACGAGCCGAATATGAGCCCCACGGGTCTGCCGCGCAAGGACGACAGCCGGACCTTCTCGCCGCTGCGGCCGCGCCCGCGCACCAGCACATCCAGCTCGAAATCCGGCGCCTCGGTTCCGGGTTGCGGCACCCTGACCTGGCGCGCGCGCTGCTCGGCCTGATGGGCGTCGAACTGCGCTTCGCTGATGTCCGAGATCGAGAGCCACAGCTTCCTGCGCTCCTCCATCGTCAGACTTGCGCCCCGCATGGCGTGCTGCTCCGGCGACAGCTTGGACTCGCTCATTTCGGCTCCTTTCTGTTTTATGCGAGTATTTATGAACCAAGCATTCCATAATTCGTGATTTCCTGCAAGACTGCCCTGCGATGACCATTTCTTTTGTGGCGAATCTTTCCCATGATCGGATATTCGTGGTGCTTGATCGGAGCTGACCATGGACGGCCCGTGATGATTTCTCGCATCTTTGGCGCGCTGCTGCTCGCCCCGCTGCTCGGCGCAAACGCAACGCACGCCACGGCACAGGACCTGGTCGTGCTCGCCCGGGTCAGACCCTGGCCCGCGGTCTCGAAGATCATCGGCTACGGCGATCGATTGTGGTTCGCCAACAGCGTCAAATTCCGCGACCATAACTCGGCCGATCTCTACAGCTACCATCCCGGAAGCGGAGAAGTCCGCTACGAGCGGCATCTGTTCTCGCAGGACGCGGGAAACCCGGCCGTTGTCGGGGGACTGATCTACTGGCCGTTCGAAGACGCGCGATTCTCGGTCGGGCGGGGAGAATTCCTGGTGAGCAACGGCCGCGACTGGCAATGGCGCGCACTGCCCCACCCCGGGGTGCTCCACTTGCACGCGATGTTTGCCCGCGGCGGCTCGCTCTATGCCGCCAGCGGCGGGTTCCGTGCCGCGTTGCATCGCTCCGACGACGGCGGCGCGAGCTGGCGCCTGGTCTACGAGCATAGCAACGCCGCCGGTTCGTTCAGCAGGCTGCTGAGCCTGGGCGAGCTCGGTGGGCGGATATACGCCGGGCTGTATGCGAGCGGCGAGCCGGGCGCGAAGCTTCTCCGGCTTCGCCGCGGCAGGCTCGTTCCGGTACCGGGCTGGCCGCCGGGCGAGAGCGCCGATTCGCTCGCAGCGTTCCGCGGCTGGCTTTATGCCATTCACTCCTCCGCTGGCGGATCGCGCCTGTGGCGAACCAACGGGCGGCGCTCGGAGCCGCTCCGCGGTCTCGCGAGCGTCAATGTGCGCTCGATCGCGGCAAGCCGCGATTCGCTCTGGGCGCTCTCGATGAGCGAGGGCGGCGGAACGCTTTGGCAAAGCCGCGACGGTACGGTCTGGAGCGTCAGGCAACGCTTCGCGGGCGACGTGCCGGTGGAGGTCGCCACCTACGCGGGCAGGGCGTACGTCGGCGCCATCGGCGGCGACGGGCGCGGCGTTCTCTATGGTCCTGCGGTGCCGGCGCCGGCCGGCGCCCTGCCGGCGCCGGCGGCGTTGCCGCTCCAGGCGGGGGCGCCCGAGCCCGACCCGCGGGCCACGTTGCAGGCGCTCGACCGGGCGCTTGCCGATTTCAGCGCGTTCGAAGCGCGCGGCGGATCGCTCATCGGGTTGCTCGAGCCGCTCCTCCGCACGCGCTCGCTCTTAGTAGCGCAGGCGCTCGCGCAGCGGCTCGGAAGGGTGCCGCGCTCGAGCGCGGAGTCGCGGTTCGCGGGCCGCACCGTGCCCGCCGCCGACAAGGCCGACTGGCAGCTGCTTTGGGCGATCGCGCGGCTGGGACGTGGACGCATTCCCCCTGCCCTGCTCGACAAACCGTTCGAGGAGGCGCCGAGCCGGGGAGAGAAATTCGCCGAGCCCGCGGCCGCGGCCGCGTGGGCGGTCGGCGAGCTGGGTCAGGCAGACGACGAGACGCTCGCGAGGCTCATCGCCCGCCTGGACCGGCGCGAGGATCCCCCCTGGCTCGCGGGCGACATGGCCGGTGCGCTTGTCGCCGTCACCGGATGCCGGTTCGGTTATGACGCAGCCGCCTGGCGCGCGTGGTGGAGGACGCGGGACGATTGCCGTGCTGCCGACGGCGGTGCACGCGAGGATAACGAACTGGTTTCGATCCCGGGCGGCAGCTTCGTCATAGGCGATGCTCGCGGCGAGCCCGACGAGGCGCCGCGACAGGTCACCGTAAAGCCATTCCGGATGATGCGGCACGAGATCACCAACGGCGAATTTGCCCAGTTTGTCGCGGCAACCGGCTACTCGACCGACGCCGAGCGCAGCGGCTCCGGCTACGTCTGGACCGATCGCTGGCGAGAGGTCGCCGGCGCGCAATGGCGCCGTCCGCAAGGACCAGAAAGCAGCTTGCACGGCCTCGACCGGCATCCGGTGGTGCAAGTGAGCGCGCGCGACGCAGCGGCCTACTGCGCCTGGCGCGGGCTGAGGCTGCCGACGGAAGAGGAATGGGAATTCGCGGCGCGCGGTACCGATGGGCGGAGCTATCCGTGGGGAAATGAGCCCCCGGCTCAAATGGGCGAGCGGCGGGCGAATTTCGGCAGCGAGCGTTGCTGCGCGCCCGACGCTTCCGACGGATTCGAGCGCACGGCTCCGGTGGAAAGCTATGCGCTCGGCACTTCGCCTTTCGGGCTGGCCGACATGGCCGGAAACGTCTGGGAGTGGACCTCTGCAGCGTACTCGGGCCGCAGCGGGCAAGTGGCGCTGCGCGGCGGCGGTTGGGGCAATGATCCGTATGGACTTCGCGCGAGCTACCGCCACGGCAATCCGCCCGACATCGGGCTCGACATGGTCGGCTTTCGCTGTGCCGGTGACTGAGGCCGGCTTGAGGACAGAGCGCTCGCGCTCTGCAGTCCAGGCGCCGAGGGACTCGAGCAGCTGCTCGGCGGCTCGCAGCGCGCCGGCAGCACAGGTCGAGGAAGCGGGCAGCTATTGCTCGAGGACGATCCCGTGGCGGCGAACGAAGCTCGCCCAGGCCTCGGCCTCCTTCTTCAAGCCGGCTGCAAACTTCCGAGGTGTCGAAGGTCGGCAGCAAGGCGAGTGCCTTCAGCTGCGCGGCCAGCGCGGGCGACGGAACGTGCCCGAGGCCATGACGTGATCCAGGCCAACCGTTTCGTCCCGGCTGTCGAAATAGCGCATGCGGCCGGAACGCACGTTGACCGCGCCCAGGGTCAGGCGTGTCTCGGTTCGCGCGATGCGATCGAAATCGACAAGCTTCCGAGGGTTTGACGCAGCGGCGCGGTGGAGTAGAAAGCGGCGTCCTTGCCGAAGGACGCCGCCTTTGCGGCGGGCTCATCCGCCGTTGTCGGCAAAGAGCGCGTCGCCGTCTTCTGCCGGTATTAGCGTACCGTACTTGACTACGGAGTCAAGAAGTGATTCCGGTCCAGGTTTGATCTCGATGGGGTCAGCTCACGAAACGGAAAAAAATCGTTCGCTAAGGCTCAGTCATCCCCCGGCTACCTGGCCTCGGCAGTGCCGCTCCGGAGGGTCTCCACATTGACCCCGGCCCTTGGCGAAGGCGCCGATGGACAGGTTCTCCAAATGGTTCTCCATACCGCTTGACTCCGTACATAACTACGGGAGTAAGGTTATGCAATCCGTT
This sequence comes from Betaproteobacteria bacterium, assembly GCA_016189945.1. Classification (GTDB taxonomy): domain Bacteria; phylum Pseudomonadota; class Gammaproteobacteria; order Burkholderiales; family SG8-39; genus JACQTO01. The sequence goes on from JACPRN010000300.1 coordinate 7,199, forward strand.
CCAAATTCGAAAGGACAAACGCATGTCTGAACCACAAAGCGGGCGCGGCGCCCTACTTACCCATGGAGGGCCCAGCCCTTCGGCTGAGGCCCGGCCCACGCTGTGGAATCTGGACCGCCGGACGATAAAACGGGAGACTCGGTATTTGTAGGTCTACTCGATGCAGCGTCTGCACGATCCCGACTTGGCGCGGGATGCAGTCCAGGAAACGCTGTTGGCGGCGCTCCGATCCGCTGACAAGTTCGAAGGCCGCTCCTCGTTGCGCACCTGGCTCGTGGCGATCCTGCAACACAAGATGAGCGACCTGCTCAGGGTGCGCGCACGGGAAGCGCCCCTCTACGAGAATTGCGCTGTTGAGGAGCAGGACAACGGCGACCCGGATTGGGATTGCGGCGGCGACGATTCACGCCCGACCGAGACCGCGCTTCAAGGAAACGACAAGCCCGAAGCCGAGTCCGAACGGAACGAGTTCTTTTCCACATTCGAGGGATGCCTGGGTCGAATCCCGCGCCGGTCTGCCGAGGCTTTCGTGTCCAGTGTGTTGGGCGAGCCCCTTGCCGAAATCGCCAGGAGGATGGGCGTTACAGCAAATCATTGTTCGCAGATACTGTTTCGCGCGCGCAAGCGCCTGGGTGCGTGCTTTACCGATTGTTGGTTCAAGAATGAGAAACGGGTGCCCGCGCTGAAGGCCCGGAAGGCACGGCAGTATACGCTCGAGGAGATATTCAAATAGCGGTCCTGAAACCCGGCGCAGATGCAGCCCCGGTACTCGCTGCGCATCCCTGAGCTTGTCGCGGGGTTCATCCGCAAGCTTCATCCCCGGCTGAAGCGCAAGCTCCGCGCAGCACTGGAGACGATCGCCGCCGAGCCGCACGTCGCATTGGGCGGATCACACCGCTTGCGCGGCAGATCCGACCTACTTGAACGGCTGTAACGTCCGGCTTCCCGGAACGACTAATGTGTACGAGGACTATTGACCGACAGGAGGCTCGCCATGCTGTACCGCAGCCGTGCATTGCATCTCGCTCTCGTGGCGGGATTGACCATGATGTTTCCTGCGGCGGCATTCGCCGCCGCTGAGAGCGGGCTGGATGAGGCCGAAGCGGTCATGCTGGTCGCCAAGCCGCAGCTTCAGCATCCGCTGTATGGAAGGGCGATTCTGATCGCCAAGCCGCTCGCGGGCGGCGTGCACCTGGGCTTCATCGTCAACAAGCCCACGCGCGTCACGCTGGGCGACGCGTTCCCTGGCCATGAGCTCTCGAAGAAGGTCACCGGGCCGGCCTATCTCGGCGGCCCCGTGGAAGTCACCATGCTCTTCGCCCTGGTGCAGCGCCAGGACAGCCCCGGACTGGGCTCGATGCAGCTCACCGACGACCTGTTCGTCACGTTCGCCGGCGAAACCGTGGACAAGATCATCGAGACCGAAGCCGATCACGCGCGCTTCCTGTTCGGCTCGGTCATCTGGCGCCCAGGCGAACTGCAGGAGGAAGTGCGGCGTGGCGCGTGGTACGTGATGGAGCCCGAATCGGCGATCCTGCTCAGGCAAAATGTCGCCGGCCTGTGGGAGGAACTGGTGCGCAGGCTCGAGCAGAAAGCATCGATGCTGTAGAACTGTCCGAGGCTTGGATACAGAGTTCGAGGGCTGAGACTCAACCGGGACTGCGTCTGCGGGCCGCAAGGAAGTCCCAGAGGCTTCCGGCGACAAGTGGCCTACTGCTTCTTGAGGGTGGACGGAAAGCCCGCCCCGGCCGTCGCTCTGAGCAATGCCTCCACGTTGGTCTTCGCGTCGTCGAAGGTGACCACGGCTTCGGCTTTCTGAAGGCTTACGTCCGCCTTGGTTACGCCATCGATTTTGGTTAACGACCTCTTCACGGAGGTCACGCACGCGCTTCACGTCATCCCCGACACCGAAAGCGTGACGGTCCTCGTCTCGGCCAAGACCGCGGCAGAGACAACGGCAAACAGGATAAACATGGCGGTATTGATTAGTTTCTTCATGGCGTTCTCGTTCAGTAAGAAACGTGAGATCGGAATTTCCCCATACCTGTCGAGCGGCGGAGTCCCGGGTTCAGGCGAGATAAGTCACATACCACGGAAACGCCACCAGCGCGGCGCTCACGATTACGGCCCCGATGAATACCAATCGCTGTTTGCGCAACGTCCTCGGGTCAGCACAGGCCGTTCCCGGCACGCAGGCCTTGGGCACGAAAAACAGCCGGTACGCGGCAAAGCCCAGGAACAGGAGCGCGAGCCCGATGAAGGCCGGACGCAAAGGCGTAAAAAACCCGATCAGCCCGGCGGCGGCTCCGCCCAGACCGAGCGCGACGAACACAAGGGGCCCGAGGCAGCAGGCGGAGGCGGCAAGCCCGGCAATGACGCCCGCCGTCAAAGGAACGTTCGCCGATCCCGGTTTCGCGGCGTCCGTGCTTTCGCCCGTGCGAGCCGCCGCGCCCTGGAAGGTGTCGTGTATGCTGCAGCGTTCCAAGGTCGGTCTCCTTTCAAGGGGTGCTGGATATAAGGCCGTGTGTCGTGCTTTACAGCGTAGACCGCTTATTGCGGTCAATGTTCGTAATGAACCATCCCAGCCCCGATCGTTCGATCTCGAAATTCACCTCCTCGCCCTGCTTTACTCGATCGAGAAGCGCCGGGTTTTTCACTTTGAACGTCATGGTCATGCCAGGCATCCCGATCGAGGGCATCGGACCATGGTCGAGCTTCACGCGGGAATTCGCCCGGTCTATTTCGCGGATCACGCCCGAAGCGCTCGCACCGGCCGGTTTAGTCGCGCGTGCCTGCGCGAAATCGATTCTGCCGCGGTCCGACTCCGTCGCCCATGCGGCGCCAATGAGGCAAGCCGCCGATATGCAAACCAGCCATTTCAAGGGGTCACTCGCGATGCGCGCGGGAATCGCCGGGATCAGCTTCGCGCGCCCGCGCGCCTCCGTCGAGCAAACGCCAAGTCGCATAGGCCGATAACGCAAAGACCGCCAGCAGCACCCATAGTGCCGTCCCGGTATTTGCCGCGAGAGCGGAGCCCGCTGCGGTGCCCGAAAGCAGCAGAAGGAGGATCGGCAGATGACAGGGACACGTCAGAAACGCCATCATGCCCATGATGAAGGTCATCACGACGCGCACGGCGCTCGGCTTATCGGTGGTAAGGCTCGTGTCCATGTGTCAAGGGCCCGGCACGCATTCATGTCGCAACGCCACCGGCGCTTGAGTCCTTGGAGCATGAAAGAAACCTTACCGCCGTACCGCGGTACGGTGTCAACACCACAAGGGGCTTTGAACACACCGCACGATTCCCGATTACCGCCATGGGTTCTTTCAGAAAGGGAATGGTGTATTCTTACTGCTGTAGTCAACTACGGAGGCAATCCCATGGTGGACAGGGTTGAAAACCTGACGATTGGAGCGTTCGCCCGGGCGGCCGGCGTCAATGTCGAAACGGTCCGGTACTATCAGCGGCGCGGGCTGCTGCTCGAACCGCGGAAGCCCTTGGGGGGGATTCGCCGCTACGGGGAATCCGACGTGGCGCGTCTAGGCTTCATCAAGACGGCGCAACGGCTCGGGTTTACGCTCGAGGAGGTGGCTTTACTTTTGAAACTCGACGATGGAACGCATTGCTCCGAGGCAGCCGCGGTTGCGCAGCATAAGCTCGCGGAAGTGCGCGCCAGGCTTGCGGACTTGAATCGCATGGACAGCGTATTGTCTGCGCTCGTCGCAAGATGCCGAAAAAGTCGAGGGCATGTATCGTGCCCACTCATCAGCTCGCTTCGCAGCGCCCCCGACAGCCCGCGGAGCCATCGTGATAAAGCATACCGGCGCGTAAGTCCCGCCGGAAAATAAATGATGCGCTCTTAAGGCGCGAGCCGCTTGCCAACGCCACGCGCCCGACGTGCTATGCGAAGCGTATCGATGCCCCGTTTCAGCGGGTGAAGCAGCTGGCGCCACTTCCAGGCGCGCACCCACTGCTCGGCCACGATGGCGAGCGGCACCAGAAGAATGAAACGAACGTCGGCGCCGGCGAGATCAGCACGAAAACGCTCGAGGTCGAGGCGCCGCAGCACCCAGGCGAGCGCGGCAACGCCGGCGAGGCCGCCGAGCCAGGGCCACCACCGGCTCCAACGGCTCGCCGCTGCCTGCGTCACTGCCTCGCCTCGACGCTATCGAGGAACGCCATCAAGCGGCAAGCCCGGGAATCAAAAAGAAGTAGGCATTCAGCAGGTACAGCCCGCTCAGAATGAGCACGATGCCGCCGGCGATGTCGAAAAGGCGCTGCGAACGGCTCAGCCCGCTGAGCTTTTCGAGCCATCCCACGCCCCACGCGCCGAGGATGACGGGAATCGCGCGGCCTGCCGCGAATGCGAGCAACAGTAGCGCGCCATAAGACGGCGAACCGATCGTAGCCGCGACTCCGAGCAGGACGATCAGCGTTGGAGTGCAGGCCGGGCAGACCGCAATCGAAAACGGAATTCCCAGGGCAAATGCGCCCCATACATCGGCGGCTCGCTTGCCCTTCAGAGGAATGCGGGGGAGAGGCAACTTCAGCCAGCCGCCCCAAAGCAACCCCAGCACGATGACCAAGGGTCCGAGAACAAGGCCCCATTGCCGCCCGACCAGCCGCTCGATCCACGATCCTCCGAAGCCGGCCACCAGCCCGACAACGACATGGGTGAGCAGCATGCCGAACACGAACATCGAGCCGAACAGCAGCGCTCGCTTCGGCTCGTGCGCCCTGGTGACATAGGCCATCGAGACCGGGATGGAGGCCAGCGCGACGGGGTTGAAGCTGAACAGAAAGCCCGCGAGAAAGGCTATCGCCATCGATGCAACGCTCGCCTGCTCAACCGCCGCCGTGAGAGTGTCAATTTCCATGCAGTCCTTCAATCGCCTTTGTGTTCCGCCAGGAGGCGGACGAGCTCGTTGCGCAAGCGGGCCGGCGTGGGCAAGGCGGGAAAGACCAGTTTTCCGTTGATGGCGAGGGAAGGCGGCGTCAGAACGCCGAGCTCCACGGCGTAATCGAGCTCATCGAGAACATTTACGTCCCTCCATGCAAGCCGTTCTCCGCACACTTCGCCGGCGACCTTGCGCAGCGCTTCGCGCGCGGTCGCGCACCTGGCGCACCCGGGCGTGGAAAACGCCTCGATCAGCACTGTCAAGGGCTTCGTCTCCCGAGGGGACGAATTGCACGCGGCCTGGCCATTTTCCGTGTCGGCAGATGGGGTTACTTCTTGACGCCGGACGGAAAGCCCGCCTTGCCGGTCGCCTGGCGCAAGGCGTCCACGTTCGTTTTAGCCGTATCGAATGTAACGACGGCCTCGCCTTTCTCGAGGCTTACTTCCACCTTGCTCACCCCATCCACCTTGGCCAATGATCTCTTCACGGAGATCACGCAGGATTCTCAGACCATCTTTGATACAGAAAGCGTGACAGTCCTGCTCTCGGCGAAGGCCGATGCGGAGATGACCGCGAACATCGCGAATACGAGCGCATTGAAGAATTTCATTGCTTTCTCCACGTCCTTGAACAGCGTCATCATGCCCCCTTGCTCCTCGCCGGCGCATACGTTCCGGGACAAGAGCGCTGTCCGTTCTGGAGCCCTGCTCGTCTGACTCGATAGCCCAGCTCGCCCAGCCGGGCCTCGATTTGCAGCGAATCGACCTGGGCATCCTCGAAACAAACGGCAATCGATTGCGTCTCGGCACTTGCATGAACCGCACTGACACCCGCGAGCCGTTTCAACGCATAAGCGACACGTGACTCGCAGCCGGCACATTGAAGCTTCTCCGGGCCAGCAACCTCGTATTGCAGGAACCGCAGCATATTCACTCCTGCATTGTACGTAACCGGGCGTGGCTCGCATTGCCCCGCATTGAGCACAGCCGGCAAAGGCTGAAGCCTGGAGCCAAGTCCAAGGTCAAGGTCCGTTGCAGTTCTCCCGCCCTTTAGCGATTCCCGCCGGGCCAGGTGAGCAAGGGCATGTTGACGACGACGCCCGGCTGTTCCACGACCAGCTCTCCTCCATCGATCGCCTTCTTCACCTCGGCCGCCGATCTGAGCTCGCGCGCAGCCGCTTCGTTCTTCCAAGTGACGAGGTTTACTGCCCGCAACGGTCTGTACCCCTTCATGCCCGGAGGATTGTCGAAGACGTCGGGCTGGAATTCGAACGGACCGTTGCCTTTCACGCCGTTCTTGAACACGTAGACGTTGGCGAGCAATTCCTTCGGCACTTTCGCCAGCTCGGGCACGACAAGGACGGGCGAGCCCTTCATTTTCGTGAGCAGGGCCGCGACCTGCGGATCGGACGCTTCGGTGTGGATGAAGCGGATCGCCTGGCCTTCGGTATAGCCGTCGACCGGCGGCACCACGGCGCCGAAGAGATATCTCGCGCCGAGCACGAATCCGGCGATGATGACCGCTACCAGCGCCGTGACGATCAGATTGCGTTTCATACACGGAACCCTTTCTCGATGATTGCTTCGCGAATGCCGTCCGGCTCCACCATGCCCTCGCGATAAGAGACCGTCAGCACTTGGCGGGCCGGATCGCCCCTGACCTCATCGACGCCCTTGAGCTGCGCCACCGATTCCCGGATCGAGTCGAGGCAGTGCTCGCAGTGCATGTTCGCGATCTTGAGCGTGAGCTGCGCCTGCTTGCCGCGGCGCGCCTTCGGCAACAGCCGTCCCGCAAACGAATTGGTAAGCACGGTGGAAACGCTCGCCGCCATCGCGATCATCGCCCAGACCGGGTGCACGAGGCCCGTCGCGGCGAGCGGCACGCCGATGCCGTTGAAGGCGAAGGCAAGCGAGAGGTTCTGGACCGTCTTGCGGTAGGAGGCCTTGCCGATGGTGTAGGCATCGACCACGGCGCCGAGCCGCTCGCCGATCAGCACCACGTCGGCGGATTCGATGGCGATGTCGGTGCCGGCGCCGATGGCGATGCCGACGTCGGCCTGCATCAGGGCCGGCGCATCGTTGATGCCGTCGCCCACCATCGCGACGCGGCGGCCCTGGCGCTGCAGCTCGCGCACGACTTGCGCCTTGTCGTTCGGCAGCACCTCGGCGCGGTACTCGGCAATGCCGACCTTCTCGGCGACCGCTTTGGCGGTGCGCCGGTTGTCCCCGGTCAGCATCACCGGATCGAGCCCGGCCTTCTTGAGCGCCTCGATCGCTTCCGTCGCGTCCGCCTTGAGCGGGTCGGCGATGGCGATAAGCGCGGCCGGCTTGCCGTCGACCGCCATCACGATCACCGTATTCCCCGCCTCCTGCATCGCCTGCACTTGTTGCCCTTCACTTTGCGTGAAAGCAGGACTGCCGATGGCGATGCGATGGCCTTCGACGATCGCCGTCACGCCCTTGCCGGCGGTGGCCTGGAAGTCCTCGGCCTTCGGTACTTGCAGGTGCTGCTCCTCGGCGAAAGCGACCACCGCCCGCGCGAGCGGGTGCTCGGAGCTCGCCTCGGCTGCGGCGGCGAAGCGCAGCGCTTCGCCCTTCTCATAGCCTGCGAGCGCCACTAGCTCGACGACGGCGGGCTCGCCGCGGGTGATGGTCCCCGTCTTGTCGAGCACGACCTTGTTCACGTCTTTCAGCACCTGGAAAGCCTCGCCCGAGCGCATCAGGATGCCGCGCTCGGCCGCCATGCCGCCGCCGCGGATCATGGCAAGCGGCGTCGCCATGCCGAGCGCGCAAGGGTAGCCCATCACCAGCACCGCAAGCGCGGCGAAGATCGCCCGCGTCGAGTCGGGCGAGCCGGTGACGAACCAGGCGCCGAGCGTCCAGGCGAGAACGGCACCTGCGGCGAAGACCAGCACGCCGGGCACGAAGATCTGCAGAACGCGGTCGACGAGCGCGAGGATGCCGGGCTTCAGCGCCCGCGCTTCTTCCACCTGGCGCGCGACCTGGCTGAGGAAGCTTTCTTCGCCCACTTTGGTGACGCGCACCAAAAGCGTTCCCGTCTGGTTGATCGAGCCGCCGATCACGGCATCGCCGGAGGTTTTTTCGGCCGGCATCGATTCGCCCGTGACCAGGCTCTCGTCCACGCCCGATGCGCCCTCGACGACCTCGCCGTCCACCGGGATCGACTCCCCCGGGCGAACGCGCACCAGGTCGCCGGGTTTCACCTGCTCGATCGCGATTTCTTCCTCGCGCCCGTTTCGGACCACGCGCGCGGTGTTCGGCACCAGCCCCAAGAGCCTGCGCACCGCCTGGGAAGCGCGCGTGCGGACCAGCAGCGACACGTACCCGGAGAGGACGTGGTAGGTGGTGACGAAGACCGCGACCCCGAAGAAGTCGGGCACAGGAAAGCTTGGATAGAGGTAGCCAAGGAAGCCGCCGGCAAGGCCGGCGAAAGCGCCGAACTCGAGCAGCACGTGCTGATTGAGAATTCCGCGGCGCAGGCTCGCCCACGCCATGCTGAATTGGTGCAACCTTTTGGCC
>JACPRN010000311.1 GCA_016189945.1 Betaproteobacteria bacterium
CATCACGGGCGCAGCATGGAAGAGGAAGTCCGGCACATTTTGCGCAACGCGGTGAAGGAACAAAACCAACGAGTGAGCAAGCTGGGGTCGCGCATCGCGGCGCGTTTCGCGAAAGCGGGGCTGACCACGGACCTGCCGGAATTGCGCGGTCAGGTTCCGCGGTCGGCGAAATTCGGTAAATGATTATCCTCGATACCAATGTACTTTCGGCATTGATGCGCACGGTACCTGAGGCTCCCGTGGTGGCGTGGCTGGACCGCCAGCCCGCGGAATCCGTCTGGATAACCAGCATCACGCTGTTTGAGGCGCGTCTCGGTCTGGCGCTGCTGCCGTCAGGCCGGCGGCGGCAGACGCTGGAAGCGGCGTTCGCCCATCTGCTGAAAGAGGACCTGGAAAACCGTGTGCTGGATTTCGACGGTGCGGCAGCGGCTGAAGCAGCATCACTGGCTGCGGAGCGGCAGAAAGCCGGGCGGCCAGTGGACATGCGTGACACGCAGATCGCGGGTATCGCGCTCGCGCGGCGCGCCACGCTTGCTACCCGGAACGTGCGGCATTTTGGGGATCTGAAGGTGCCGGTAGTCGATCCTTGGGCGGCTCAGAGCGTGTAACGCCCGCAATCACCCCGCGAAGGTGCGATGAATCTGCGCCCGGCGATGGCGTTGATCACATGTGTAGCTACAGGGCATGGCTGTAGGGCGCCGCTTTAGCGCGCCGCCCCCGCCTCGCAAGAGAATCAATCCGGCACGCCCGCGAGGCGCAGCCCCTCGATCACGCGGGCGCGATGCTCGCTTCGTGCAAACAGGATCGTGGGCTCGATGCGATGCAGCGACAGGCGCCGGCCCATGGCCTCGAGTTCTCTCACCGTCGATCGCGCATCCGCGAGCCGCCCCACCTGGGCGTAACTCGCGGCGAGCAAGAGAAGGCTGCGGCGGAACAACGCATTCTTGTCGAGCGCCTGCTCGAATGCCGCTATGGCCTCGCCGTAGCGATCCATGGCGAAGTAGCACTGGCCGACGAGAGCCGGGTAGTTGATCGGGTAGCGGGGATTGAGCCGCGCCGCTTTCTGAATGAGTTCGATGGTGTTTTCGGTCTTGCCGGCGTAGCACAATGTCGACGCCATCATCACGATTGCGTTGGCGTAGTTGTGATCGAGTTCGGCCGCGCGAGCGAAGGCCGCGAGTGCCTCGGCGTGCCGGCGCTGCTCGCGGCGAACCATGCCCATCGCCAAATGAGGAAAGGCATAGCTGTCATCGAGCGCAATCGCACGCGTCGCCAACTGCTCGGCGCGCGCGAGCGACTCGGCCGGATTGTCACTCCAGTCGTGAGAAAACTCGACGAGATACGTCATGGCGAGCAGCCCGATTGCGTCGGCGTAGCCGGGATCGAGTTCGATTGCACGCTCGAAGTGCCGGCGCGCCTCATCGTTTGCCCGGCGCAGCCGCCGGCCGTAATTCGACAGGCCGCGAAGCACGGCCTGATGGGCCTCGACGCTGCGGGTGGGCGCTCTGGCAAGGCGCTGGCGCTCGCCCGCGGTAAGTTCGATGCTCAGGGTGGAAATGATTTTTTCGGCGAGTTCCACGCGGGTGGCGAAAAGATCCTCGAGAGTCCGGTCGTAGCGGTGGGTCCATAAGCGCTGTCCGGTTCGGGTATCAGTGAGCGTGGCCTCGACACGCAGCCGGTTGCTGCTTGTTTCCGCACTGCCCGAGAGGATGTAGCGGACACCGAGTTCACGCGCAATGGCATCGATACCGGGCGCTCCATCCGGGTAGCGCCGCACCGAGTTGTAGGCAGCCACGCGTAGCTGTCTGAGGGGTGACAGGCTCCCGCTCACCAAGCGGCTCATGCCGACGCCCAGGAGGGCGCCGCTCTCTGCGCTCCCAAACGGCAGGATCGCGATGGCGGGCAGACGCTCGTCTGCCTGCGCCGAAGCGTGGGAGGCGATCAGCGCCTCGATTCGCCGTTCTGCGTCGTAAACCGCTTTTGCGTAAAGCGCCGCGAGCACGCCACAGGCGATCAATGCGAGGCCAATGACAGTGGCCATCCGATGGTGGCGGACGAAACGAGCGAGCCGCTCGACCGGAGCCGGCGGGCGCGCTGACACCGGCTCGCCCGCGAGATAGCGCTCGACATCGGCGGCTAGATCATCGGCGTTCGCATAACGCGCATGCGGTTCGCGTTGCAGGGCCTTCATCACGATGTTGTCCAAGTCGCCCCGCAATCGTGGCGCCGACTCCCTGTCATTCGGTTCGCGCCGGGCGAGTGCGGCACTCGGCGGCAGGGGATCGGTCTGCCTCACGGCGTGCAGCATCTCGTCGAGCGAGAGTCCGTTGAGCTGGTAGGGCAGGCAGCCGGCGAGAAGCTCGTAGAGCACGACGCCTAGCGCGTAGATGTCGCTCGCGTAACCAATCGCAGCGCCCGACAACTGTTCCGGACTCGCGTAGTCCGGCGTAAGACGGCGGTCTTCGGCCCGGGTCTGCGGTCCGGGCAGTGGATCGGTCGCCGGGTCGAGCAGTTTGGCGATGCCGAAATCGAGCAGCCTCGGCGCACCGTCCTTGCCCACGAGAATGTTGGCGGGCTTCAGGTCGCGGTGAACGACGTGCTGGCGGTGCGCATGCGCCACTGCAAGGCACACCTGGTGGAAGAGCCGCAGGCGCGCCTCCAGGGCGAGGCGATGATCCGTGCAGTAGCGGTCGATCGGTTCGCCCTCGACATACTCCATCACGAGGTATGGCGAGCCGTCCGCGCGCGTCCCGCCGTCGATGAGCCGCGCGATGCCGGGATGTTCGAGATTGGCGAGGATCTGGCGCTCCCTGCGAAACCGCTCGCGCTCGTACTCGGTTGGGAGCGTGTTGTGGAGAACCTTGATTGCCACCTTCTTGCGATAGGCGTCATCCGCCCGTTCCGCGAAATAGACCACTCCCATGCCGCCGTGCTGCAACGGCCGCAGCAGCCGCCAGGCGCCGAGCCTCTCCCCGCTGGCATCCCCCTCCTGCAGCAGACGGACGGCCTCCTGCTCGACGGTGTGACGGATCTTGTCGCCCGCGCCGGGCTCGGAGCGCAGCAAGGCTTCGACCTCGTGGCGCAGCGCGCCGTCACTCCCGCACTCCGCATCGAGGTATGTACTCCGGGTCTGCGCGTCGAGGTCGACCGCGCGGTGAAAGATCAACTCGACCTTCTTCCAATTCTCAGGATTCATGATGACGACCCGCGCATGGCACGATGCAGCCACGATTCGGCGAGCCGCAGTTCGCGCTGGACTGTTTTCGGCGATACGTCCATGGCCTGTGCGGTCTCGTCGATGGACAGTCCGCCGAAATAGTGCAGCTCGACCATATCGTGCTTGCGTCGATCAAACTTGGCGAGGTCCTTGAGCGCATCGTCAAGCGCGACGAGATTCATATCGAGCGGCGCGGCAATCTCGCCGGCTTCCTCGAGCGGCACGTGCACGGCAGCGCCGCCACGCTTGTCGCGCTCACGGCTGCGGGCGCGATCGACCAGGATGTTCCGCATCTGCCGCGCCGCAACCGCATAGAAATGCGCGCGGTCCTGCCATGGCACATCGGCCCCGATCAGACGCAGGATCGCCTCGTTCACCAGCGCTGTCGGTTGAAGTGTGTGACCCGGACGCTCGCCGCGCATGGAACGGGCTGCGATCCGGCGCAGTTCGTGATAGACGAGGCCGCTCAACTGCTCCAGCGCGGCGCGGTCGCCCCGCTGTGTCCTGTGCAGCAAG
>JACPRN010000301.1 GCA_016189945.1 Betaproteobacteria bacterium
GCGAGCTGATGGCGCAGATTGGAAATCATGCCGCCCGGCACCTGGTGCATGTACTGGGCCTGGTTGTACTCGAGCGGAATCCCGACCGGCAGTCCGTCGCGCTTGGCGATGCGCATGAAGTGCTCGGAAACCGGCTTCAAGCCCTCCAGGTCGACCGTCGGCTCATAGCCCAGCGCGATCGCGTTTTCGGCAACGGTGAACACCGAGGCGTGCGATGAGCCGTTCGCAAGCGGCGGGATCGCCGTGTTGACGATGTCGATCCCGAGCTTGATCGCCTCGAGCAGGCAAAGGGGGGCGAGGCCCGTAGTGCAGTGGGTGTGGATCTCCACGGGCTTGCCGTTGGCCTCGCGCAGAACGACCGGGACCAGGGCGCGCGTGCGCTCCGGCGTGAGCAATCCGCCCGGGTCCTTGAGGCAGATCCGGTCGGCGTCGAGCCTGGCCGCTGCGCGCGCGAGCTTGGCGTAGTACTCGTCGGTGTGCACCGGCGAAACCGAGTAGACGAGATTGAGGACGATGTTCAGGCCGGCACGGCGCGAATCGCGTATCAGCCGCTCCCACACCGATACGGTATTGGAGCAGTCCGACATGCGCACTTCGCGGATGCCGTTCGCCGAGAGCCGCTCCAGCCACAGGTTGCTCACCGAAGCCGGCGTGATCTCGAAGGAAGTGATGTAGCGTCCCATGATCACCCGCAGGGGCGTGCGCGGAGCGCGGGCGGCGAAAAGCCGCACCCGCTCCCAGGGGTCCTCGCGCAGCTCGCGCACCATCTTCTTCGGGATCGAGGTCGACATCAGCTCGATCGCCCGGAACCCCGCCTGGTCGAGCCGCGAAGCAACCGGCAGCATCATGTCGGTCCGCATGGCGCACGCCCACAGGCTCAGGTGCCCGTCGCGCAGCGTGGTATCGACAAAATGCACCGGCTTCATCGTTTCTCCCTTGCAGCGGCGCGAGAAATCGCGTGCGCCGTGGAAATGTCGCGGATGCTAGAATGAATTCGCTCGCTGCGCAATGCCGATCGATCGCATGGCGTCGGTCGGCGCGCGTGCAGATTCGGGAATCAGCTCGGATCCAGATGCAAGGAGACGAAATGGGGCCACTGACAGGCTTGCGGGTGCTCGATCTCGGTCAATACATCACCGGCCCGTATGCCACTGCGCTGCTCGCCGAAATGGGGGCCGATGTGATCAAGGTGGAATCGCCCCCCGACGGCGACCCGTTCCGCTCCTGGGCCGAAAAGGGAAAGGCGAGCCAGATGTTCCTGCCCTACAACCACGGCAAGCGCAGCATCGTCCTCGACCTGAAGGCGAGCGGCGAACGCGCGGCGTTCTACGAACTGGTCAAGACCGCCGATGTCCTGGTGGAAAACTTCCGCCCCGGCGTGACCGGCCGTCTCGGGATCGCGTACGAGTCGGTGCGCAAGCTCAATCCGCGCCTCATCTACTGTTCCATCACCGGCTTCGGCACCGACGGTCCGTATGCCGATCAGCCCACCTACGACGCCGTGGCCCAAGGGTACAGCGGCCTGGCGTCGCTCCTGATGGACCACGAGAATCCTCGCGTCGTGGGACCCGCGATGGCCGACATGCTCACCGGACAGACGGCGGCATTCTGTGTCGTCTCGGCGCTCGCGGGACGCGCGCGCAGCGGCAAGGGGGAACTGGTCGAAGTGAACATGCTCTCCTCGCTCGCGCGCTTCATCACCGGGCAGTTCTCGAAGCTGGTGGTCGGCGGCGCCGAAGAGGGGCCCTACACGCGCGCCACCTATTCGCAGGCCTATGCTTTCCGCGCCGGCGACGGCGAGGTGCTCCTCATTCACCTTTCTTCGCCGGACAAGTTCTGGCGCGGCCTGTGCAAGGCGCTCGAGCGCGAGGACCTGCTCACCCACCCCGTATTCGGCAAGCACGGCAACCGCGTCAGGCAGTACGAAGCGCTGAAGAAGGAACTGCAGCCGGAGTTCGCCAAGCGCACCCGGGCCGAGTGGCTCTCGCTCCTCGCCGAGCATGAAGTGCCCTGCGCCCCCGCCAACAGCGTCAGCCAGACCCTCGCCGATGCGCAGGTGCGGCACCTCGGCATCGTCGAGATCGAGGACGATCCCGTCCTGGGACGGATACCGCGCTTTCGCCCGCCGGTGAAATGGAGCGGCGTGACGCCCGATCTCATGAGCCGGCCGCCCCAGTTGGGCGAGCATACCGAAGAGATCCTGGCGGAGCTGCGGCAGGCAAAACCCTAAGCCGGTAGCCCGAACCCTCGCTGGGTTCGTCAATCCTTGCCAGATTAGCGCCTAACGCCGGAGCTGCCTTACTGCAGCGTGATATTCATGCGCTTCAGGACCTGGGTCCAGGTATCGATTGCAGCGTTGATCACGCCGGTAAACTCTTCGGGAGTGCTCTGGAGAGGAGCCATGTTCATCACGGCGAGCCTGGCAACAACGTCGGGCGCCGCCAGCGCCTGGGCACGGGACTCGTTGAGCTTGACCACGATGGGGCGCGGCAGCCCAGCCGGCCCCATCAGACCCCACCAGTTGCCGAGCGTCAGTTCCGGCATCGGGGACCCGGCCTCGGCGAACGTCGGCACGTCGGGCAGCGCAGCCGAGCGTTTGTCGCCCGTCACCGCAAGCGCACGGAGCCTGCCCGAATCGAGATGCGGCTTGGCCGTAGCCACGCCGGTGGTCATGATGAAAGCGACGCGTCCGGCAACGACGTCGACCAGCGCAGGCGCGGCACCCTTGTAGGGAACATGGAGTATGTCGAGGCCGTTCTTCAGCTTGAACAGTTCCGGCCCGAGATGCGTAAACCCCCCCGCCCCGGAACCGAAGGACAAGGCCCCGGGTTTGCTCTTCGCGAGGGCGATCAGTTCTCGAATACTTCGCGCCGGGAGGGACGCGTTTGCGATAAGGAAGAGATGCGCCGTCGCCACGGGGCCGATCGGGGTGAAATCCTTGCGCGTGTCGTATGGAAGCGATTTGTACAAGCTCGGATTGACGGCGAACCCGGCGAGATCTCCCAAGAGCAGCGTGTACCCGTCTGCAGCCGCCTTGGCGACCGCGTCATAACAAATGGTTCCGCCTGCGCCCGGCCGGTTCTCGACCACAACCGTCTGCGGGAGTATTTCGCCGAGCTTGGTCGCCAGAGCGCGGGCCAGCAGGTCGGTCGGGCCGCCGGGCGA
>JACPRN010000302.1 GCA_016189945.1 Betaproteobacteria bacterium
CAGGAGCTGGCCGACCAGGTTCTTCGCGTACGGATCGAGCAGGAGCTTGTGCGGATTGAAGCGGTGCCCTTCCTCGGGCGCATAGGGGCCGTGCACCCGGTATCCGTACACCAGCCCCGGCCGCGCTTCGGGAAGGTAGCAATGCCATACGAGGTCGGTCTGCTCGCGCAGCTCGATGCGCTGCAGCTCGCGGCGGCCGGCGCCGTCGAAAATGCACAGCTCGACTTTCAGCGCGTGTTCGGAAAAGAGCGCGAAGTTGACGCCCTCGCCGTCCCAGGTCGCCCCGCGCGGATAGGGACAGCCGGGCCAGACTTCGTTGATGGGGTTCATGCAGCGGACTATCTTAAACCGAGCCAAACGGAATCATCGATGTTGCTTTTGCATTTATTCAATCTCCACGTTTTGGTTCGGTTGCGAATTCGCAACCGAACCAAAACGTGGAGACGAAGTTAAAGACCAAACTCCCGCCGAGGCGGCCAAACACTCGCCTGGCTAGTGACCTCGGCTTCAAGCCAAGTGCCAACGACTTCATGGCGCATCATTCCCGCTGCGCCTCGCTCTTGAAGATCACCACCGCGAGCGGCGGCACGGTCACGGCAAGCGCATGCTCCCGCCCCGGTCCGGGGGCCGCCTCCAGGCCGCCCAGGTTGCCGACGCCGCCGCCGCCGTAGATCGGGGCATCGCTGTTGGCCAGCTCGCGCCAGAACCCGCCGCAGGGCACGGCGACGACGTAGTCGGTCCGAACCACCGGGGTGAAATTGCACAGCACGAGCACGGCGGGCCCTCCTCCGCGCGGCCGGCGCAGAAAGCTGAGCACGCTCTGATCGCTGTCGTGGCAGTCCACCCATTCGAACCCGGCGGGGTCGAAATCGACCTCGTGGAGCGCCGGCTCGGCGCGATAGAGCCGGTTGAGATCGGCCACCCAGCGCTGTATGCCGGCGTGCTCGGGATACTGGAGCACGTGCCACTCCAGGCTTTCCTCGTGCGCCCACTCGCGCCGCTGCCCGAACTCCCCGCCCATGAAGAGAAGTTTCTTTCCCGGGTGCGCCCACATGTACCCGAGAAGCAGGCGAAGATTGGCGAACTGCTGCCAGGTGTCGCCCGGCATCTTGCCGATGAGCGCCCCCTTGCCGTGCACTACTTCGTCGTGCGAGAGCGGCAGGACGAAATTCTCGAAGAACGCATACCAGATCGAAAACGTGAGCTGGTCGTGATGATACTTGCGGTACACGGGATCCTGGCTCAAGTACTTGAGCGTATCGTGCATCCAGCCCATGTTCCATTTCAGCCCGAATCCCAGGCCGCCCAGATGGACCGGCCGCGACACCATCGGCCAGGCGGTCGACTCTTCGGCGATCGTGTGCACGTCGGGGTGATCGCGGTAGCAGGCTTCGTTCAACTGGCGCACGAACGCCGCCGCATCCAGGTTCTCCCTGCCGCCGAAGCGGTTCGGGATCCACTCGCCTTCCTTGCGCCCGTAATCGAGGTAGAGCATCGAGGCGACCGCGTCCACGCGCAGCCCGTCGACGTGATACCGGTCCAGCCAGAACATCGCGCTCGATACGAGGAACGCCCGCACTTCGTTGCGGCCGTAATTGAAGATGTAGCTCGCCCATTCGGGGTGGTAGCCCTGCTTGGGGTCGGCGTGCTCGTACAGGCAGGTGCCGTCGAAAAACGCCAGTCCGTGCCCGTCGCCCGGAAAATGGGAGGGCACCCAGTCGAGGAAAACGCCGATCCCGTGCCGGTGCAGGGTATCGACGAGGGCCATGAAATCCTCGGGCGCGCCATAGCGCGCGGTGGGCGCGAAGTAGCCCGTGGTCTGATACCCCCACGAGCCGTAGAAGGGATGCTCGGTCACGGGCATCAGCTCGACGTGCGTGAACCCCAGCTCGCGCGCGTATTCGGCCAGGGGCTGCGCGATTTCGCGGTAGGAGAGCAAGCGGTTCCCCTCCCCCCGCCGCCACGACCCGAGATGCACCTCATAGATCGAGATCGGCGCTGCGAGCGCGTTCGCCGAGCGGCGCGTCGCCATCCATTCGCCGTCGCCCCACTCGTACTCGAAGCTCCAGGCGCGCGAGGCCGATTTCGGCGGGCACTCGGTTGCAAACGCAAACGGGTCGGCCTTCTCGGCCTCGTAGCCGCCGAAGTTCGATGTCACGCGGTACTTGTAGGCCTGTCCGCGAACGATGCCGGGAACGAATCCCTCCCAGATCCCGGAGCTGTCGCCGCGCGCGGCAAGCGGATTCGCATCGGGGTCCCAGCCGTTCCAGTCGCCGATCACCGAGACGCGGGCGGCGTTGGGGGCCCAGAGCGCGAACTGAGCGCCGGC
The DNA here is from genome assembly GCA_016189945.1 of Betaproteobacteria bacterium. Lineage (GTDB taxonomy): Bacteria > Pseudomonadota > Gammaproteobacteria > Burkholderiales > SG8-39 > JACQTO01. Next base: position 2,330 of record JACPRN010000302.1, read on the forward strand.
GACCCCGCCGCGCTTTCCCAAATGGCAGCCGAGCTTCTCGTAGAGCCGCGCATGGCTGCCTTCCCTGAAAAGATAGATGTCGTGCTTGGTCAGCAAAATGCCCGTCCCCGTGACAATTGCGCCCGATATTTGCACCCTGAGCCCGGCTAGTCTACCCTGCTATCCAGGGAGGAGCAGCGCGGCATCCCGCCGCGCGCGCAGACGCAATGTCATCCAGCGTGTCGCTGCCCCTTTGGCTGGTCGTGCTGGGAGCGCTGCTTGCGGCCTGGTCTCTGGTCGCGAGCATTATGCTGCCCGGCGTTCGCTGGGTGCTCAGAAGCCGTGCGAACAAGGTCCTCGACGAGGTGTCGAGCCGGCTCAGGATCGAGATCCGGCCGTTCCAGCAGACGCGCCGCCAGGCGCTGATCGACCTCCTCGCCTACGACGCCAAAGTGCAGGAGGCGGTCGCCGCGCAGGCCAAGGCGCAGGGCATGACGCGGGAACTCGTGACCGCGCGCGTGCGCGGCTACGCGCGCGAGATCGTGCCGGCGCTGAACGCCTATGTCTATTTCCGCCTCGGCTACTGGGCCGCGCGAAATCTCGCCCAGTCCCTGTACCGCGTGCGCCTGGGCTATGCCGATACCGAGGGCCTGGCGCGCATCGCGCCGGACGCGACGGTGATTTTCGTCATGAATCACCGCTCCAACATGGACTACATTCTCGCCGCGTATCTCGCCGCCGACCAGGCCGCGCTCTCCTACGCGGTGGGCGAGTGGGCGCGCGTGTGGCCGCTGCAGCAGCTCATCCGCTCGATGGGCGCCTATTTCGTTCGCCGCAACTCGCGCGACCAGCTCTACCGGCGCGTCCTGGAACGCTACGTCGCCATGGCGACCGAGGCGGGCGTCACTCAGGCGCTCTATCCCGAAGGGGGCTTGAGCCGCAACGGCCTGATCGGCGAGCCGCGGCTCGGCGTCCTGGATTACATGCTCAGGAATTTCAACCCCGAGGGCGGGCGCGACATCGTGTTTGTTCCGCTCGGCCTCAACTACGACCGCGTACTCGAAGACCGCACGCTGCTGCTTGCCGGCGACGCTCGAGCGAAGAAGCCGGGCCTGGCGCGCGCAGCCGCGAACACGCTCGGGTTTGTCGCCCACCAGGCGGCGCTGATGCTGCGCAGCAAATGGCTGTGCTTCGGCTATGCCTGCGTGAATTTCGGCACGCCGATTTCGATGCGCGAGTACACGCGCCAAAACGGTTTCGATTTCAGAAGGCTCGGCAAGGAGGAGCGTTTCGCCCGCGTCGCCGAGCTGGCGAGCTACCTCATGATCTCGATCGGCAGGCTGATCCCGGTGTTGCCGGTGCCTTTGGTCGCAAGCGTCTTTGACGCCGCACCGGGGAAGCGCTTTTCCGAGCTGGAGCTGAAAGCGGCCGCCGAGGCGCTGATCGAGAAACTCGAAGCGCGCGGCGCGCACATCTATATTCCGCGCCGCGATCGCGATTACGCCATCGGCGCGGGACTTCAAATGCTGCAATTGAGGCACCTCGTCGAGGAAGACGAGGGGCTGTATGGCGTCGCGTCGAGCGAGCTGGCACTGTTGCGTTACTACGCCAATTCGATCGCGCATCTGCGGTAGTTGGTGCGCCCTGGCGGGCGCACCAAAAAGAACCCCACCCTTACGGGTGGGGCAATTGCTGCAGAGGAGCCTGCTTACTTGAAGTTGAGAGTCGAGACCCGGATTCCGCCCTCGGGCGCGAGCGAGGTGATAAGCACGGCGCTGCTCCCTACAGGAAGTGGGATGATCTTATTCATGATCCACTTGCCGTCGGCCGCCGTCACCACGGTACCGGCTGTTCCGAGCACGGTGCCTGCGGAGTTGACGAAGTCCACTCTGATCGTTTGCTGCAGGATCGGCGAGATGGTGCCCTCCAACTGCAGATTGCTCTTGCTGACGACGTAGTCAGAGCGCACCATCGTGATCACATCGGGGGCTAATACCTTCACCGTCACCGTCGCCGGCGTGGCGGAGACGAGGCCTCCGGCGTCCTGCGCCTGGTAGGTGAAGGTGTAGGTGCCGGCCAGGGTGGTAGTGAAGGTGACCGTGCCGCCGGCGACGCTAACGGTGGCTCCTGCAGGCGTGGGCTGGGTGAGGTTCACCGCAGCGGCGAGATCGGCAGCGCCGTTCGGATCCGTGTCGTTCGCCAGCACGTCGATCGCAAGCGGCTTGCCGATGACAGCGGTCGCCGTATCGTCGACCGCAACCGGCGGCTGGTTCACCACAGTGATGTTAAGCGTCACCGTGCCGGCGTTGGAGACCTGCGTGCCGACCGTGATCGTATAGGCGAAGGTGTCCACACCGGTCGCGTTCGGCTTCGGCGTGTAGGTCAGCGTCCCGCCGAGGTTGACAACCGCAGTGCCGAGCGCAGGTGCAGTAGTCACCGTAACGATGCCGCCGGTGGTGTTGAGGTCGTTCGCCAGCACGTTCAGTATCTGCGGCGCCGAATTCTGCGGGAACGTGAAGCTGTCGTCGGTCGCCACCGGCGCCGGTACGACAACCGGAGGCGCCGGAAAGGCCGAGGACACTTGATACTTGGTGGCGCCCAAGGCGCCCGAACGAACGATGACCTCCGAGGGCGGCGCAAGCACCGCGGGAACGACGATCCGGCCGCCGACGAGTCCGCCCAGGAACGCCTCGTAACCCAAGGTCAACAGGGGCGGACGAACCGTGTCGCTGGAATTGGCCGCGACCGTGAGCGTCTTGAGCGCAGGGTCGTAGAGCGCCTGGGTGACCGTGACCTCGTCGGTGACGAGCTTCGGCAGGTAGACCGGAACCAGATTGCCGAACGCGTCGCGCGCGCTCGCGTCCTTCACGCACACCCCCGAGGGAATCGTCGCGGGATGCGCTTGGCCCCAGTACATGCCGTCCGAGGCGAACATCGACGTTTCGGTGGCGCCCACCGGAGCGCTAAAGGGCGGCAGGATGTTGCCCAGCGCGTCGACCGTGCCGTCGCAAGGCGCATCGAAAAACGATAACACCGGTGCCACCGCAGACAGCCTCGGCTGGGTCGGAACCCGGCCCTGGGTGCTGTCAACGGCGGTCGCGGTGACGTCGAGCTTCTGGCCGGTGGCGCTGCGCGTGTAGCTAGCGCGTCCGACCTCGACCTGGCCTGGCATCACGCCGGTGAAGACGCGGCCCATGAGGGCAAAATCGGTGGTCTCGATCCAATCGACCACTGCGCCTGTCGCCGGATCGATTCCCAGCGCCGAACCGGGAGGCCCTTCGATGCGGAAGATGTTGTGGTTGCGCGACTTGCCCGTCGAGTCGATGAAATTGGGCAGCAGGCTGCCGGTCACCGGTCCGATGCGTGCGGGATCGGCGATGTAGGCCGCGCCGGTCCCGGGGTAGGGCGTCGGAGCGAAAGCGCCCTTGAAATGCGCCGGGTCGGTATCCGGGGTCGGGTTCGCCGCCGTGAGCGGGGGCATTTCCGGACCGCCGGGGGTAGCCGAAGGCAACAGGAAAGGACCCAGGCGCGAGTTCAACGAACAGTCGAAAGTTCCCACGCAGCCCAGGCCGACATCTTCGGTGAAGAAGATGCCACGCGCCTGGCCCGCGACCGCGTCGATCCGCTCTTCTCCGAAGGGATGGATGAAGCGGTAGGTGCCGGTTACCGGCACATTGGTCAGCTTGACGCGGATGCGCGAGAACACGATCTGGTCGCCGGGAATGACTTTGAAGCCGTTGGCGAAAGAAGCCTCTTCGGCCAAAACCAGCAGAGCCTTGGCGCCGCTGTTGGTCGTCATCAAGGAAGTGCCCGCCCAATAGAAGTGCTCGATGAAAAAGTTGTCGGGAAAGACTTCCGGCGCCGCTGCAATGTTGGCGGGAAGCAGCAAACACCATCCGCCGGCCACTTCAGAGGCGTTCTTCGGATCGCAGAACTCCAGCGCCAGGCCGCTCGTATCCTGGTACCAGGACGGGAAGCCTCCGACTGAAGGAGCGGGGTTCACGGGACCGGCCCTCTCGAGCACGGCATGGGCGGAAAAGCTTGCCCCGGCCAGCGAAAGCGCGAACGCAGCCGCTCGCGCGCCGGCGATTAATGTCTTTGATGAAATCATGGCAATCTCCTTTGTGAATACGGTCACTTGAGGACCAGCGCGGTGGCCTTCACCGTGCCGTTCGAGGTGCTCGCCTTGACCGCGCTCGTTCCCGTGGGCAAGGCCATGCCGACGACATCGAGCAGCCAGTTGCCCAGGGTATCCGCGGCGACGGTGCCCGCGTTGCCGATAACTGTTCCCGCGGAATTGACGAAGTCCACCTTCACCGTCTGTTCGGCATATGGGGACACAGTGCCCGAGACGACGATGCGGCTCTTGCTCACGACGTACTGCGCTTTGGTGAAGCTGAGCGATTCGGCCGCCGCCACCGTCACGGTCACCGTGGCCGTGTTGGCCGAGACGAGGCCGCCGGCATCCTTCGCCTGATAGGTGAAGGTGTAGGTGCCCGGCGCGCCGGCGGTGAAGGTCACAGTGCCGCCGGCGACGCTGGTGCTTGCTCCGGCAGGAACAGGCTGGGTGACGTTCACCGCAGCGACAATATCCACGGCGCCGTTCGGGTCGGTGTCGTTCGCGAGCACCTTGATCGCGCGCGACTTGTTGGCGATGGCGTTGACCGCGTCGTTGGCCGCCGTCGGCGCCAAGTTCACCGGGGTGATGTCGAACGATACGCTGCCTGTGTTGGAGACCTGCGTGCCGACCGTTACCGTGTAGGTGAAAGCGTCGAGACCAGTCGCGTTCAGATTCGGCGTGAAGCTCACCGTACCGTCGGCATTGAGCACCGCGGTGCCGAGACGCGGCAGCGAGGTCAGGCTCACTTTGCCCCCGGCGACGTTCAAGTCGTTCGCCAATACCGCGAGGACCTGTGCAGCCGAATTCATCGGGAACGTATAGGAGTCGTTCGCGGCAACGGGGATTCCCGCAGGAGCCGGGGCCGCGGCGGCAAAGCCCGTGCTCACCTGATACTTGGTTACGCCCAGAGCGCTCGATTGAACGAATACATCGCCCGGCGGCGCGATCATCCCCGGAACGGTGAGGTTGCCGCTGGCGAGGTCGCCGAGGAAGGTCCCATAGGCGAGTGTCAGCGTGGGCTGAAACACGGCGTCGCTCGAGGCGGCTGCCACCGTCAGGCTGCCAAGGCTCGGGTTGTAGAACGCCTGACTAACCGTGACCTCGTCGCTGACCGCCTGCTGCATGAAGATGGGCACGATGTTGCCAGCCGCGTCGCGCGCAGTGGCGTCCTTCACGCACACCGCGGAAGGAATGGCCACGGGGAAGATCTGTCCCCAGCTCAGGTTGCCGACCGAGATCATCTGCGTTTCAACGGCGCCCGCCGGAGCGCTGAAAGGCGGGTGGACGATTCCGAACGCGTCGACGACACCGTCGCAAGGCGCATCGAAAAACGTCATCTGTGGCGCGATGGTCGCAGGCCTGGGTTGCGTGGGCAGCCGGCCCTGGGTGGTCCCGAGTGCCTTCGCATAGACGTCGAGCTTCTGCTGGCCCGCCACGTTGTGGGCGTAGCTCGCGCGCGAGGTCGAAATGCGGCCGGGCATGGCGCCGGTAAAGATCCGGCCCATGAGCGCGAAGTCGGTGGTTTCGATCCAATCGACCGTCGCGCCGGTCGCCGGATCGACTCCCAGCGCCGAGCCGGGAGGCCCTTCAATGCGGAAGATGTTGTGGTTGCGCGATTTGCCGGTCGAGTCGATGAAGTTGGGTAGCGGGCTGCCGGTCACCGGGCCGATGCGGCCGGGGTCGGCGATGTAGGCCGCGCCGGTCCCGGGATACGGCGTCGGAGCGAACGCACCCTTGAAGTGAGCCGGGTCGGTGTCCGGGGTCGGGTTCGCCGCGGTGAGCGGGGGCATTTCCGCTGCGCCGGGAGCAGCCGAAGGCAGCAGGAAAGGACCCAGGCGTGAGCTGAGCGAGCAGTCGAAAGTGTTGACGCAGTTGAGCCCGACGTCATCGGTGAAGAAAATGCCGCGCGCCTGGCCCGCCACCGCGTCGATCCGCTCTTCTCCGAATGGATGAATGAAGCGATAGGTGCCGGTCACCGGAACGTCGGTCAGCTTGACGCGGATGCGCCCGAATACGACCTGGTCGCCGGGGATGACGTTGAAGCCGTTCGCAAACGAAGCTTCTTGCGCCAGAACGAGCAGCGCCTTGGCGCCGCCGTTAGTGGTCATCGAAGCGGTGCCGGCCCAGTAGAAATGCTCGATGAAAAAATTGTTGGGAAAGGCTTCCGGCACTGCCGGAATGTTGGCGGGAAGCAGCAGGCACCATCCCCCGGCCACTTCAGAGGCGTTCTTCGGATCGCAGAACTCCAGCGCGAGGCCGCTCGTATCCTGAAACCAGGACGGGAAACCGCCCACCGACGGGGCAGCACTCACGGGACCCGCGCGTTCGAGCACCGCGTGCGCGGAAAAGCTCGCTGCGGCCAGCGCGAGCGCAATCGCGGCCGCACCGGCGCTGACCTTCAATCTCTTTGGCAAAAACATGGGCACCTCCTTGGCAATGGTTGCAACACTGTTTGTCCGGAGCGTTGCACCCGCGCCGGACCGGTCGACGATCGAAGCAAATCCGGCGCACCTCGCGCGCTGATCCGGCGAACCGATTGCGTGATCCACCTCGCGCTTCGATGCGCGGATGCGCCGGGCGTCGAACGCGCACGCAATGCGCCTGACAAGAACCTTTCAATTGGATCGGCTCCTGGTCGCATCGCGCAGCGTCGATGTCTCCTGAGCACGCTCGGTGAGCAATTCGCGTTCCAGGTTGTCGATCGCCCTATGCGAAAGCAGCCACCGCGCGCGAGCGGCGCATGCGATGACGGCGGCATGGCGGTGCCGACATCGACGCTGATGAGTTCCTGCGCAAGTGCCGCATCGGGGCAAAGGTCCCGCCGGTTATGGGTTTTGTATGGGTTTTGTATGGGTTTTGTAAGCTTGGCTTTTGCCTTACAATTCCGTCAGTTGTAACGGAACATTTCAGCTTTGTATCGCGTGGAAACACGCGCCCGGAGCCTTCGTTTTTGGTAACGTCACCAAGGGCGTGCTTATGCGCACCAATCGAATCGGGCTTGACTTGGCCGAAACGCGCGAGTACTTGCGCTTATTTGAACGTGAGTCGTTGCTCGATGCGCCGGCGAGCGCCGAGGCCGATCCATTCCGGACGCTCGATGACCTCATGACGGTGGTCGAGGCCCTGTGTCCGGTGTGGCCTCAGCGTAAGGCGTTGATCGCCGGCAGCAGGATGTCGCTTTGATCCGCGGATGATCTTCAAGGCGACCGAGGCGCTGACCGCGCTTCACCTCGGCGCGCATCTTCTATAAGATGCCGGCGTCCTCGAACGCACCGCATGCGACCTGACCGCAGGAACGTCCTCATCCTCGCCATCTGCCAGATGGTGTACGGCTCCGGAAGGTCGCTGGTGATCGCCACCGCGCCCGTGGTCGCCTACGGCATGGCCGAGGCAAAAGCGCTGGCGACGCTGCCCACTTCACTCGTGATCGTGGGCACGGCGATTGCCAGCATTCCGGCGGCGTTCATCATGCGGCGTTTCGGGCGGCGCATCGGATTCATCCTCGGCGCCCTCATCGGGACGGCCGGCGGCGCGGTCGCCGCCTACGGGGTGGTCCAGTCGAATCTGTGGCTGTTCGCTGCCGGCGTCTTTCTCTTCGGCTTGTTCTCCGGATTCTCGCAGCTCTATCGCTTTGCCGCCACCGACGCGGCTGCGACGGAGTATCGCAGCACCGCGGTCTCGCTCGTTCTCGCGGGCGGCGTGCTGGCGGGCTTTGTCGGACCGGAGGCGGCAAAACTGGGCAAGGACCTGATCGATTCGGCCGCTTTTGCGGGCAGCTACGCGCTGCTGATGGGGATCTGCCTACTCGCCGCCCTCGTCCTCACGGCCCTCGATATTCCGCCCCAGGCGCGCGTCGACCGCGAAGGGGCGCGCCGGCCGCTCAGGCAAATCATGGCCCAGCCGGTGTTCATCGCCGCCACCGTTTCGGCAGCCGCAGTGCAAGGCGTGATGAATTTTCTGATGACCGCAACGCCGATCGCGATGCATAACGTGCACCATCAGTTCGACGACACGGCGCTGGTGATCGAATGGCACGTGATCGGCATGTTCGCGCCGGGATTTGTCGCCGGGTGGCTGGTCGCGCGCTTCGGCGAGGTGCGGATGATCTACGCGGGAATCGCGCTGCAGCTCATCTGCGTCGCGGTCGCGCTCTCCGGCGAGGGCGTGTGGCAGTTCTGGCTGGCCAACCTCCTGCAGGGCGTGGGATGGTGCTTCACCTTCACCGCGGCCACCGTGCTCACGACCTACTCCTACACGCCCGCGGAGCGCGACCACACGCAAGGCGCGACCAATTTCATCATCTACGCGTTCGTTGCCGTGCTCTCGCTCTCATCGGGGGCGCTGGTGCACTATTTCGGCTGGTACTGGGTCAACATCGGCGCGCTGCCGCTGCTCGTGATCGCGGTCCTGGTGATGCTGTGGTATTCGACCAAGCCGCAGGTGCAGCTTGCAGCGGCGGGTTAGCGGTTGCCTTGAATATGCCCAAACTGGGTAGCGACATGCCCAATATGGGCAGGATTTATTCGGGCTTGATCCCAGCCTCGCGGACCACTTTTCCGTAGCGCTCGATATCGGCGCGGATGACCTCGGCGAATTTCTCCGGCGTGCCGCCGATCGGCTCGTAGAACTGCGAGCGCAGCCGCTCCTTCACCTCGGCCAGGCCGATCACCCGGTTGGCTTCGGCGTTCAAGCGGCCGATGATCTCCTTCGGCGTTCGCCCCGGCGCGAGCAGCCCGAACCAGACGTCGAATTCGTAACCGGGAAAGCCGAGCTCCGCTATCGTCGGATACCCCGGCGCGAGATCGGTGCGCTGCGCGCCGGTGAGCGCGTAGCCGCGCAGCTTGCCGGCGCGGATCTGCGGCATGAAGCGGGCGGCGTTCGAGATGATGACCGGCACCTGACCGCCGAGGACATCGACCTCGGCCGGCCCGCAGCCCTTGTAAGGGATGTGGGTCATCTTGAGGCCCGCCAGGACTTTCAGCGATTCGCCGGCAAGGTGCTGCACCGAGGCGAGGCCGCAGGAGGTGAAATTCACCTTGCCGGGATGGTCCCGAACGTAGGCGAGAAACTCCTGGAACGACCTGGGCGGAAACGCGGGATGCCCGCCGATCATCACCGGCGTGCGGCTCACCAGCGCGATCGGCGCCAGGTCGCGCATGGCGTCGAAGGGCAGCTTCGCATACAGCGAGGGCAGTATCGACAGGTTGTTCGGCGCGAGCAGCAGCGTATGGCCGTCGGGCTCGGCCTTGGCCACGAAGTCGATGCCGATGATGGCGCCGGCTCCCGGTTTGTTCTCGACCAGGCAGGGCTGGCCGAGCGCCTGGGGAAACTTCTCGCACAGGTAGCGGGCCATCAGGTCCACCGCGCCGGGCGGAAACGGAACGATGATGCGCACCGGTTTACTCGGGAAAACCTGTCCAACCGCAGCGGCGGTGAACAATGCAAGAGCAAGCGCCGCAACGCGGAGGGACAATCGCCGTGTCATGTGATCTCCTTTCTTGGCAACGCAAGTCGAGCGCGATGCTGCCGCAGGTAATCCCGCCTACCCGGCCCGACGCAGGTCACGCCACCCGAGCACGGTGGTTCCCGCGCGCTCGAAACTCGTGTCGCCGCCGTAAATCAGCGCCCGCCGAACGGGCTCCGCGATGTGGCGCTCGACCGTGTCCATGGCCTTGAGCCACGCCGTTTGGAACGTCTGTCCCGCCTTGATTTCGACCAGCGTATGCCCGCCTTCCTGTTCGAGCACGAGGTCGACTTCATTGCCGATGTTGTCGCGCCAGAAATAGAGCGGCCTGGCATCGCCCCGCGCAGCGCGCCACTTGAGCGCCTCCGTCACCGCCCAGGTCTCGAACAGAGCGCCGCGGGCGAAATGGTTGGCGAGGTCGCGCTCATTGGAAATGCCGAGCAGCCACGCGCAAAGACCCGTGTCCAGAAAATACAGGCGCGGCGTTTTGACCAGGCGTTTGCCGAAATTGCGGTGGTAAGGCGCGACACGCCGCGCGACGAAGCTTGCCTCGAGGACGTTCATCCACGCCGCGGCGGTCGGTTGCGCGATGCCGCAATCGTTCGCGAGGGCGCTAAGGTTGAGAAGTTGCCCGGTACGTGCCGCGCACAGGCGAAGAAAGCGCTGAAAGTTGCCCAGATCCTGCACTGCGGTCAACGTGCGCACGTCGCGCTCCACGTAGGAGCGGACATAGTCGGCGTAATAACTGTGCGCCTCGACGCCTCGGGCGTACACCGCGGGATACCCGCCCTGCAACAGCAGCGCATCGAGGCTCTCGGGCACGCGTCCGGCGTCCGCCAGCTCGCGAAGGCGCAACGGCAGCAGATCGAGCAGCGCCGCGCGGCCCGCCAGACTCTGTGTGATGCGCGCGAGGAGGGAGAACTGCTGCGAGCCGGAAAGTATGTAGCGGCCCATCTCTCCGCTCGCATCCACCGCGGTCTGGATGTAGGAAAACAGCGCCGGAACGTGTTGCGCCTCGTCGATGACGAGCGGTGGCGCGTTGCGGGCCAGGAAGCCGCGCGGGTCCTCGCGGGCGAATTCCCGGAGGTCGAGGTCTTCGAGCGACACCATGCGCCACTGCGGAAGCGCATGGCGCAACAGCGTAGTCTTTCCCGACTGGCGCGGCCCGGTGAGCGCGACAACGGGCGCCGTGCGCAGCGCCGTCAGGAGCCGGGTTTCGGCGGAGCGGGCGAAGTACTCGGGCATGATTTGCTATTTTAAGATCCGATCTTGAAATAGCAAATGCCAAATACTTTGCCGGCGCGAGCACCGGACTTATCGACCGCTCGCCCGCGCGCCGCCCGCCGGGACGCCAGCGAAAGACGGGAGTGAAAAGGCACACGCCGCGATAATGCCGGCCATTGCTTGACGGCGACTCATAGGTTTCCTCCGCGACCTATTCCGGCTCTACGTCCCGCGGAAAAACCGGGACGCGTAGGTGAATTCCTCGTCCGAATCGAGCGCCCAGCGGGCAAGCTCCCCGTGCCGCGCGAGCCAGACGTCGGAGTGGCTGGCGACGTATTTCATCAGCTCGTCAAACACCGCGATGATCAGCGGCCGCCCGCCGAAATGGCAGTGCAAAGTGAAGACGAGCAGCCCCATGGGCTCGTGCTCGTAGAGATAGTCGAAGGTGCCCTTGTACACGTCGTACAGATCGCGCGGGCTGGCGCGAAGGACGCGGTTGTCGGAGAAATCGGAGCCCGGGACCGCGGCGATCACCCCGTGCGGCGTACGCACCACGTGCGGCAGGTCGGTGTAGGTGACGTCGCCGTGCCACTGGAGCTTTTCCTGGACCAGGAAATCGGAAGTGTGCGGCGTAAAAGCGAGCACCGGGCTTAGCCACCCCCCGGGCCGCTGCCCGCTTTGCTCGCCGAGCAGCTCGATGCACCTGCGGATCGTGGCGTGCTCCTCCTCCGGGGTCAGGTAGGAGAGGAGCTGATCCTGGGTATAGCCGTGTCCGGCGATGTCGTGGCCCGAGCGCACGATCTGCGCCAGCGCCTCGGGATAGATCTCGGCGCATTGGGCGTTGACGCAGAAGGTGCCGGGCATCTGCCAGCGGTCCAGGGTGCGGATGATCCGCCACACGCCGACCCTGCCGCCGTAGGTGGACCAGGCCTTGCCGCCCAGGTCGACCGTGCCGGGCTTGAGCGCTGTGGCCTGCACCGAGTAAGACGGCGCTTTTCCCTCGGACCAGGTCTCGAACATCACGCTCACCGCGACCGCGATGCGCTTTCCGTTCGGCCAGGCGGGCACTTTGCTTGACATCGATTTCTCCTTACCGGCGGGCCCGGTCGTGGACGGCCTCAGCAACCCCAGTCCTGCACGGCAAGTCCGGGTACCCTGGAAAGCTCGCGCGTGTTCGCCGTAACCACCGTAGCCCCGATGCTTGACGCGTGCGCGGCAAGCAACGCATCCATCGGGCCGATCTTGAGGCCGCGCGGCTCGAGGTACGCCCGGATACTGCCGGTGTAGAGCGCTGCGATTTCTCCGAAATCCACGAGGTGGAAGTTAAGCAGGACCCGCCAAATCCGCATTCCCTTGGACTCGGGCGCTGCGGCCTTGGCGATCATGGTTTGAAGCTCCGAGAGGGTAATCGCCGAAATCAGTCGCCGCTCCGGTTCCAGGCCGTCGATTCGCCGCGCGAGCCGTTCCCACCCTCGGCGCTGATGAACGAGCGCCGATATGGCGTTGGTGTCGAACATGTAATTCACCGGCGAGGCCTCCTGCGCGCCGGGCGCAACGCGCTGTCCGAACGGCGATCCGTCCACCCCGGCTGATCGCGGGGCGCAAGATCGATCGGCCCGATCTCCCGCAACAGATCCACCAGGCTGCCCTTGCGCTTGGGCAGGATCGATATGACGCCGAAGTCCTTGCGCAGCACCACTTCCTTAGTATCGACGGCGAATTCCTTCGGCAGCCGGATCGCCTGGCTGCCGCCGTTGCGGAATATCTTCACTACCTTGGTCAAGGTAGCCATGGAAAAGCTCCAGATGTATAGACTCAAGTCTATACAGTATAGCACGTGCCCGGCC
>JACPRN010000293.1 GCA_016189945.1 Betaproteobacteria bacterium
AGGCTCTTGCTGGTCACAAGCGGCCCCGGCGCAGAGAACAGAAACGTGTAGCCGTCCGGCGGGGACTTGAATACCGCTTCCGCGCCGATGTTCCCATTGGCGCCCGCGCGATTTTCAACCATGACCGGCTGGCCCCATTTGCTCTGGAGCTTCTCGGCAGTCATGCGCGCCAAGGTGTCGGTTCCGGCCCCCGGCGGGTACGGAACGATGATCTTGATCGATTTGCTCGGATAGTCCTGGGCGTAGGCAGCCAGAGAAAGAGCCGCAAAGATCAATCCGACTGCCATCCGCGAGGCCAGGGGCCATGCGCTGGCCGCAGGCATTCGGACGCATTCGGTACTGCGTATAGATGTCCCTCGCATGTTCATTGCAGGCCTCCCTCCTCAGACGACGACAACGATCTTTCGCGCAAATATCGACCGGCGTCGATGCACTCTACTACCATGGTCAAACCGTTACATCAAGTCCTAGTTCCTCATCAACCGCGGCAGGAAAAGCGCGATCTCCGGCCAGGCGATCAGCGAACCGATGCCCAGCGCGAGCGGTACCATGAAAATCAGCGACCCGGTGATGATGTCGCGCATGTCCACGCCCGGGATCACGGTCTTCAGGACGAAGAGATTGAACCCGACCGGCGGCGATATCGCCGCGATCTCGAGATTGATGGTGATCACGATGCCGAACCACACCGGGTCGTAGCCGAGAGCGACCACGGTCGGGAAGAACACCGGCACTACGATCACCAGGATGCTCATCGGGTCCATGAACATCCCCAGGACGATGAGCAGCAGGTTGATGAGCACGAGGATGATCCACGGCGCCACGCTCGCTTCGATGATCATTTTCGCCGTGGCCTGCGGGATGCCGAGGCGCGTGAGCACGAACGAGCTGAACAGGCCGCCGATGATGAGCAGGATGAACATGGCGGTGGTGCGCACCGTGTTGTGCAGAATTCGCCTGGTCACCGCGCGCGTCAACGCGCCCAGCGCCGCGGCCACGATCAGGGCGCCGAGCGCCCCCACCGCACCGGCTTCGCTGGGCGTCGCGACGCCGGCATAGATCGAACTGAGCACGAGCAGCGCGAGGATCGCGACCGGAATGACCGCGCGCAGCGAAGTCCATCGCTCGCGCGTCGCCAGACCTTCGGTGGCGCGCGGAGCGAGCGCGGGGTTGCGCATCACCTGGATGAACACGGTGGCCGAAAGCAGCAGCGTCAAGAGGAGGCCGGGGACGATGCCGGCGATGAACAGCGCTCCGATCGAGGTCTCCGTGATGACCCCGTAGAGGATCATCGGGATCGAGGGCGGGATCAGGATCCCGAGCGTTCCGCCCGCAGCCGCCGCCCCGAGGGCAAGCCGCGGGCTGTAGCCCTTGCGCATCATCTCCGGGACGGCCCAGCCGCCGATGGTGGCCGCAGTCACCGGGCTCGATCCGCACACGGCGCCAAACCCGGCGCACGCGATGATGGTTCCGACCGCGAGCGCCCCGGGGAGGCGCCGCAGCCAGATTTGCGCCGCGGTAAACAGATCGCGGCCGACCGTGGTCGCGGCAAGCGCCTCCCCCATCATCACAAACAGAGGCACCACGACCAGCACGAAATTCGCCGGCTGCGAGAAAGCGATGTTGCCGAGCTGGGTGATGGCAGCGTGCGGCAGGAACAGGTACACGCCGATGACGCCGAGCAGCCCGGTGGCCACCGCGACCGGAGTGCCGGTGGCGAGAAACACGAGCAGCGCGAGGATGAAAACGGGGAACCCGATCAGCCCTTCCACGGCGCGCTCAGGCGTTCGCGCTCGCCGCACGGCGGCCGCGTACGGCAGCGCGCAGCAGAACGACCCCGGTCAGGAGGAACTGCAGGACCCCGAGCGGCCCAATCCAGTACACGTGCTTCAGCTTGATTGGGACCGACGTAGGGAAAAAACTGTCATCGACAAACGCCTGATAAGTGGCCTCGCACACCTGCCACATCAGGAACGCGCCGAAAATCAGCACCAGGACGCGCGCGGCGATCCTCAAGCCGCGCCTGCCCGGCGGCGCGAGATAGTGCTCCAGGATGTCCACCGAGACATGGGCGCCGGACTCCAGCGCCGGCGCGAGCGAAAGGAAGAACACGAACAGGAGCAGGAAGCGCGAAATATCGAGCGCCCAGGTGGTCGGGGCGTCGAAGAGGTTGCGCGCCGCGACGTCGTAGGCGACCACCGCGAGGATGGCCGCGGCCAGCACTCCGGCTAGGCCGAGAAACCACCGGTTCACCTGGCGCGAGAACCGGGCGAGCGCCTCCATTGCGCCTGCAGATCCGCTCGCGCCTGACAATCGGCAATGGGCGAAGGGGACCCTTACCAGTAACGCTTCAAGACGTCCCCGATTTCCTTGCCGGCTGCGCCGCCTTCAGTGCCCATCTTGGCGTACGAGGAGGCGATGCCCTTGCGCAGCTCGGAGCGTTCCGCATCGGTGATCGCGTAAATGTCCGCCTTCTGCGACTTCATCAGGTTCACGGCGTCCGTCTCGTCCTTTGCCAGGCTGGCCGATGCCCGGGATTCGGCTTCGACCGCCAGCCGTTTCATGCTGGCGCGATCCGCGGCGGAGATCTTGTCGTAGATCCCCTTGTTCATGATGAAGGAGTTGAAGTTTACCGACATGCGCAGCAAGGTGACCTTCGGCGCGACTTCATGGACCTTCAGCGCCGAGGCGAGCCCGCTCACCAGCAGCGCGCAATCGATGGTGCGGTTCTGAAGCGCGATATATTGTTCCGAGACGTCCATGGCCACGGTGCTCACGCCCATGCCGCGAAGCTGCTCGGCCTGCCAGCGCCCGGCGGTGCGCACCTTGAGGCCCTTCCAGTCCGCGGGCGATTTCATGTGGCGGTTGCGGCACAGCACGATCAGCTCGCCGAGGCTCTCCGACCACAGATATTCGACGCCCTTGCCCTGAGCGCGGAATTGCCGCTCGAGCACCGGACGCAGCGCCTTGACCGCTTCGAGGTATTGCGCCCGTTCGACCGGCATGCCGCCGATCGCCTCCAGATACGCGAAAGCGGGCATCTGGCCGGAAAGCGCGGCGGCATGCACCGATCCCGCGGGCACCGCGCCATCGCGCACCGCCTTGAGCGTTTCGTTCGCCGTAACCAGGGCGGCCGCGTAGTGCGGCACGAACTTGACCCGGCCCTGGGTCGCCTTGTCGACTTCGCCGATCCACCACTTGAATGTCGCGGTCGCTGCGCTGCGTTCCGGATAGTGAATCGCGAAATCGATCTTCTGCTGCGCCCAAGCGGGTGTGGCAGCGCAGATCAGTGCGGAAATCGAAACAGCCGTGAAACCGAAGCGGCGTGAAAAACCATGCATGGCGGTCCCCTCCTTTATTCAATCATTTCACCTTCTGGCTTGGCGAGCAAGCCATCCCCAAGTCTTCATTGCAATCCGGTGCTTGAACCTGGCCGAAAATCTCGCACAATGCACATTATGTTAATTCCACTCCCCTGCGCACCCCCGGCGGGGGGCGATCGGAGCGAGTTTAGTGGTAAATACAACATCGAAGTGTTGAACGCGATCTACGAGCAGGACTTTCTCGGTTTCTCTTACGGATTTCGGCCCGGGCGCAGTCCGCATCAGGCGTTGGATGCGATCTCGGGTGGAATCATGACGAGGAAGGTGAACTGGGTGCTCGATGCCGATATTCGCAGCTTCTTCGATACCTTGAAGCATGAATGGCTGGTGAAGTTCGTCGAGCACCGTGTGGTGGACCGGCGCATCGTGCGGCTCATCCAGAAATGGCTGGCCGCCGGTGTGCCGGAGGACGGCAAGCGAACGCAGAGCGAGTTGGGAACGGTTCAAGGCGGTAGCA
>JACPRN010000294.1 GCA_016189945.1 Betaproteobacteria bacterium
CGCGCATGAGATCATTATGGTAGTCCCACACTGGGACTAGCGCAAGTCGGTCTGCGGCCTTGGTGCGATTGCGCTTTGGTCGGCCGCTTCGGGTCGAGTCTGGCCGCTAGGAACTCGCTAGAGCAGCCGGGCGGCTCGGCTATCCGGGCCGACGTCAGGTTTCGACTGTAATGCTGACTTTGACGGATCGAAGTGCCACCGGCTGCTCAGGCCGAAGACCAGACGATCATGAAAAGTTCGGTGACTGGCTGGTCCAGGTCGACTCCGGCCAGTCGAGCTTCTTCAAAGTGGCCACGCAGATTTTCTTACACGGGGTGTTCGGTTTTTTTGAAGCGCACAAACGGCGTCCAGATCAGCACCCTTCGCCGCTGCAGGGCCCGGCAACAGCGCAGTTTCGTCGAAACGCGTGCGCTTTACTACCCGCCGGTTTGCCGATACAGTTCCCGCCAGTGGAAGGTGGGGTTGAGGTCTTCCCATAGCATGACGGCTTAAACAGGCGGCAAGTCGTCCGCCTTCTGCATCGACCGCAATGTCAAGCGAGGGGCGCACCATGACAATTCCGCGTCGTCGATTCCTACAGCTCGCCGGATTGCTCTCCGCGGCGACCGCGGTCCCGCGCATCGCGCGTTCGCAGGCCTATCCCGCACGGCCGCTACGCTGGATCGTCGGCTTCCCGCCCGGCGGTGCGGCCGACATTGTGGTTCGCCTGATCGGCGAGGCGCTGTCGGGTCGGCTCGGCCAGCAGGTCATCGTCGACAACCGGCCCGGCGCGGGCACCAACATTGCCGCCGAGGCGGTCGTTCGCGCTCCCGCGGACGGCTACACGCTTCTGCTCGTCGGCCCAGCCAATGCCATCAACGCCACGCTCTACGAGAAGCTGCCCTTCAATTTCCTGCGCGACATCGCGCCGGTCGCGGGGCTCAACCGTTCGCCCATGGTCATGCTGGTGCAGCCGTCTTCTCCGTTCAGGACCGTCGCCGAATTCATCGCGCACGCGAAGTCCAATCCCGGCAAACTCAGCGTGGCCTCGGGCGGCAACGGTACCGCGAGCCAGATGGCCGGAGGGCTGTTCAAGATGATGGCGGGCGTCAACTTCGTCGACGTCCCCTACCGTGGCGAGGCGCCCGCGCTCGTCGATCTGCGCGGCGGTCAGGTGCAGGCCATGTTCGTCACGCTCACCTCGGGCATCGAATACGCGCGCAACGGCAGCCTGCGCGCTCTTGCGGTCACCACCGCAACGCGAGCGCAGGCGCTGCCCGACGTACCCTCGGTCGCCGATTTCGTGCCGGGCTATGAGTCGAGCACCTGGAACGGCGTCGGCACGCCCAGGAACACGCCTGCCGAGATCATCGCGAGGCTCAATCGCGAGATCAACGCGGTCCTCGCCGATGCCAAGATCAAGGCGCGTTTCGCGGGTCTCGGCGCCACCCCGCTTCCGATCTCGCCGGCCGAGTTCGGCAACCTCATCGAAACGGAAACTGTGAAGTGGATGAAGGTAGTCAAGTTCCTCGGCCTTAGACCAAACTGATTCCATGTGCCGTGGTGGTTCCCCGGCCGCCTGATGCCAAACAAGGACTCCACTTATGACCAGCGATTATCCGCGCGACGTTGTCGGCTACGGCGGCACGCCTCCCCATCCCCGCTGGCCGAACGGTGCGCGCCTCGCCGTCAACTTCGTCCTCAATTACGAAGAGGGTTCGGAACCTTCGATCGTCGATGGCGACGGCCGCTCTGAGCCGGGCGTCGAAGGTGCGGTCGCGCAGTTCGCGCCCGGGGAGCGCGATCTTGCCGCCGAATCGACGTTCGAATACGGCAGCCGGGCCGGATTCTGGCGCATCACCGGTCTGTTCGACGAGCGCAAGATCCCGCTCACCGTCTTTGCCTGCGCGCTCGCGCTCGAACGCAATCCGCCGGCCGCCCGCGCCATCGCGGAGCGGGGCTACGACATCTGCTGTCACGGCTGGCGCTGGGTGCAGATGTTTCGCCTCAGCGAGAACGAGGAGCGCGAACACATTCGTCTGGCGATTGCCTCGCTTCAGAAGACGATTGGGCGCCGTCCGCTCGGGTGGTATTGCCGCTATGGGCCGAGCGTCAACACGCGCCGCCTGCTGGTCGAGGAAGGCGGCTTTCTCTACGATTCGGACGCGTATAACGACGATCTGCCGTACTGGACGCTGGTCGCGGGGAAACCGCATCTCGTGGTGCCCTATTCGCTCTCCAACAACGACGGCAAGTTCACCCGCGGCAACTTCGCGACCGGCGAGCACTTTTTCGAATACATGAAGGACGCGATCGACGTACTTTATGCGGAGGGCGCGACGGCGCCGAAGATGCTGTCGGTCGGCCTGCATATGCGCATCATCGGCCAGCCGGCACGCGCGGCTGGTCTCCTCCGGCTCTTGGATCACGTCATGCGGCATGACGACATCTGGCTGTGCTCGCGCATCGACATCGCGCGGCACTGGCGGGCAACGCATCCCTTCGCGGCGGGCGCGACAACATGAAGCTTTTCATCGAACCGCTGTCGGCCGAAGCCTTCGCGCCGCACGGAACGGTGGTGCGTGCGCCCGCGCAGGTGGGGCGGATCTCGTTCCCGGGCGCGCTCTCGAACTTGCGGCGGGATGCCCGCGCCACGCTGTCGGCCTCGCGCGCACTGCCGAAGTCGCTGCCGCTCACCGGC
>JACPRN010000304.1 GCA_016189945.1 Betaproteobacteria bacterium
CCTCGCTCCCCGGCCGCAGGTCGATCGCCTCCCGCAACGCCGCCGGAATCGCCACCTGCCCCTTGCTCGACATTCTCGCCGTTCGCATCGCCGCCCAAGTAAAGCAAAAGTAAAACCGATGCTACCGCAGTCGGCCCGCTCGGACAAGCGTGCCCATGGCGTCGGATCCCGATCGATCGCCCTAGGGAGGCTCTGAAGAACTCGATTTTTGTCACCCCGGCGAAGGCGGGGTCCAGTCGAATCAAGGATCTTCTGGATTCCCGCCCCCGCTTCCGCGGGGGCATGCTTACCACGCGGGAATGACGTTTTTCAGAGCTTCCCTAGCCTCCGGCGATCTTCGGAAACAGGATCACCTCGCTGTCGTTCCGGATCGGCTCGAGCAGCGCGTCCTGATAGATCTCGCCGTCGATCGCGACGGCGAGGTCCTCCGCGAAATTCTCGGGCAGCCCGGGGTAGTGCTCGGCTAGCGCCTGGAACAACTGGCGCACGTTGCCGACCTCGAGCGCGATCTCGGTCTCGCCCCCGGTGACTGCCGCAAGATTCCCGGACAGGACGATTCTGGCCACGCGCTCAGGCCTTCCGCGTCGCGGCGGCCTCCTCGATCGCCGCCAGCACCCGCGGCGGAGACAGCGGCTGCTCGCAGATGCGGATGCCGATGGCGCTCTCCACGGCGTTGGCGATTGCCGCCATGGGCGCGATGATCGACACCTCGCCGCAGCCGCGCACGCCGTAGGGGTGGTTCGGGTTGGGCACCTCGACGATGACGGCATCCACGAAGGGCACATCCGATGCCACCGGCACGCGGTAATCGAGAAAGCCCGGATTCTGCAGCCTTCCGTCCTTGCCGTAGACGTACTCTTCGTTCAGCGCCCAGCCGATGCCCTGCACCACCCCGCCCTGGAGCTGGCCCTCCACGTAAGCCGGATGGATCGCCTTGCCCACGTCCTGCGCGATGGTGTAGCGCAGCACCTTCACCAGGCCCGTCTCCCGGTCCACTTCGACATCGACGATCTGCGTCGCAAAGCCCGGGCCCGCCCCTTGAGCGTTGATTTCCGCGTGGCCGGCGATGGTGCCGCCGGTCTTGCCCGCGACCTTGGCGATCTCGGCGAGCGTCATGGGCGCGAACCGGTGCGCGCTGCCCTGTATCGGCTGCGCGCGCCCGTCTTTCCACTCCACGGCATCGACGGGAACCTCGCGGATCTTGGCTGCTCGCTGCCTCAGCTTTTCGATCGCGTCGCGCGCGGCGACCACGCAGGCCATGCCGCCGGCGAAGGTGCCGCGGCTGCCCGCGGTGACGAAGTTGAAGCCGAGCTCCGTGGTATCGCTGTGGCTTGGCCGCACCTTGTCCACGTCGATGCCCAGTTCCTCGGCGACGATCATCGCCAGCGCGGTGCGCAATCCGCCGGCGACGTCGACGACCCCCAGCACCAGCGATACCGTTCCGTCCTCGTTGATGTTGAGCGCGCACGAGGTTTCGTTGCCCGCGTTGAACCAGAAGCCGGTCGCCACGCCGCGGCCCTGGTTCGGCCCGAGCGGAACACGGTAATTCGGATGCGCTTTCGCCGCTTGCAGCGTCTCGATGAAACCGATCGAGCCGAGTTTCGGCCCGTAATAGCTCTGCGTTCCTTCGCGGGCGGCATTCTTCAGGCGGAAGTCGATCGGATCGATGCCCAGCTTCTTCGCCATCTCGTCGATCACGCTCTCGACCCCGAAGGCGACGATCGGCGCTCCGGGCGCCCGGTACGCCGCGACTTTCGGCCGGTTGACGGTGACATCGTGCGCGACCACGTGAACGTGGTCCACGTCGTAGCGCGTAAAGGCAGACATCGAGGCCGGCGAAACCGAGGACCCCGCAAACGCTCCCGCCTGGTAGTTGAGCACCGCCTCCGCCGCGATGATCCGGCCGTCCCGGGTGCAGCCCATCTTGACCCGGACGTTCGCGCCCGAGGTCGGACCGGTGGCGCGGAACACCTCGTCGCGGGTCATCACGATCTTCACCGGACGGTGGGCCTTGCGCGAAAGGGCAATCGCCACCGGCTCGCAGTAGACGGTGTTCTTGCCGCCGAAACCGCCGCCGATTTCGGTCGGCATGACGCGGATCTTCGACACCTCCATCTGCAGGAGCTTGGCGCACTGGGCGCGGAACACGAAGTGCCCCTGGGTCGAAGTCCACAGGTCGGCCTGGCCGTCTTCCGAGTAGCTCGCAAGACACGCTTGCGGCTCGATGTAGCCCTGGTGCACCGGCTTGGTGTTGAACTCGCGCTCGACGACAAGGTCGGCCTGCCTGAAGCCCGCCTCGACGTCGCCCCGTTTGAACTCCAGCCGCTTGGCGACATTGGAAGGCTTGTCCGGCTTCGGAGTGACCAACTGGGTGTACTGGTGCTCGTGCAGGACCGGCGCATCGGGCTTCATCGCCTCGAGCACGTCGATCACGTGCGGCAGGACTTCGTAGTCCACTTTGATCAGTTTCAGCGCCTGCTTGGCGATCGCCTCGCTGGTGGCCGCCACCGCCGCCACCGCATGCCCGTCGTAGAGCGCCTTTTCGCGCGCCATGACGTTGCGCGTCACGTCGTAGAAATTGACCACGATCTCCCCGGCCGCAGCGTACTCCTCCGGCATTTCCGCAAAATCGTCGCGCGTGACCACCGCTTTCACTCCCGGGAGCGCAAGCGCCGCCGAGACGTCGATCGACCTGATGCGCGCGTGCGCATGCGGGCTGCGCAGCACCTTGCCGATGAGCTGCCCGGGCAGATCGAAGTCGGCGCCGTAGCGGGCGCGTCCGGTCACTTTGTCGACGCCGTCGTGGCGGATCGGGCGCGTGCCGACCACTTTCAGCTCCCTCGGCTCGTATTTGATGGTGGTCGACATGCTTCAGGCTCCGCGCATTTCGCGCGCTGCGTCGAGCACCGCCTCGACGATCTTGTGGTACCCGGTGCAGCGGCACAGGTTGCCGGCCAGCCCGTAGCGCACCTCCGACTCCGTCGGGTTCGGGTTGTTCTCGAGGAGCGATCGCGCCGACATCAGGAATCCGGGCGTACAGACGCCGCATTGCAGGGCGGCGTGCTCGAGAAACTTGCGCTGCAGTACATGCAGGTTCTCGCCCTGGGCCATGCCCTCGATGGTGCGGATCGACTTGCCTTCGGCCTCTACGCCGAGCATGAGGCAGGAGCACACCAGGCGCCCATCGACCGTGACACTGCACGCCCCGCAGTCCCCGGTGGCGCAGCCTTCCTTGGTCCCCGTGAGGCGCAGCTCGTTGCGCAACACGTCAAGGAGCGTCTGCTGCGTTTCGCAAAGAAACTCGACCGCGTCGCCGTTCACCGTCGCGCTGACGTGATGCCGTGTCATCCGTTCATTCTCCTTGTCCGTTCCGATACGCTTGAGCGTGCAATGATATCAGCGTCCCAGCGACAATTCGCGATCCGCGAATTCGCCACCCACGCAAAGGCGAATTTGATCAGGTTTGCCGGCGCTTCCCTCAAAGATGCACGAACCGGCCCAGCAGGAATACGGCCAGCGCGCTCGCAATGCCGACGACGAGGGAAGCGAACAGCCCGACGTAGAATGGTTTGACCCCCAGGCCCCGCATGGATTTGAGCCGCGCTCCCAGTCCGACGCCAGCCATGGCGATCGCCAGCAGGTAAGTGGCGGCCTCGCCCACGAGCGCCATGCCGCGCGACCAGTCCGCCCCATCCCAGTAGCCGAGCGCAAGCCCACCGTCCCTGAGTCCCGCATCACCGGCCGAGCGCAGGATCGCCATCGCGATAAAGCCCAGGATAAAAAGAGGGAAAAGCCTCCAGGTGCTGACCCGCGTGCCGCTTGCGCGCCCCAGGGCGGCGAGGCGCCGGGAATACACGAACGCCATGATCGGGATGACTGCGGCAATGAACAGATTGCGAACGAGCTTGATGACGATGGCGACATCGGCCACCGTGGGCCTGGCCGTGACGCCAAATGTCTGATCGTAGATCAGCCCGGCGCCGGTCACCTGCGCGGTTTCATGGATCGCGGTCCCCTGGAACAGTCCTGCCATGACGACGTTGCCGGCAAAGAGCACGTTCGCCAGGTACGGGTACAGGAGCATCGCCAGGATGCCGAATACGGTGATATTGGCTACGGCATAGGCGACTTCCTCCTCTTCGGCCCTCAGCACCGGCGCCGCGGCAACGATGGCCGTGGCCCCGCAGATGCTCGTTCCCACGGCCATCAGCGTTCCCAGCCGCTCCGGCAGGCGCAGCAGCCGCGTGAAATAGGTCGTGAGCGCGAGCCCCGTGGCGATACACACCAAAACGATGGGAATTCCCCACGCGCCTATCCTGGCCGCATCGAACACGCTCAACCGGATTCCCATCAGGATGATGCCAAGCCGCAGCAGCCGGGTGAGGCAAAAAGATACCCCAGGCGCGAAAAATGCCGGGACGTGAATTAGATTCCCGACCAGCAATCCGGTCAGGATCGCTGCCATGATGTAACTCACCAAGCCCTTGAAGCCCAGGATCGAGTTCACAGTGTCAGCAAGCAGCACCGAGACGAGCACCACGCTCCCGGCGAGCAGCAACCCGGGAAGCAGACGAGGTGTCTCCGCCAGAGCGCACCCGAATAAGGCGTTCTCCAGGAAAGCGACACCTCCACCGGTGCGTTGCTGACCGTGGTTTTCCTCCCTGGCGGCACGCATCGGACGTAATGCTTTCTTACGCCGTCGCCGGCATTGACCGTTTCGCCAAAGCCGCCGCCGCGGCATTACGCCCTGCGATGCGCCCCGTGACGAAGCATTCGACGATGTTGCCGCCCGACATGTAGAGATGCCCGAACGAGCTTCCGAGCTCGCCCGCAGCGTACAGGCGCGGAATCGGCTTGGCGTAGACGTCGATGATGCGCTGCTCGGCGTCGTGCACCGGTCCCCCTTGAGTGTTCGATAGCGTCGCCCACACCGGCGCGCCGTAGAAGGGCGCCTTCGCAATCGGCATCATCGAACCACGCGGCCGGCCAAAATCCTCGTCGCGGCCGCGAGCGCACAGCTCGTTCCAGCGCGCCACGCTTCGCTCCAGCGCCGCCGCATCGACTCCCAGAGCCCGGCCCAGCTCAGCCAGCGACTCGGCGCGCTTGAGGATGCCGAGCTCCACCTCCTTCAGATTGTCCTCGCTCCACACGTAGCGCAGCCCCTCGTCGTTCGAGGTCGCCTTGCCCAGCGGATAGAGCTTGCGGCCTTCCTCGTCGCAGAGCATGAACGCGGGATTGCGCGGGAAGCGCTGCTTGACCGGGTCGTAGTGCTGCAGCGGCCGCACCGCCGTGTCCTGCGTATAGGGCTGGTATTCGCTCATGAAGCGCCTGCCGTCCTGGTCGAGCAGAATCCACGGCATCTTGAGCTTGACGCTGTCGGAGTCCCCCGGAAACCAATCCGTGAAGCGCTTCAGGCGAATGGCGTAAGGATAGGCCGGATCGCTGTGGCGAAACCCGTAGGCGCCGTGGATGTGCCACATGTGCCAGAGCGCAGCGCCCAGGTCCTGCGCCATGCGGATGCCATCGCCCGCGTTGCCCCGCGCCATCGCGTTCAGAATCGGTTTGCCCTCCAGGAACTGTTCGCGCATCTCGGCGCTGCCCTCGAAGCCGCCGCTGGCGAGAACCACGCCGCGCCTCGCATAGATGTCGTGCTCGACACCGTTGTTCGATACGCGCACACCCTTCACTTCGCGCGTCCGCGGCTCGGCGATCAGCCGCAGCGCAGCGGTGCCGAGCCGCACCTCGACTTTCTGCGCGAGCAGGTTGTCGTGCAGCACCGTGAACAGCTTCGGTCCGCCTGGGGCGCCGTTGGCCCACGGATAGTGCTCGCGCGCTTCGAACCCCGGCACTTCGTTCACCGTGGTGTGATAAAAGGTTTCCGTCCCCGGAAAGGGGTAGTTGCCCCCGACGCGGCGAACCGGCCGCTGCTCGTGGTTGTAGGGGGTCGCGCTTTCCACTCGTCTTGCGTTGTCTTCGATCGAGGTGCTGACCACCGCGCCGCTCGCCTTGGCAAGCTCCCGAACGTAGCCCTCGATCCCGCTCATCCCTTGAGCCAGCGCGCGCAGCACATCGTCGGGGGTGCGCCCGCCGTTGGTCGCTTTGAGGTATTGAAATGCCTTCCCGGCGTCGCGCGCGCTGCGCACCGCCCCGTAGGAGCAGATCGAAATGCCGCCGGGCACGCTGGACTTCTCGATCAGCAGGGTCTTCGCGCCCTGCTGCGAAGCGTTGAGCGCGGCGGTGCCGCCGGCAAAACCAAAACCGACAACGACAACGTCGAATGTTTCATCTCTCACGAACGGTCTCCCTGGTTGAATAACCGCAGCCGAGCCCTAGTAGATCGTTTCCTGGCCTTCTATCCCAAGGTCGATGCCCTTGCCCGCCTCGCGGGCGCGCTCGTAGAATCCGCGCAGCAGTGCGGCGATTCCAATGCCCCACGCTCCCGGATTCTTGAAAAAGGTAATCCCCCGCCTGGCGTGGATGCCCCGGATCAAAGCCGTGTCGTTGATCAGCTCGCTGATATCCCGGATTTTCTCCCGCTCGATCACCCTGCGCCGCATGGCGCCGATGAGGACTTCGGGTTCGTCCAACTCTTCCTGAACCCAGCTTGCGGTCACGACCAGTTCAGCCCGCCTCAGGGTCTCGTCATCGATTTCCTGGCGCATTTTCTGAATCACGCCTGCCTGCATCATTTCCTTGTTGCTGTGGACGATGGAGGTGACATGAGTTCCGGGCCGGAGCCTTCCACCATCCAGGACCGGCGTGCTTGAATTGGTGCACACGAGCAGGATCTCGGCGAATTCGACCACCGTCTCTGTGCGCGGCACGGCTCGGACGGACACGTTCAACCTCGATTGCATGTCGCGCGCGAACGCTTCGCGCTTTGCGGGCGTCGGGCTGTAGACCAAAACCTCCGACATCGAGCGGGTTTCCGCGAGCGCCGCGAGATGCATCATGGCTTGTCCCCCGGCGCCAAGCACGCCCACCGCTCGTGCGTCCGGCCGCGCCATCAAGTTGGTCCCTACCATAGCCGTGCATGCAGTCTGATAGCCGGCGAGACAGAAGACGCCCTCGTATCCGCGGGCGCGCGGCTCGCCGATCATCACCATCAACAGGTCCGCGGTGTCGGTGTCGAACAGGGAAAAAACCGGCCGGCCGCGGCCGATGTATTTCTGCTTTCCGTCGGGCAGAACCTGCACCCGATCGCCGCGCCCGGCGGTGCACGCCCCGCGCTGCGAGGGGTTTACACCCTGGTGCACGGACATGCGGAACCCTTCCGGCGTATTCGTGCGGGTGCGGGGATTGCTCAATTTTGCCGGGCTTCGGGCGATATCCTCGAATCCGGATTGCACGAGTTTCACGCCCTCGCCGAAACTCAAGAGGCCTTTGTGATCGTCAGGCCTCAATATCAGAATGCCCATGAATGAATTCCCCCACAAGAAACGGGACAGACAGGTCCTATCGTTTCGTCCCCTCGGATTTCGCGCCCAAGGCCTTGGCCATGGGCACCCAACGCTTGATCTCGGCGGCGAAGAAGGCGGTGAAAGCCTGCGGGTCGAGATTGCCCGGCTCGATGCCCTCGTGGCGCAGTCGCTCGCGGACGTCGGGTGCCTGCATCGCGCGGCGCACTTCCAAATTCAGGCGGTTGACGATGTCGGCGGGAACGCCCGCCGGACCTGAGAGCGAAAACCAGAGTGAGGCGACGACATCGGGATATCCCAATTCGCGAAAAGTCGGCACATCCGGATAATCGGCAAGGCGGTTCTCGGAACTGACCGCGAGGGCCCGCGCCTTGCCCGCCTTGATCTGGCCGGCCGCGGTCGCGAGCGTCGTCGATATCGCGCCGATATGTCCCCCGATGAGATCGGCCACCGCGCCGCTCGCTCCTTTGTACGGCACATGCTGCATGTCGATTCCGGCGACCTGCTTGATCAGTTCGCCGAGAAAGTGCGGGAACGAGCCATGTCCCGGCGATCCGTAGCTGATCTGTCCCGGCCTCGATTTCGCGAGGGCGATGAATTCCTTCAAGTCCTTTGCAGGCAGCGACGGACTGATCGCGAGCACCGAGGGTATTCCGCCCAACAGGGCGATATGTGTGAAGTCCTTCAGCGGATCGAACGTCGCTTTCGACGATAACGCCGGCGCGATCACGTGCGAGCCGGCGCTTGAGACCACGAGGGTGTAGCCGTCAGGCGCGCTTCTCGCCACCAGTTCGGAGCCGATCAAGCCGCCTGCGCCGTCGCGATTCTGGACCACGAAGGGCTGCTTGAAGGCATCGGACAGTTTCTGCGCAGCGAGCCGTCCGAGGGTGTCGGCGGCGCCGCCGGCTGAGAAAGGCGCGACGATCTGTACCGGTCTTGCCGGCCATGACTGAGCGAACGCGGAGGCGGCGAGCAGCGCTGCCGAAGCGGACAGTGCTGCCGAGTTGAATTTCATCAATGTCGTATCCGTCACGAAGGGGCTTCCCGGTTGAATACCGCGCCAGACCGCCGCTACAGTTCGGCCTTGATTCCCGCGCGCCTGATGATGCGGCCGAATTTTTCGATATCGGCCTTGATCGTCGCGGCGAACTGCTCCGGCGCGTCGCCGATCGCTTCGTAGCCCCGGTCCGCGAGGCGCTGGCGGAGCTCGCCCGCCTTGAGCACGCCGGCAATCGCGGCATTGAGCTTGGCGACGATGTCCTTTGGCGTTGCGGCCGGCGCGACGATGCCGAACCAGATGTCGACCGCGTATCCGTCTATTCCCGCCTCTGCGATTGTCGGCAGCTCCTGCGCGATGGTCGATCGCTTGCTGCCGGTGACCGCGAGCGGGCGGAGCTTGCCCGCCTTCGCGAGCGGCTCGGCGGTAGCCAGGTCGGGAAAGATCATGTCGATTTGGCCGGCAAGAACCGCGGTGACGTAAGGCGCTGCGCCCTTGTACGGCACATGCAGGATATCGACACCCGCCAGGGCCTTGAGCAGTTCGCCCGCAAGGTTCGACATCGAGCCCAGACCGGCCGACCCGTAGCTCAGCGTACCTTTCTTCGCGCGGGCCAGTTCTATCAGTTCCCGGATAGACTTCGCCGGCACGCCGGGATTGACGCTGAGCACGTATGAGGTTGCCGCCACGTTGACCACAGGCGCCAAATCGCGCAGCGGGTCGTAGGGCAACTTGGCGTACAGGTTAGGTGCGACCGCGAGATTGCTCGAGCCGGCCAGCGCGAGCGTATAGCCGTCGGCCGCCGAGCGTGCAACCGCTTCCAAACCGATGGTGCCGCCTGCTCCGGGTCGGTTCTCGACCACCACGGGCTGTCCCCACTGCTCCAGCAGCGTCTGGCCGGTGGCGCGAGCCAGATAATCGACGGGCCCGCCAGGCGCGAAAGGAACGACCATCTTGATCGCCTTGGAAGGATAGGCGGCCGCCTGCGCGAGCGAATCGGAAACCACGCCGAGGGTGGACGCAAACACCAGCGCCTGCAGCAGGGAGGACCGGATCGTGAGTCTCATGGAATGGCTCCTATGGTGAAGTGCCGCGCGAAAACTCGTCGCGTGAATCGATCGGCTCGTGCAGCCCGATCACGGATTACGCGCGTCGAAACAGCGCTCGCTTGGCATCTACCGGCGATCACGCCTCGAACGACATGAGATCCTGGCCGACCGTCACCGCCTGTCCGAACGTCCGCGAAGCCTCTTCGGCGACCGCCGCGTCGTCCATAATCGGCGGGAAATGGGTGAGCACGAGCCTTCGGGCACCGGCCATCCGTCCGATCGAGCCCGCCTCCGCCGGCGTCACGTGCACCGACCTGAGCATGTCGCGGAACCCCGGCCGTTCCTTGCCCCAGTTGTCGCTGGTGACATAGGCTTCATGAACGAGGATGTCGGCGCCTCGCGCAAAGTCCGCCAGCGGCTCGCAATAGGTGGTGTCGCTCGAGATCACCACCGAGCGGCTGCTGCGGTCCTCGAAGCGCAGGGCGTAGGTCTCGGTCGGCGCGTTATGGGGGACCCGCAACGCCGTGATACTGCACCTGGAACTCTCGAGCACCGGGCCGGGCTGGATCATGGCGGCGGCGATGTCGGTGAGCCCGGCCGCCGGTCGCCCCGTCGCAAGTCGAGCCTGGGCGTCGGGGCCGTAAGCGCGGTGCAACAGGTCTTGCGCCAATTCTTCACTGCCCGTCGGACCGAACAGACGAAGCGAATCCCGGCCGGCGAACCATCCGGCGTAGACGAATCCGGCCACGCCGATGCAATGGTCGATGTGCAGATGGGTAAGGATGAGAGTCCGCACGCTTCCCGGATCGATTCCGGCATCCAGCAGCCGCCGTGTCGTGCCATCGCCGCAGTCGACCAGGTAGCGCTCGCCGTCGACTTCGACCAGCACTGCAGGCTGGGCGCGCCGGGGATCGGGCCGGGGGCCACCGGTCCCGAGCAGCGTCACTTGGATCGCCATCGCGTTGCCCGCTGCTGGTCCAAGCTTTGGGCAGGCGCCGAATCAAATCGCCGGAATGCGGACGTGCATGAGCGCCGCGCGGCCGCCCCTCACCGCCGCGAAGCAGCGCTGCACGGCGCCGGGGACGGCCTCCGGATCGATCACCGTTTCCCCGTGGCCTCCGGCCGCTTCGCAGACCTTGGCGAATTCCATCTCGGGAGCAAGCCGCGCTTGGAAGTCATCCATCTCCTTGGCGCCGCCCTCCGGATACATGGAGAGCGTCGCTCCCTTCACCGCGCTCCAGCCGGAGTTGTCGAACACCACGGTGAGAATCGGAAGCTGATATTGCTTCGCCACGGCGTATACCGAGGAGGGATTGCCGAAGTAGAAGCCGCCGTCGCCGGCGAAGTTGAGCACGGTCGACTTGGGGCGGGCGAGCTTCGCGCCCAACGCCATGCCGCCGCCGCGGCCAAGTCCGGCCCCGGGGGCGCCAAGCCAAGTGCCCGGCTTGGTGCGAAACACCTGGTTGCACGCGGTGATGATATTGGTGGTGGCAGCCGAAATGATGATGTCGTCTTCGCCCATCGCCTTGGCGATCTCGGCGGCAACGTAATTGGCGCCGATTGCACCCTTGGCGCCCTTGTCCGCGGCGAGCTTGGCGATGTTCGCCATTCTCTCGGCGTGCTCTTGTCCGATCGCTTCCATGCGTTTGGCTACCGCGTCGCGAAATGCGGGCGTCGCTTTAGCTTTGAGCGCCGCAACCAGTTGGCCAAGGATCACCGTCGAATCCCCGCCCAGCCGCAGGTTGGTCGGAAACCCCCAGAGCGGGAAATCCGATTTCAGCACATCGACGTCGATGTGCGCCCACCAGGACGCGGGGTTCTCCTGC
>JACPRN010000307.1 GCA_016189945.1 Betaproteobacteria bacterium
AAGCGCGCCATGCTGGGACTGGCCTCGTTCATCGCCGCCGGGGCGAAGATGGTGGTCGCGGTGAACGACGACATCGATCCCATGGACCTCAACGCGGTCTTTTGGGCCATGGGAATGCGCTGCCGGCCCGATCGCGACATCACCGTGATTCCGGGCTTTCACAACGACATGGTGCCGCCCTACGACGAGCTCGATGAGAACGGCATGGCGCACGGCCACCACGGCGAGGAAGAGGCGGTGCTGCTCATCGACGCGACCATGAAGCAACCCTTCCCGCCGGTTTCCCTGCCCAAGCGCGAGTACATGGAGCGGGCGCTGGAAATCTGGCAAAAGCTGGGCCTGCCCGAGCTGAACCTCAAGCGCCCCTGGTACGGCTACGAGCTGGGGCAGTGGTCGGAGAAGCTCGAGCGTGCGGCCAACGCCGCGGTCAAAGGCGACTACCGCACCTACGGAGAGGAACTGGCGAGCCGGCGCGTGCCCGCCCCGAAGGACTTCTAGAGTGGTGCATCCGTCGTTGCTCGGCGGCGCCTCGCTCCCTGTGCCGCGGCGCTCCGCGCTACCCTCGCCAACGGCGAAGCCCAGACGAAGCACCTGGTCTTCGCCGCCGGCTCGGCGCGGCATCTAAAGGGCACCCTTCCGGCGCCGACGGCCAACGGCGGACACAGCATTGCGAAAGGAATCGATTCGATGACCTTCAAGGCGATAGGTTTTCCTGCCCGGTATGTGCAAGGGCCGGGGGCGTTGGCGGCGCTCGGGCCCCTGATGGCGGAATTCGGCGGCAAGGCCGCCGCCGTGCTGGCGGGCGACAACGCGCGCGCCGCAAGCGGTGAACAGACCAGGCAAAGCCTCGAACGGGCCGGCCGCGGCGTGCGGTTTTTTCGCTTTCAGGGCGAATGCAGCGAAGACGGAATTGCCGCATACGCGCGGCAAGCGCAAGGGGCCGACACCGTTATCGCCCTCGGCGGCGGCAAGGTGATCGATACCGGCAAGGGCGTTGCCAGGGCTTTGAATGCGATGCTGTTCATCGTACCGACGATCGCTTCGACCGACGCGCCGACCAGCCGCGCGATCGTGATGCACGACGATTCAGGTTGTGTCACCGGGGTCATCCGCATGTCCCGCAACCCCGATGCCGTCGTGGTCGATACCGACATCGTGGCGCGGGCGCCGCTGAAGTTCTTCGCCGCGGGTATCGGCGACGCGCTGAGCAAGAAATTCGAGGTGGAGCAATGCCACCGGACCGGCGCCCGGAATTTCTTCGGGACGCCTTGCCCGCCTGTGGCGTTGCTGTTTGCCGATCGCTGCTACGCGACCATCGCCGAATTCGGCGAGGCTGCGTGCAAACGGATCCAATCGGCGGGCAAACCCGACGAGACGGTCGAGCGGGTGGTCGAGGCGACGGTATTGTTCAGCGGGCTGGGGTTCGAAGGCGGAGGCCTGTCGATGGCGCATGCGCTCAGCCGCGGCCTGGGCGCGCATCCGAAAATCGGGGCTGCACTGCACGGCGAAGTGATCGCCTTCGGCACCATCGCGCAGCTCCTCGCGGAGGAGCGGCCCTCGGGCGAAGTGCGCGCGCACGCGGACCTTACCCGGCGGCTGGGTCTTCCGGTGACGCTCGCGCAGCTCGGTGCGCCCTCGGTGAGCGGGGCGGAGCTGGAGGAAATCGCGCGCCTTGCCCTCGAGGCGCCCTATGTCGTCAACATATCCCCGAGGGCCGACCAGGCCCGAATCGTCGCAATCCTGCGCGCGGCGGATGCGCTCGGGCGCTCGGTGCTCGAATCCGGCGCCTGATGGCGCCTCCGGCGTCTTGCCGGCAGTCCCGGCGGGGCGTGGCGTCAGCCGGGCAGCTTTTGCCCCCAGAGGCGATTGCGGTTCCTCGGCGAGGGTCTAGAATCAGGACTTGCCCGCTCAGGCGCGAAACTCGGGGCGACTGGGCAAGTCCGAATATGGAGATCCATCGACCAGCCGGAAGGAGGCAAACATGACGAGCTTGAAGCAAAAGACCATCCTCGGTGTTTTTATCGCCGCTGCCGTGAGCGGTTCAGCCCTGGCGGCCACGACGACACTCAAGGCATCGCACCAGTTCCCCGGCGGCAGGGGAGACGTGCGCGACGAGATGGTGCAGATCATCGCCCGCGAGGCCAAGGCGGCGGGCGTCGAGCTGGAGATCCAGGTCTATCCCGGCGCGTCGCTGTTCAAGCCGAACGAGCAGTGGAACGCCCTGGTCATCGGACAGCTCGACATCTCCTCGTTTCCCCTGGACTACGCGAGCGGCAAGGTGCGCGCTTTCGGCGCGACGCTGATGCCGGGGCTGGTGCGCAGTCACGATCGCGCACAGCGCCTGAACGACTCCAAGTTCATGAAGGAGATCAAGGCCAAGATCGACAAAGCCGGCGTCATCGTTCTCGCCGATGCCTGGCTTGCGGGCGCGGTCGCATCGAAGAAGGGGTGCATCCGTTCGCCGGCCGACATGAAGGGGCTGAAGATCCGCTCGGCGGGGCCGACCTTCGCCGCCATGTGGCAGAAAGCCGGCGCCTCGATCGTTTCGATTCCGAGCAACGAGGTCTACAACGCGCTGCAGACCGGCGTTGCCGAGGCGACCGACACGAGCACCGGCAGTTTCGTCTCCTTCCGCCTCTACGAGCAGGTGAAGTGCATCACCGCGCCGGGCGACAACGCGCTGTGGTTCATGTACGAGCCGGTGCTGATGTCGAAGAAGAGCTTCGGCAAGCTGAACAAACGGCAGCAGGATGTGTTGGTGAAGGCCGGCAAGAAAGCGCAGGACTATTTCGCCAAGGAGACCAAGGGGCTCGACGATGCGATGGTCAAGGCCTTCCGCGAGCACAAGGTCGAGGTGGTGACGATGACGCCGGCGGAGTACGACGCCTGGCTCAAGGTCGCCAGAGAAAGCTCCTACGCCGAATTCGCCAAGGAAGTGCCCGACGGCAGGCAGTTGATCGACGCGGCGCTGAGTGTGAAGTAGCCTGAGGAGTGGACACGTTCGTCCGCGTCGTCAGATTCATTTCTCAGCTGTTCGGCGCCGTCGCGGCGGCTCTGATCGCGGCGAGCGTCTTCGTCGTCTGCCAGATGGTCTTCGTGCGCTACGTGCTCAACCAAACCACGATCTGGCAGACCGATTTCATCATCTACAGCCTGGTCGGGGCGACCTTCATCGGCAGCCCGTACGTGCTCATGCTGCGCGGCCATGTCAACGTGGATGTGCTGCCGATCTATGCCGGGCCGCGCCTGCGTTGGTGGCTGGCGCTCTTCGCCGCCGGGGTGACGCTCGCTTTCTGCGCGGTGATGGCCGTGCTCACCTTTCAGTTTTGGCTCGAGGCCTGGGAAAACAAATGGGTGTCCGACACCATGTGGCGGGCGCGCCTGTGGATTCCCTACTCGGCCTTGCCCGTCGGCATGGGCCTGCTCACCCTGCAGTGTCTTGCCGACCTCGCTGGCTTGGTCAGTGGTCGTGAGCCGCCTTTCGGCATATCCGGAACCCACCGGACATGACCCCGGGGACGCAGGGAACCCTGGTCCTCATCGCCACCCTCGCGATGCTGATGTCGGGTATACCGGTCGCGTTCGGCCTGGGCGCGGTCGCGATCGTTTTTCTGGTCGTCTTCCACGGCTTCGATTCGCTCTTGGTGGTGGCCGAAACCTTTTACTCGGGGCTGAACGACTTCACGCTGGTGTCGATTCCCATGTTCGTGATGATGGGAGCGGCGATCGGCACCTCGCCGGCAGGCAAGGACCTCTACGAAGCGCTCGACCGCTGGCTCTACCGCGTGCCCGGGGGACTGGTGGTCTCCAATATCGGCGCCTGCGCGCTTTTCGCCGCCCTCACCGGATCCTCGCCCGCGTGTTGCGCCGCCATCGGCAAAATGGGAATCCCGGAGATGCGGAAGCGCGGCTATCCGGACGACATCGCCACCGGTTCGATCTGCGCCGGAGGCACGCTCGGCATCCTGATTCCGCCCTCGATCACCTTCATTCTCTACGGCATCGCCACCGAAACCTCGATCGGGAGGCTCTTTCTCGCCGGGGTGCTGCCGGGCGCGATGCTGACCGGGATGTTCATCCTGTGGACGCTGTTTCTGGTCTGGAAGCGCGGAGTTCGCGTGCATGCGGCGGACTTCCGTTACAGCTTGAAGGAGAAATTCGAATCCGTCCCCAAGGTGGCACCTTTTCTCGCCATTGTCATCGGGGTGCTGTACGTGCTCTACGGCGGGGTGGCGACGCCCTCGGAAGCGGCCGGTGTGGGCGCGGCGCTGTGCGTGCTGGCGGCGGTGCTCATCTACCGCATGTGGCGGCCGAAGGCCTGGTGGGGGATCGTGATGGGTACCACCAGGGAATCGGTGATGATCCTGATGATCATCGCCGCCGCCGTCCTGTTCGGCTACATGCTCACCTCGCTTTATTTCACCCAGACCCTGGCGCAGGCGATCGCCGAGATGCAGGTCAACCGCTGGGTGCTGATGGCGCTGATCAACGTGTTCCTGCTCGTCATGGGCTGCTTCATTCCGCCGGCCGCGATCATTCTGATGACCAGCCCGATCCTCCTGCCCATCATCACTGCGGCGGGATTCGATCCGGTGCTCTTCGGCGTCATCGTCACCATCAACATGGAAGTCGGCCTGATCAGCCCGCCGGTCGGACTCAATATCTACGTGATCAACGGCATAGCGCCGGAAGTGCCGCTGATGACCATCATGCGCGGCGCGTACCCCTACGTAATATGCATGCTCCTGTCGATTGCCATCCTGTGCGTGTTTCCTGAAATCGCCACCTGGCTGCCCAACTGGTTGATGGGTCCACCACGCTGAGGTGTGTTTCAACGCCATCGGCTCGGTGGTACTATCTTTCGTCGATCGATCTCGTTCTTGCGGGGCAAGAGCGTCCGAGTGAGGCGTTTCCCGGATAACTCAACAAGGGGGGTTCTGTTCATGAAGACTCATCACGCCAAGTTTTCCTTCGCGATCCTCTGGGCATTGACGTGCCTCGCGCCGCAAAGCCTGTTCGCGCAAAGCTATCCCGCCAAGCCGATTCGCCTGATCGTGCCCTTCGTTGCCGGTGGTCCGACGGACGTGGTGGCGCGCATTGTCGCGCAAAACCTTGCGCCGATCTTGCAGGAGTCGGTGGTGGTGGAGAATAAACCCGGTGCGTCCGGCTTCATCGGCACCGAAGCGGTCGCGCGTGCGCAGCCCGACGGCTACACCCTGCTCCTGATCACCGCCAGCACGCACGCGATCAGTCCCAATCTGTTCAAGAAACTTCCCTACGATCCGATCAAGGACTTCGCCATGGTCGGACAATTCACCGATGCGTCTTTGATCCTGGTGGTGACCTCCTCGTTGCCGGTAGCCTCGGTGGCGGAGCTGGTGAAGCTCCTGAAATCGAAACCGGGCAAGATGAATTACGCCTCCTGGGGATCGGGCGGGGCCGCCCACATGGCGGGGGAACTCTTCAAGCAGGCGACCGAAACCGACATGATGCACATCCCCTACAAGGGATCTGCGCCTGCGATCACCGATTTGATGGGTGGGCAGGTTTCAGTCTTTTTCGACACCATAACTTCCTCGCTGCCTCATGCCCGTTCGGGCAAGCTCAAAGGACTGGCCGTCACCGGGCCCAAGCGCACTGCGGCCGCACCCGAGATTCCCACCGTCGCCGAGACCTACCCTGGATTCGAAGTGACCGTATGGCAGGGGGTCGGTGCGCCGGCGCAAACGCCGCGGCCGATCGTCAACAAGCTGAACGCGGCCATGTGCAAGATGGTCGCGATCCCTGCGGTCAAGGAGAAATTCCTCGGACTCGGGGCCGATCCGGTGTGCAACACGCCGGAGCAATTCACCAAGCACATCGAGCGCGAAATCAACAAGTGGGCCGGCGTGGTCAAGCGCGCCAAGATCCCGATGGAAGGCTAGAGTTTGCCTTGGAGCGCCGTCCCGGGGGTTATTTGACCGGGGCGGTCGCCCTCCGCCGGTCATGGATTCCGCCACCGCACTGACATTGGCGCGCGCTCAGTTCGGGCTGAACATCGCGTTTCACATCCTGTTTCCGAGCCTCACCATCGGGCTGGCATGGATTCTTGTTTTCTTTCGCGCAAAATACGCGCGCTCGGGCGACGAGACCTGGCTGGCCGCGTACAGGATCTGGACCAAAGTGTTCGCCCTGTCGTTCGCGATGGGCGTTGTCTCGGGCATCACCATGTCGTTCCAGTTCGGCACCAACTGGCCCGGATTCATGAACCGGGTGGGCAATATCGCCGGGCCATTGCTCGCCTATGAAGTGCTGACCGCGTTTTTTCTCGAGGCCACTTTTCTTGGCGTCATGCTCTTCGGCATGAACCGGGTTCCCGGCTGGGTGCACCAGGCGGCGACGGTGCTGGTGGCCCTCGGCACCTCGCTCTCGGCGTTCTGGATCCTCGCGCTCAGCTCGTGGATGCAGACCCCCGCAGGACATGTGATTGCCGACGGCGTGCTCGTTGCCGGCGACTGGCTGCGAGTGATCTTCAATCCCTCGTTTCCGTATCGCTTCACCCACATGATGCTCGCCTCGGGTCTGGTGGCTTCGTTCGTGGTGAGCGGTTTGTCGGCGTGGCGGCTGCTGCTTGCGCCGGGGGATGCCGCGGCGCGGCGTTCCCTGCGCACCGGGGTGCTGATTGCAGCGGCGCTCGCTCCGCTTCAAATTGTCATCGGTGACCTGCACGGGCTGAACACCCTGGAACATCAGCCGGCGAAAATCGCCGCGATGGAAACCATCTGGAAGACCGAGAAGGGGGCGCCGCTGGTGCTGTTCGCGTTGCCCGACGAGGACCGGCAGCGCAACGACTTTGCGATCCAAGTCCCGAAGGGCGCAAGCCTCGTCCTGAAGCACGACCCGGACGCCGAGGTGAAGGGCCTGGATGCTTTTGCGCCGGATGTGCCGCCGGTGGCGCCGCTTTTTTTCGGCTTTCGCGTCATGGTGGGCCTTGGCTTGCTGATGCTCTTCGTCGCCTGGGCGGGCGTGTGGCTCACGCGGCGCGGGGCACTGCCGCCGAGAGGGTTTCTATGGGTTTTCGCCGGCTTCACTTTCTCCGGTTGGGTGGCGACGCTGGCCGGATGGATGGTCACTGAAATGGGCCGCCAGCCTTGGCTGGTCACCGGCGTGCTGCGCACCGCCGATGCCGTCGGGCAGATTTCCGAGGCGCAGCTCGGGGCGAGCCTCACGGCCTACGGCGCAACCTACGCCCTGATGCTGCTTGCCTATATCGTGGTCGTCACCCACCTCGCCGGCGGGGGCGCCGGGCCGAGGGCTCCGTCCGAGCCGATGGCCAAGGGAGCGGCCGCATGAGCTTCGATTTGCCCCTCGTATTCATGTTCCTGATGGGTGTCGCGATCCTCGCCTATGTGGTGCTCGACGGCTACGATCTCGGCGTCGGCATGCTGCTGCCGGCGGGCGACGCCGAGGAGCAGGACGTGATGGTGGCCGCGATCGCGCCGTTTTGGGACGCCAACGAGACCTGGCTCGTGCTCGGCGTCGGGCTGATCCTGGTCGCATTTCCGCTGGCGCACGGGATCATTTTCGGTGCGCTGTATTTGCCGACGGTGGCGATGCTGATCGGGCTGATGCTGCGCGGCGTGGCTTTTGAGTTCCGCGTCAAGGCCCAGGGGTGGCATCGCGAGTTATGGAACTGGCTGTTCTATTTCGGCTCGTTCCTCGCCTCGCTTGCTCAAGGCTTCATGCTCGGTCGCTACGTCACCGGTTTTCAGCCCGGGTTCGGCTATCTGGTGTACGCGCTCCTGGTGGGAGGCGGACTTTGCGGCGGGTACGTGCTCTTGGGGGCGACCTGGCTCGTTCTGCGCACCGAAGGCGCCCTGCAGCGCAAGGCGCTTGGCTGGGCGCGCTGGGGGCTGTGGTGGGTCGCGCTCGGGGTTGCGCTGGTGAGCGCAGCAACGCCGCTGGTGAGCGGTATCGTCTGGGAAAAATGGTTCGATTTCCCGCGCACCAGTGCGCTCATGCTGCTGCCCATCGCCAGCGTCGCGGCGGGCATCTGGGTGTGGAAGTCAAGCGGGCGATTGGCGCGCGGCGAGCGCATCCCCGAATGGGCGCCGTTTGTCGGTGCGTTGGCGATTTTCGTCCTCGCCTTCATCGGCCTGGCCTACACGATGTTCCCCTACATCGTCATGGACCGGCTCACCATCTGGGAGGCGGCCGCGCATCCCTCGGCGCTCAAGGCGGTGCTGATCGGCGCAGCCGTGGTGTTGCCTTTCATCGTCGCCTATACGGCGTTCTCGTACCGCATATTTCGCGGCAAGGCGCGCGCGGGAATGTACGAGTGAAAAGAGGGCGCGGACGCCGGGCCGGTGGAACCGAAATGAATGAGAGGTGAATCATGGCAGTCGCTGAAAAGGTAGCGATCATAACGGGATCAGCCACGGGAATCGGTGCGGAGGTCGCAACGATGCTCGCGCGCAACGGCGTTCACGTCGTCGTCAACTACACCAAGAGCGGAGCGGAAGCGCAGGCGGTGCTCGCCCGGTGCGCGGCGCACGGAGTCGA
Organism: Betaproteobacteria bacterium; assembly: GCA_016189945.1. Taxonomy (GTDB): domain Bacteria; phylum Pseudomonadota; class Gammaproteobacteria; order Burkholderiales; family SG8-39; genus JACQTO01. The sequence goes on from JACPRN010000307.1 coordinate 8,542, forward strand.
TACCCTGCTCCAGCAGGCCGATGTTTCCGACGACGGTGCTTGCCGGCGCATGGTCGATGAGGCAATGAACAAGTGGGGGCGGGTCGATTACCTCGTCAACAATGCCGGGGCCACCAAATTCGTGGATCACGCCGATCTCGAGGGACTGAGCGCCGCGGATTTTCAGCGGATATTCGGGGTGAATGTCGTGGGTACCTTCCAGATGTGCCGGGCGGTGGCCCCGCACATGAAGCGCGCGGGCCGCGGCGCCATCGTCAATATTTCCGCGGCCGCGAGCGTCAGCGGCGCTGGAAGCTCGATGGCCTATGCCGCGTCGAAAGCCGCCCTGAATACCCTCACCTTGAGCCTTGCCCGGGCGCTTGGTCCGGAGATCCGGGTCAACGCAGTGTGTCCCGGCATGGTCAAGAGCCGATGGATGGAGCAAGGTCTTGGATCCGAGGGCTACGCAGCGATGGTAAGGAAGACAGAGGCTGCCGCGCCGCTGCATTCCATCGCCACGCCGGAGGACATCGCCGAGCCGGCCGTGTGGCTGCTCGAAAACGCGAAGCAGGTCACGGGCGAGATCCTGCTCGTCGATGCGGGATTTCGCCTTGCGCATCCGTAGTTTCGAAACTCTCGGTTCCACCGGCAAATTTCGGCTGTACGAGGACTGCCGTTGCTGCCCTGGTGCGGGAGGGGATCAACCCACCTCTGCCACGGCGGCGGGGCCGGCTTACGCGGGCAGCGCGTATTCCTTTTCACGAAATAGGCGCAGGCAGGACGAGAGCTCTTTCAGGATCCTGGACGAACCCGCGCGCTGATCTCGAAGGGATTCACGAGATCGACGCCCGAACGGGCGACGTCCTTGACATTCCGCGTTGCCAGAGTCAACCCATGAACCCTGGCTGTTGCTGCCAGTATCCCGTCGATCACGGGAAGCGGGTCGGGAACGTTCAGGCGGCCCCACTCCTCGGCGACCGGGAGATCCATGGCGAGAATCCGGTCGCCTTGGTCGGTGAGCACCCGCCGCAGCCAGCGTTCGAGAGACCGGGCGGCAGCCGCGTCGCGCCGGCGCACGCTTTCGATCCCTCGACGGATCTCACCGATGGTGACCACGCTGAGCAGGATGGCTTCGGGATCCAAGGCGTTGAGCCAGGAACGGACGCTTGCGTTTGCACGAGATCCTTTGCGGATCTCGGCGATGACGTTCGTGTCGAGAAGGTACTTCACAGCCTGGTCTCCCGTCCAAGATCTCTCGGTCGCTCGAAATCGGCATCATCGCCAACGCTCGGCATATCCAACAGCATGTCCTTGAGCGTTCTGCGCGTGCGACGCGGCCCGAGTGCTTCGCGAAGGATCTCACGATGCTCCGCCTCCGCAGAACGACGCTTCTGTGCCGCCCGCATCTTCAGCGCTTGAATGATCTCGTCCTCGACGTTGCGCACGATCAGCTGACCCATGGGTGCTCCATTCGTTTAGGGATGCTTACCATTCTGATAGCAATGATATCATAAGACGATGTCTTGCTACTCAATACCGCGGGAGCGACCTTGCGTAGGGCAGGCGCCATCACCTAGACGCTCACCGAAAAGGCCCGGGCATCCGGCGGGCGCAGAACGCGAATTCGGAGGGGACCACCATTCGCGCCTGCAAGGGAGAATCTCGGATAATCCCGGCGCACGGCGGGGAGGCGGAATAAGCCGGCGCGCCTGCGTGTTTGCTGGTAATGGATAGGAGGAAGCCGACATGCGCAAACCCGCCCGCTCGCTGCAAGCTTACCTGGGGAACCTTTTCATCGTTTTGCTGGCCGGCGCCGTCTTCAGCTCGGGCGCCCTCGCGCAGGCGAAGACGGTCAAGCTCGAGTGGATCACCTGGTCGTTTTTCCGCTTCACCTCGCCCAGCGGCAAGGTGATCATCACCAATCCCTTCATCACCGGCAATCCGGATGCCGCGGCCGGGATCAAGCTGGAAGAAGTCGGCAAGCCCGACCTGATCCTGGTCACCGACGCCCATCGCGACGAGGTAGGCGACGCGGTGGCGATCGCCAAGACGAGCGGGGCGCGCATCGTGACGCCCGCTTTCGAGTTCGGCACCGTGCTGATCGGCCAGGGCGTGCCCGAGGCCCAGGTGATTCGCCGCAACCCCGGCGGGCGCTTCGCGTGGGAGGGAATCACGATCCGCGTGGTGGGCTCGGTGCATGGCTCGGGCGGTACCGATCCGGCATCGAAATTCCCGGTCTACGGCGGCGTCGCCGCAGGCTTCGTCGTGACCTTCGAGAACGGCTACACGGTGTATTTCATGGGCAGCTCGGCCGCGACGCAGGACATGGCGCTGTGGGGAGAGACCTACAAGCCCGACGCGATGATCTTCCTGATGCACCCCAACAGCGAGCCGCTCGATACAGGCATGGCAGTGAAGCTCGTGGCCAATAAGAGCCCCAACCTGAAGATGCTGCTGCCGCACCACCATCGCGTCACGCCGCCGCCCGGAGCGCTCACCGTCGCGGAGATGCGCAAGGTGCTCGATGCGATGCGCGTCAGCATCCCGATCACCGCGCTCGCGCCCAAGCAATCGATAGCGCTGTCCAAGTAGGGCAGCAGGGCGCCGTCACCGGCGCTTGTCGGCAAACGGCTCGGGTAGAGCGGCCGGGGCGCGCTCGGCACCTTGACGCGGGTCACTCGATGCGTTTGCTTAGGGCCAAAGCATCGAGCGCTTCAATGGCCTTGCCTGCGACGAACAGAGGGTTCACTTCGAGCGAGTCGAGGTCATCCCCGAGGGCCAAGGCGGCATTGCCGATCCGCGCAATCACCCGCGCCAGCGCGTCGAGGTCGGCGGCAGGCATTCCGCGGTAACCCTTGAGGATCTCCGCGGCGCGCAGTTCGGCCAGCATTTCGCGAACATCCTGCGCGGCAACGGGCAGTAGGCGCAGGCTGGTATCGGCGAGCGCTTCGATCCACACGCCGCCAAGGCCCACGGCAAGCGCACAGCCCCATTGCGGGTCGCGCTTGACGCCGATAAACAACTCCAGGCCGCCGCGGCGCATCGGAGACACCGCGATGCCGGCGAGCGCCGCGTCCGGCCGCGCGCTTTGCACGGCGGCGTAGATCTTGCGATAGGCCTCCAGGATCGCTTCTTCTCCCGTGACGCCGAGGACCACGCCGCCGATGTCGCTCTTGTGCGCGATGTCGGGCGAGGCGATTTTCATCGCCACGCTGCCGCCGAATTTGCGCGCCGCTTCGAGCGCCTCCTTCTCGGTCCGGGCGAGCACCGAGGGAACGACGGGCACGCCGAACGCGGCGAGATAGCGCAGCGCCTCGGTTTCGGAAGCAGGAATCGACGCCTGCGCCGGCATGACCTTCGCTGCTGCTTCGGGAACCGGGCGCATGCGCCTTTCGTTCCAGGCAAGCGCATGGGCGATCGCCTTCAAGCCCAGATCGACGCCGCTTGCCACATAGGGCAGACTTCCCGCGGCGATCAGCTCGCGGCTCACGTCGGTCACCGGTTTCAGGGTGTGGCTGATCAGGATGGCGGGGATCTTCGCCGCCGCCAATCCGCGCCCGATCGATTGCACCAGGTTGACATAGACCGGCTGCTTGTCGTATTCGCTCGCGGGAACCTCGAAGACGCAGGCGAGCAGCGAAATCGTGGGGTCTTTCCCCACGATGGCAAGCGCCGTCTCGAACAGCGAGGTGTCGGTGATCACGGCCCCGGTAACATCGAGCGGATTGGCCGCTGTGCCGTAGGAAGGCAGTACGGCGCGCAGCTCGTTCACCGTCGATGCGGCAAATGCAGGCAGATCGACGCCTTCGTCGGCGGCGCGGTCGGCGCCGATCTCGCAAATGCCGCCGGAGAATGAAACCAGTCCAACGCCGGCGCCGCGAACGGTCCCGATCTTGGACATCAGATCGGCGCTCAAGACCAGTTCCTCGATCGACTCGACCCTGATGATTCCAAGCTGGCGGCACGCTGCGCCGAAAATCCTGTCATCGCCCACCAGCGCGCCGGTGTGCGTCTGCGCCACCTTCGCGGTGGTCTCGCTCCT
>JACPRN010000308.1 GCA_016189945.1 Betaproteobacteria bacterium
ATATACGTTCGAGCGCTTTCCCAGGATCTGGCGCACGCATGAAAACCTCGCCGACCAGAAACGCATTGACGCCCTGATCGCGCAGGCGTTTCACGTGGGCAGCAGTCGCAATCCCGCTCTCGGTGACGATAATCCGCTCTGGCGGAACGAATTCGCGCAGCCCCAGCGTGACTTGGAGCGACGTCTCGAACGTGCGCAGGTTGCGGTTGTTGATGCCGATGAGCGGCGTGGCAAGCTCAAGGGCGCGGTCGAGCTCGGCGCGCTCGTGCACCTCGGCGAGCACGGCGAGATCGAGCTCGCGCGCAAGCGCCTCGAAATCGCGCAACCGTCGCGCGTCGAGCGCGGCGACGATCAGCAGAATGCAGTCGGCGCCGATCGAGCGCGCCTCGTAGATCTGGTAGGGATCGATGATGAAATCTTTTCGCAGCACCGGCAAGCCCGAGGCGCCTCGCGCGCGCACCAGGTCCGCGGCCGAGCCCTGAAAATATTTTTCGTCGGTCAGCACCGAAAGGCAGGCCGCGCCGTGGCGTGCGTACGATTCCGCGATCGCCTGGACGTCGAAATCCTCGCGCAAGACGCCTTTGCTCGGACTCGCTTTCTTGATTTCGGCGATCACTGCGGCCGCGCCTCGCTCGATCTTGCCCCGCAACGCGGCGGCAAACTCGCGCACGGCCGGCGCTGCTTCCGCGCGGGCGCGGATTTCCGCAAGCGGGAGCTTCGCCTTGGCGCGCCCCACCTCGGCCGCCTTGTCCTCCAGGATGCGGCCGAGCACGCCTTCGATCGCAGCGCCGGTGCCCAAAATTACCCTGCGATCCTCTGCGTGAAGCTGACGAATTCGTCCAGCTTGGCGCGCGCGGCGCCGCTTTCGATCACCTCGAGCGCGCGCTCGACGCCGTCCTCGAGCGTGGGAACGAGATCGGCGACATAGATCGCCGCGCCGGCGTTCAAGGCGACGATATCGCGCTGCGCGCCCTGCCTGTTCTCAAGGGCCCCGATCAGCATGGCGCGCGATTCCTCGACCGTGTTCACCCGCAGCGCGCGCGGATCGTGCACCGGCAGGCCGAAGCGCTCCGGGTGCAGCGTGTATTCCTGCACGCGGCCGTCCTTCAACTCGCCCACCAGCGTCTGCCCCGAAATCGAGATCTCGTCCAGCCCCTCGGCACCGTAGACGGTCATGGCGTGGCGCGCGTCCAGCCGCTGCAGAACGCGGACCAGGATGCCCACCAGGTCGGCGTGAAACACCCCCAGGAGCTGCGCGGGCGCCGCCGCCGGATTGGTGAGCGGCCCCAGGATGTTGAAAATCGTGCGCACGCCCAGCTCGCGGCGCACCGGCGCCGCATGCTTCATCGCCGCGTGGTGATGCGGCGCGAACATGAAGCCGACGCCCACCTCGTCGATCGCGCGCGCCACCTGCTCGGGGCTCAAGTTGATGTTCACGCCGAGCGCCTCCATCACGTCGGCGCTGCCGCACTTGGAAGACACCGCGCGGTTGCCGTGTTTGGCCACCCGCGCGCCGGCCGCGGCGCAGACAAAAGTGGCTGCGGTCGAAATGTTGAAACTGTGCGCGGCGTCGCCCCCGGTGCCGACGACGTCGACCAGATGTGCGGAGTCTTTCACCGCGACCTTGGTCGCGAGTTCGCGCATCACCTGCGCCGCCGCAGTGATCTCGCCGATCGTCTCCTTTTTCACCCGCAGGCCGATGGTGATCGCCGCGATCATCACCGGCGACATCTCCCCGCTCATGATCCGGCGCATCAAGTCGAGCATCTCGTCGTGAAAGATCTCGCGGTGTTCGATGGTGCGCATCAGCGCGTCGGTATTGGTGATGCTCATGGTATCCCCCCTTTGTGGTCTGTTCGCCCCGGCCTGACGACGCAGCGCGCGCTGGCGGCTAGTTCAGGAAATTCTTCAGCAGCGCATGCCCCTCTTCGGTGAGCACCGACTCGGGATGGAACTGCACGCCTTCGACCGCCAGCGTGCGGTGGCGCACCCCCATGATCTCCCCGTCTTCGGCCTCCGCGGTGACCTCGAGACACGCGGGCAGGCTCTCGCGCTCGATCGCAAGCGAATGATAGCGCCCGACGCGAAGCGGATCCGGCAGCCCGCGGAAGACCCCGGCGCCGCGATGGCGGACCGCCGAGGTCTTGCCGTGCATGACGCGCCGGGCGTGCACGATGCGCCCGCCGAAAGCCTGGCCGATCGCCTGATGACCCAGGCACACGCCGAGAATCGGAACGCGCGCCGAAAATGCGCCGATCAGCGCAAGCGACACGCCGGCCTTGTCGGGCGTGCACGGTCCCGGAGAGATGACGATCCGCTCGGGCGCGAGGGCCTCGATCCCGGCGATATCGATCGCGTCGTTGCGCACCACGCGAACGCCGGCCCCGAGCTCGCCCAGGTATTGCGCCAGGTTGTAGGTGAACGAATCGTAGTTGTCGATCAGCAGCAGCATCTGAAACCCTGCTCAGTTGTTCGGCGCATCCGGTCCGCTGTAATAGTCCATGTCGAACGCTTCGACGTGGTGCTTGAAAACGCCCCTGGTATCGAAGTACACGTAGGCCCGCATGTGAATCTGCGTATCCAGGTAACTGTAGTCCCACACCTCCTCGCGCAGATTCGGGTAGGTCACCGCTGCGGGCGGCTTGCCCACGATCGCCACTACATCTGCCTTGGTCATGCCCGGTTTCAGCCTTCTGAAATCGGTGTCGCGCAGGGTCCAGAAACCGCGGATCCCGGTGTCGACGGCGCAGCCGGCGATCGCCAAGAGCACCGCCGTCACAGTGAAGAACCTGAGAGATGGAATCATCGTCACCTCCTCTGGCCAAAACAATCCACCAGAATGTAAACGTTGCCTATTCTGCGCTATTCCGGAACCGGCGCTGCAGGCAGAGCCTGCGGGGTCGGAACCTGCCGGGTTGAAGGCTCCATGAAAGCCTCGAAGCCGCTCAAGGCGATCTCCGCCGCGCGCAGAACCGCGCGCGCCTTGTTCTGCGTTTCCTGCCACTCCGTTTCCGGGACCGAGTCGGCCACGATCCCGGCTCCGGCCTGGACCTCGAGCAGGCCGTCCTTCACCACCGCGGTACGGATGGCGATCGCCAGGTCCATGTCTCCGGAAAACCCCAGGTAACCCACCGCCCCCGCATAGATGCCGCGCCGCTCCGGCTCCAGCTCGTCGATGATCTCCATCGCCCGCACCTTGGGCGCGCCGCTCACCGTGCCGGCGGGAAACGCCGCGCGCAGCACCGCGATGGCGTCCAGCTCCGCGCGCGCGCGTCCCTCGACGTTGGAGACGATGTGCATGACATGCGAGTAGCGCTCGATGCCCAGGTACTCGGTAACGCGCACCGTGCCGGTCTGCGCCACGCGCCCGACGTCGTTGCGCCCCAGGTCGACCAGCATCACGTGCTCGGCCACCTCCTTCGGATCGGCGAGCAGCTCGCGCTCGAGCGCCAGGTCCTCGTCGCGCGTTCGCCCGCGCGAGCGCGTGCCGGCGATCGGCCGCACCGTGACCGCACCGCCTTCCAGCCGCACCAGGATCTCGGGCGAAGAACCGACCACGTGAAACGCGCCGAAGTCGAAATAGAACATGTACGGCGACGGGTTGATCGCGCGCAGGGCGCGGTAGAGCGACATCGGCGAGCCGCCGAAGGGAAGCGACATGCGCTGCGAGAGCACGACCTGCATCGCGTCGCCCTCGTGGATGTACTCGCGCGCCCTCGCCACCGCGGCGCAAAAGCGCGACCGCTCGAAATTCAGGCGCGGCTCGCCCAGCGCGCCGGTTCGCTCGCGGGCGAGATCGAGCGGCAGGCGCAGCGCTCCGAGCAGCTCGCGCAGCCGCGCCCGCGCCTCCTGGTACGCGCCCGGCTGGTTCGGATCGGCAAATACCACCAGGTAGAGCTTGCCGGTGAGGTTGTCGACCACCGCCAGTTCCTCGGATACGAGGAGCAGCATGTCCGGGCAGCCGACCGGATCGGGTTTCAGCCACCCGGTGGCAAGCCGCGGCTCGATCCAGCGCACCGCGTCGTAGCCGAAGTAGCCCACCAGTCCGCCCGCGAAGCGCGGCAGACCGGGGAGTTCGGCGACGCGGTAGCGCGCCAGAAACGCGCGCACGAATTCAAGCGGATCGGCGCTCTCGGACTTCTCGGTTACCGCGTCGCCCTTCATGACGGCGACCAGGCGCCCCACAGCGCGCAGCGCAGTGCGGGTTGCGAGGCCGATGAACGAGTAGCGGCCGAAGCGCTCGCCCCCGACCACCGATTCGAGCAGGTAGGTGTTGGGCCGGTTGGCGAGCTTGAGATAGACCGAGAGCGGTGTCTCGAGATCGGCGAAGGTCTCGAGAACGAGCGGTACGCGGTTGAAACCCTGGGCAGCGAACTGCCTGAATTCGGCTTCGGTCATAACGGCTTCCTGCGAGAAGAACTGCTGCCAAATAGACCGGGTGCGATCCCGGCGGGCACGGTCAATGGTCTAGCTGCGCCAGGGGCGCCAGCCTTGCCAGGGTTCCCATTTTTCGGCAGCTTCGCGGAACACGACTGAAGGCGATCGAAGGATACTGGAGA
>JACPRN010000306.1 GCA_016189945.1 Betaproteobacteria bacterium
CGCGTAGTCACCCCCCACCTCAATCCTCCCCCGCAAGGGGAGGAGGCGGCGGCTATCGTGACCGCGCGATGCGCGCGAGCGCTTCCGCGGCGGTGTTTGAAAGAAAGCAACTGAGGCGGTGAGTCGATCTGCTACGGCAGGAGATCGAGCGAAAGCGAGAGGCGCGGGCCTACGCGGATTGCACCGAAGTCACGCCGATCCGTGCTCAAGACGCGGTAGACCTGGCGTCGCTCCGCGAGAGCAGCGAGCGTACCGTCGACCAGCCCGAGATTGAGGTCCTTGAACTTGGCGTCGAGCTCGAGGCCCCGAACAAGATCGGAGGGAAGCGGAAACTCGTATTCGTAGCGGGTCCCCGGATCGAAGATCTCGGCGATCAGCTTGCGCATCGCGGCCCGCTCTGCTCGGAGGAAGTAGTCCACTTCGGCGAGGACCAGGGCCGGCACGATCACCAGGCTCGCATGAGGTCAGAACGGACTCGTATTCCAGAAAGCTCGCTCTGCGATCCGGCGTGCGTGCGAGCGCGCGCAGAAGTCCGCCGGTGTCGGCGATGATCGGCCGGCTCAATCTTCGAGCACTCGGAACAGCTCGGACTCGTCTCCCAGCTTCGTGTCCGTCGACTCGAACAGCCGCGTCGAGGGCGGACGCCGGCGCGCGTAGTAGCGCGAGGCGACGACGCGCAAGCCCTTGCGAACGAGCTCCGAGGTCGAGTGGCCGGCCGCGCGCGCCCGCTTCAGGGCGCGGACGTCCTCTTCGTCCAGGCGAATCGTCGTCGAAATTCTGCGTGCCATACACTCACCATATACCGGGCGGCACGAGCCCGCAAGAAGACGGAACACCGGGCGAGGCGACCGTCACTATGCTGAACCTGCAGATGAACCATCTCGGCCCCACGGTCCCCGTGGACAACATCATGGTCGAGGTCGTTCGGTGACCGCGGCGCCCGGATCGAATGCAATGAAATGCGGGGATTCGTGATCGCATCCCCGTCTTCACCCAACTGAATTCAAATGCCGGAAACGGCGTGGAGGAGGAAAAACGAAACTTCGCTAACGAAAAGGGGACCCTTCGCCCGCTGTTACGTGTTGCTCACGGACCGGAAATTGCGCATCAAGCGGGCGTGATCGAAATGGTTTCGCGTGCAGTGTCATCCCCTCCGGCGCGCCCGGTAGTATGAAGCTTGGCCTTGGTGCGAACCCGTGTTGATCGCCTGAATACCACCTGAATACCGGATACTCTAAACGCGGCATGCCGGACGGTGTAGAATTCTGGAGCGCTTTGCGAGCTTTGGCAGGTGAAAGATCATGACGGCAACCACCACATCGCGGCGGCCTGCGCTCAAGCGCGCCGCGCTGCGCGAACCGAGTCCGGCTCCGAAAACGACTGCTTACGGCCGAGCGGTGCTGCGAGCCATCGACCGGATGAAAGCCGCGGGCCCATGGAAATTCGGTCCACGATTGAGTGAGCGGTACTTCAAGCGTTGAAATACCTGCTCGACACCTGCATCGTCGAAGCGCTGCTCAAATCGGAAGCCGGTCACGAGAACATCTGCAGCCGGATCGCGACCGTTCCTCAAGGCCGTGTCACGCCTTGATCTCTGCAACCGGGAGTCTGGTTCGCCTGGCGAGATCGAGAATACCCGCGTCCTGCGTGAGCAGAAACATGCCTTCTTCGGCCGCCGTGGCCAGCAGAAGTCGATCGAACGGGTCTGCGATCGCCTGATCGAACCGCCGAGTCGCCTCGACATGCCGCGCGGTGATTGCGAGCACCCGAAATCCTTGTGCCTCCATGGCATCGCCGAGCGAACCCTTGGGCAGCGGAAGCTTGCCGCGGGAATTCTTGATCAGCATCTCCCATACGCTCGCCGCGCTCACGGCGCAGTCGGCTTGGGCGAGGATCCTGCGCAGCTCGCGCCCGAGGCGCCGGTCATCGCGCATCCAGCGATAGATCACGTGGGTATCCAGCAGGTAGCGCGTCATCGCGCGCGCCTGCCCGCCAGTTCATCCGCAATCCGCCGGTTGAATTCCGGCGCGTCCCAGTCCGGAGCCGCCGCGGGCAGTTTCGACCATGCGCCGGGCTTGCGCGGCTTGCGCCGCACCTTCACGGGCACCAGACGCACCATGGGTACGCCATTGCTCGCAATGACGACGTCCTCGCCGGCAACGACCGCTTTCACCAGCTTGGAGAGCTGATTCTTCGCTTCCAGCATGTTGACCTGGGTGGTCATGGGATCCTCCGTGCACGGGAATGAAGGATACCCTATCTTGGCTAACCTGGCCAAGCTGCGTGCGCCCTCGCGCCCGTCACCGGCGCTCGCTCCTGCGGTTGTCGTTGCGCGCATGCTCTACGGTCACCATGCTGAACCTGCAGATGAACGGCCCCGGCCCGACTACCCCCGTGGACAACATCATGGTCGAGGTGGCCGAATAAGGTAACCAAAGTGGATGGGGAGCACGATCGAGTCATCCTGCAACACGGCTTGGCACTTTCAAGACTTCCAGCGTCGATCGAGCGCGCGGCGCTCAGCCTCGGGCAGCGCGGGGGCGCCATTCAGCCACCCTAGCCAAACGTGGGTGCCGACAAGGTCAACAGCAACGTAATGGCGGCAGTGCCGAACAACGCGTACAATAAACATCAAATTTATGACCGCGGCAACTGAGGACGCAATGACGACTTTGGAAGTAACGCTGGAACTTCCTGATAGCCTGGCGAAGGAAGCCCAACAAGCGGGGTTGCTCATGCCAGAGGAACTGGAGCGACTCGTGCGCGAAGCCCTGCGTGCCAAGCGTGTCGAGCGCCTGTCAAAGGCTCGTGAGAAACTTGCCGCGGAACCCCTGCCTCCAATGACGGCCGAGGAAATCCAAGCCGAGATCGACGCCTACCGCGCGCAAGTTCGTTGTGCGTCTGGTACTTGATACGAACGCAGCGGTGTCGGCCCTGCTGTGGCGCGGCACGCCGGGCAAGTTGATCGACGCAGCACAGAGTAAGACCGTGTTTCTTTTCACCAGCGTACCGTTGTTGGCCGAATTGCGCGGCGTGCTGGTGCGCGAGAAGTTCGCCAAGCAGCTTGAGGTCAGGGGATTGAGCGCCGAAGAAATCTTTGATGGCTTTGCAGCGCTTGCAACCATTGTCGCGCCCGCAATCATCTCCACGACCATTGCGCAGGATTTCACTGACGATGTTGTGCTTGCGACGGCATTGGCTGCACAGGCGGACGCCATCGTTTCAGGGGATGCTCATCTTCTGAATCTCAAGCAATACCAGGGCATGCCTATCCTCGCGCCTGCTGAAGCGCTCGCGCGCATGCCACAGAGCTAGGGATGGCCGAACGGCCTAGCAGGCTGCTCGTGCACCGCCTGGTGCCTCGCGCCTGGGAAGCGTGACTGTTACCGTACCGGGGCCAACCGATACGCCCTTCGAGGTTTCGCACCAAATCTCAAGCTCGAGCATTCCGGCCGTGCCCTCGAGCCAGCGCCTCTTCACCCTGCCGCGGGCGACCACGGTCTCGCCCACGGTGTTGAAGATCTTCATGCGAAACCCTGCGACTTTCCTGATGACGCCGGCCAGGCCGATGTACTCGCGCACCGTGCGCTCCCACATGCCCTGCAGGAAGGTGTTGTTCGCGTACATGTCGGGGGCGCCGGTGCGGCGCGCGTATTCGGAATTGTGATGGATGGAATTGAAGTCCCGGTTGCCGCCCGCGGCCATCACCATGCGGTAGATGCTCAAGGGAAAGCTCACCGGCGGGACTTCGTCCCCGACTTCGATATCGTCCCAGTAGCGCTGTTTGGACCAATCCACCGCTGGAACCTCATTGCTCCGGATGCGGGTTGTAGCTGAAGACGGTGAGGCGTAAGAGCGCCACGATCTCGTCGTCCTGATTGCGGATCTCGGTTTCCCAGCAGGTAAACGCGCCACACCCCACTTTCGTTTCCTTGGGCTCGCAGGACAGGAGCTTGCGCCCGGCGCGGCACAGCCGATCGCCCAGGAGTACCGGCTTCAGGTATTCGATCTCCAGGTCGGTGGCGAAATAGCCGCTTGTCGGCGGCGCAAGCTTGGTCCCGATGCCGGCGATCGGATTGTCGGATTCCGGCTGCGCGTGCGGCTCGGCGCTGGTGAAGACGCTCTTTCCCGGACGCCAGATTGCGGGGATCGTCAGGCTCAGATAGCTGCTGAAAGGCGCGATCACGCCGCCGTAGCCATGGCGGCGGGCGATCGCGTCGTCGTAATGCAGCGGGCAATCGAACTCGAGCGGCTCGAGGAACCTGCGGATTCCCCCTTTCTCGACGCAATCGGCGCCCCAGTACCGCTTGCCCTCGCTGAAGTCCTGGCCGACCGCCTCGACGAGCGGCTGCCAGGCCTGCTTCCAGTCGTCATCCATCGGGCGCTCTAGAGGCTGCTCCAGACCGGTTTTCGCTTCTCGGCGAACGCCTTCGGGCCTTCGGCGTAGTCGGGGCCGTTTCTCAGTTTCGTCACCGCTTCGTATTCGACCCGATAGGCGATTTCGATGTCGGGGATGGTCAAGCCGCGCATCGCGATCTGCTTGGTCGCCCGCAGCGACATGGGCGAACACTCGAGCATCTGCTCGGCCCAGCTCTTCGCTTCGGCGAGCGCCTGCCCCGCCGGAGCGAGCGCGGTGACAAAGCCCAGCTCGTAGGCTTCGCGTGCCGGGACTTGCCGCCCGGTGAGCATGATGCCCATAGCGCGCTTCAAGCCGATCGCGCGCGGCAGGCGATGGATGCCTCCGGCAAGCGCGGCCAGGCCTACGCGAGGCTCGGGCAGCGCGAAGCGCGCATTTTCTGCGGCGATGATGAGGTCACAGGCGAGCGCGAGTTCCAGGCCGCCGCCCATCGCGGCGCCGTTGACCGCGGCGATGATCGGCTTGTTCAGGTTGAAGCGCGCGGTCAGTCCGCCGAAACCCGAGAGCGGCATGCGCGGCCGCTCGCCCGTCTTCGCCTGGTACTTGAGATCGTTTCCGGTGCAGAAGGCGCGCTCGCCGGCACCGGTGACGATCGCCACCCATTGCTCGGGATCGCGCGCAAATTCGTCCCAGACGCGCTCCAGCTCTTCGTTGGCGGGAAAGTGCAGCGCGTTCATCACCTCCGGCCGCCCGAGGGTAACCACCGTCAAGTGCCCATCGCGCTCCACCGTGCAGAATTCAGTCTTCATCTTGCTCTCCTTGGCTTTCTCAAACACCCATCCGGGCAACGACGGATCGTGCAATACCCTCTGGTAGAATGCTCGCGCGCTACCCGCCTGGCATGGCGCGAATCCGGCCAAGCGCTGCTTCGGCCGGTTGCAAGTCAATTACGCGGAGGCGACAGCATGAGTCCTTCGATTGAGGAAATCAAGGAGGTCCTCAAGATCTTCCTCGATTCGGAATTGCAGGATCTGCGGCTGGAGATCGGCGACGTGCGGCTCGCCGTGAGCAAGAGCGGCGCGGGCGCGGTGCAGCCTTTCAGCGCGCCGGCACCGCGCCCGAGCGCTCTCGCGGCGCCGGCGATCGCGCCCGCGGCTGCGGCACCTGGCCCGGCGCCTGCAGCGGTCCCGGCCAAGCCCGCGCTCGCGCCCAAAGCGATCGCCGAAGTGCCCGAGGGGTGGGTGGCGGTCACCGCGCCCTCGGTCGGCGTCTTCTACCGGCGCCCGGCGCCCGACCAGCCGCCTTTCGTGGAAGTGGGCAGCAAGGTGGCGGCAAACGATGCGGTGTGCCTGATCGAAGTGATGAAGATGTTCACCAGCGTGCTCGCGCCGTGCAAAGGCCGGATAGCCGAGATACTGATCGAAGACGCGAGCATGGTGGAGCACGGCCAGGCATTGATGTACATTGAGCCGGATTGACGGTGCGGGAGACAAGATCATGGCGAGAACGATCAAGGTGATTGATTCGACGGTGCGCGACGGACAGCAGTCGCTATGGGCGACGCGAATGACGACCGCGATGATGCTGCCCATTCTGCCGGCGATGGACCGCGCGGGGTTCGATGCCATCGAGTGCATGAGCACTTCGGCAATGGATTCCTGCGTGCGCTACCTCAAGGAGAACCCCTGGGATCGGCTGCGCCTGCTGCGCGAGCGCATCAAGCGCACGCCGATGCAAAAGATCGGCGGGTGCCTCGGCCACAGCGTAGGCAAGGCGCTGATGCCCGACGACATGCTCGAACTCTACTATCGCACCTGTGCCGCAGGCGGCATTCACCGCTTGTTCATACTGGACGGACTCAACGACATCCGCAATTTCGAAGTGCCGATGCGCGCCGCGCGAAAATCGGGCGTCACCATGCTCGCGAGCGTGGTCTACTCCATCAGCCCCGTGCACACGGACGAACACTTCGTGGAAAAGACCAGGCAACTGGTCGCAATGGGCGCCGACATCCTGGTGCTGAAAGACCCCAACGGGATCCTCACGCCCGAGCGCGTGCGTACGTTGGTGCCCGCGATGAAGGCCGTTTCTGCCGGGCGGCCTTTGTATGTCCACTCCCACTGCGTGACGGGCCTCGGGCCCGCCACCAACCTGGAGGCGGTCGATCATGGCGTCGAGGGCCTGTGGACCGCCGCGCGCCCGCTTGCAAACGGCTCGTCGCTTCCGGCAACCGGCTCGATGGCGCGCGACTTGAAGCGCGCCGGCTACGAAGTGAATCTCGATCCGGAGGCGATCGCGCAGATCGAGGAGCATTTCTTCGCCGTGGCCGAACGCCACCACAAGCCCACCGGGCAGCCCGCCGAATACGATCCCTCCTTCTATACGCACCAGATGCCCGGTGGGATGATTTCCAATTTCCGCGCGCAAATGGCCCAGCTCGGACTGGATCACAGGATGGAGGAAGTGTTCGAGGAGCTTCCAAGCGTGCGCGAGGACCTGGGCTGGGCGCTGATGGTCACGCCGTACTCGCAGATCATCGGCACGCAGGCGGCGCTCAACGTGCTCTACGGGCGCTACAAGGTGACGCTGAACGAGGTGGACCAGCTCGTGCTCGGCTACTACGGCGAGACGCCCGCGCCCGTCAGCGGCAATCTGCTCGACACCATCACCCGGCGCACGGGCAGGCAGCCGATCACCGTGCGGCCCGGCTTGACGCTCGATCCGATCGTGGAGCGTTTTCGCCGCGAAAACGGGCCCTTTGCCAACGACGAGGAGATGCTCCTCGAGTACCTGTTCATGCCCGATCACATCCGCGCGTTGCGCGCCGCGGGGCCGATGCCGCTCGCGGATGCCGTTTCCGCCGGCCGCGTGGCCGATCTGGTGCGCGAAGTGGCCAAGGGCAAGAACGTCACGCACTTCCACCTGGCGATGTAAAGGCGATGTAAGGGGTCTGACCCCATTTTCTTGAAAATGGGGTCAGACCCCATCCCCCCGTCCAGCCATGCTTTTCACGCCGGAACACGAAGAGCTGCGCCGCACGACGCGGCGCATCATCGACAAGCACATCAATCCGTTCGTCGATGAATGGGAAGCGGCCGGGATCTTTCCTGCGCATCAGGTCTTCAAGATTCTGGGCGATGCCGGGCTGCTCGGGATCGACAAGCCGGCCGAATACGGGGGCCTCGGGCTCGATTATTCCTACCAGATCGCGTTTGCCGAGGAACTCGGGCACATCAGGGCCGCAGGCGTTTCGACCGCGATCGGCGTGCAGATCGACATGTGCACCCCCGCCCTTGCCAGGCACGGCAGCCACGCTCTGCGCAGGCAATGGCTCGCCCCGTCGATTGCAGGGGACCTCGTGGGCTGCATCGGCGTCTCGGAAACCGGGGCGGGATCCGATGTCGCGAGCCTGAAGACCTTCGCCAGACGCGACGGCGGCGACTACCTCATCAGCGGCTCGAAGATGTGGATCACCAACGGCACGCAGGCCGACTGGATGTGCATGCTGGCGAACACCTCGAGCGAGGGCGGACCCTACAAGAACAAGTCGCTCGTCGTGGTGCCGATGAAGACCGAGGGAATTACGGTCGCGCGCAAACTGGACAAGCTGGGGCTGCGCAGCTCCGACACGGCGCAGATCTTCTTCGACGAGGTCCGCGTGCCGCAGTCCAACCGCATCGGCGAGGAAAACCGCGGGTTCATCTATCAGATGGAGCAGTTTCAGCAGGAGCGGCTGTTCAGCTCGGCGAAGATGGTTGCGTTTCTGGAGGATGTCATCAAGGATACCCTTGCCTACACCCACCAGCGCCAAGCCTTCGGGCGCAGCATCCTCGACAACCAGGTGGTGCAGTTCAAGCTGGCGGAGCTGCAGACGGAGATCGAGTGCCTGCGCGCCCTGGTGCGCGCGGCGGTCGAGCGTTATGTCGCCGGCGAGGACGTGACGCGCCTC